>PMBT01000165.1 GCA_003153035.1 Opitutia bacterium
TTTCGTCGGTTGTAGGGCGGGATCGCCAGATCCCGCCGTTGCACCAAACGGGGCGGGGTACGGCCGCCGAGGCTGCGCACTCGTCGCGACCCCGCCCTCCAGCGAAAATGTCGCGCGCGGCGTGGAACGCGAGGATCCCGCTATCTAAGCGGCGGACTGTCGGCGGGCTTGCCAGGGGCCGGTGTCGCGGCCCCTTCCTTGACCCGCTTTGCCACGAGTTCCTCGGTGGCAAACTCACCGACCTGCCGGGTGAGTTTCATTTCGTCGCCGGAGATTTTGCCTTTGTACTCGATGCGGATCTCCGTGCCATCGAAATTCAAGGGCTCGACGAACGAGATGTCGTCGCCAGTCACCTTGATCTCCTTGAGCGGGACTTCCCCCTTGGCCTGCTCTCGCTCAAAGGTCGCCTTGCCCGTGACCGTGGCGCCGTCGACCTTGAATTCGTAGGTGTATTTCTGAATGCCGATTTGGGTGTCGAACTCCGCCTTCCAGTTGCCGGCGACATCTGCCGCGTACGCCGGGCTTAGCAGTGCGAGGGTCAAGGCCGCCAGAACCATTCTTTTGCGATAAGTCATCATAGGATCTCCTTAGGTGGGTTTTTCGCCGGGCGAGCCCGAGCGTGCACAATCCNNGGACGAAAATTATCGTGGGAAATTTGATTTGCCACGCCTCGGAGCGAAGCCTTTCGTTGCTCCTCTTCACGTGATTTTGAACTCTCTCATCCTCCCAAGCCATGGCTGAACTCGTAGGTAACTGTCTGGTCGCCCAGTCGGGCGGTCCCACCGCTGTGATCAACGCCAGTGTGGCCGGTGTCGTCGCCGAAGCCCTCAACCATAATTGCATCGAGGAGGTCTATGGCGGCCTCAACGGCGTGCTCGGCATCATCAACGAGGAGTTTATCGACCTCGCCGCCGAGTCGCAGCAGCAGATCCGCGCCCTGCGCTGCACGCCGGGCGCCGCGCTCGGAACCTGCCGATACAAGCTCAAGAAGCAGCAGGACTTCGACCGCGTCCTCGAGGTGTTCAAGACGCACAACATCCGCTACTTCTTCTACTGCGGCGGCAATGATTCCCAGGACACCGCGGACAAGATTTCCAAACTCGCCCAGGCGCAGGGCTACGAACTGCGTGTCATCGGCATTCCGAAGACCGTGGACAACGACCTGGCGGTCACCGACCACTGCCCGGGCTACGGGAGCGTGGTCAAATACATCTGCACAACCGTGCGCGAGCTGGCCTGCGACAACGAGGCCATGGGCCAGAACGATCTCGTCTCGATCCTCGAGGTCATGGGCCGCAACGCCGGCTGGATCGCCGCGGGTTCCGCGCTGGCCAAGCGCCGCGACCACCCGCACGACCCGCCGCACCTGATTTATCTCCCGGAGACGCCGTTCAGCAGCGAAAAATTCGTCGAAGACGTGCGCCGCGTGCTCAAGCGGGAAAAGTACTGCCTGGTCGTCGTGGGCGAGGGCCTCGTCGACAAGGACGGGAACTACGTCGCCACCGACAGCGCCAGCACCGACTCGTTCGGTCACGCGCAACTGGGCGGGGCGGGCGAATACCTGAAGGGACTGGTCGAGCAACAGATCGGGGTGAAGGCGCGCACTGCCAAACTGGGCATCGCCCAGCGGGCCGCGGCCCACTGCTCGTCCAAGACCGATAGCGATGAAGCCTTCCTGGCCGGCCAGGCCGCGGTCAAGGCCGCGATTGCGGGCGAGACCGACAAGATGGTGGTGCTCGTGCGCGGCGACACTGAGCATTACACCTGTGAGACTGGACTTGCGCTGCTCAGCGAAATCGCGAATGGCGTGAAGAAGCTCCCGGGCGAGTGGATCAATGAGGACGGGGTGAGCATGAACTTCCAGTTCTTCCGGTATGCCCTACCGCTCATTCAGGGTGAGGTCCCGGTACCGTACGACAACGGGCTGCCCGTCTTCGCCCGCCTCGAAAAGCACCGGATCGAGAAGACCTTGCCGCCGTACGAAGTCTGAGGAGTCAATTATCGCACCCGGGCTCAGGAGAGTCCGGATTATTTCCCAGGGCCGGCCGTTCAGGCCGGCCTTTTTGTGGGATGAATGATTTCGTGCCGCCGAAGTTTATTTCATTTTGTAGGAGCCTGCTTGCAGGCGATTTTTCGGCCATGGCGACGGGACTGCACCCGGAATCGCCTGCAAGCAGGCTCCTACACCGATTCCCTGATGCCATGCGTATTCGCGGGCGGGGCGCGGTTCGCGTATGAATCTGGCCCGAAAACCTGGGTGATCAAAAAAACCATGTCCGCTCCAGCCCGAATGTGGCCCCCGGGGTGCCAGCCAGCCGGTCAGGTCAGATCTTCGCAAACCACTGGTGCGGAGCGGCCGAGCGCTAAATCCACCTATCTTGTGAAAAAATCCAGTCTTGTGTCGGACTGGTTAATGTTGTTCTTGCCTTATAGTATGCCGCAGTCAACGGACCCTGAGACAATGCACCGCATCCCGATCGGGGATACAGGGAAGGTGTCCGCTTTCGCATCGGCCGGGCCGGCTGGGGCTGCGTTGGGGGCGGAGGACGCCTCGGGCCCGGAGAATTTCTCGGTCCGCGAGGTCTTGAGCGAGCTGGTCGACGCGCTCGACCAAGGCCGCGGCCTGGTCACAATCGAAGGGTGGCAGGGACCGTCGGTTGTCGTCGCAGGCGATCGTCGCGGCTTCAAGGCGGTGGCCCGCGAATGTCTCGATCATGCGCTCAGGCACCGCCGGGCGCAATCAGTGGCTGTCCTGGTCGCAACCGATGCGGTCTCCTGGGGACAATACCGGGTGCGCATGGACGTGTCCTACGTGGGTTCCCGGTTCTCCCCCGTCGCGGGCGAATGGTGGTTTGCCCCGCCGCGATTCTGGCGGAGGATGCTCGGGCGGATCACGCTGGTCCCGGAGAGCCGGCTATGGGTGTGCCGCGGTTTGGTCCGGAAGCTCGGCGGGTCGGTCGGCGTATCGGGGAAGGGAAGACGCGCGACGCTGACGATCGAGGTTCCGTTCGGCGCAGCCGGCATCGGGCCGGCGCCCGGGCTGACCCCCGTTCGCCGCCCGGGCCGGCGGATCCTGCTCGTCGAGGATGAGCATTATAACCGGCTCGTCATCGGCGGTCTGCTGCGCAAATTGAACTGCGAGGTTGATTGGGCGGCAGATGGCGCCAACGCGCTGACCATGGCCTGCCGCCACGATTACGACGCGATGCTCATTGACTGGTGCCTGCCCGACACGGATGGCGGCACCCTGGCCAGGCGTCTGGGGGCAACCGCCCGGCAATCGGGGGTGCCGATGTTTGCGATCACCGGGCATGTGGCGCCCGGGCGGCTGGATGAATGCCGCGCGGCGGGCATGGCTGCCGTGGTGTTCAAACCGATTTCCGAGGAGAAGCTTTTCCAGGTGCTGGGCGACTGGCTGGTGCTGGAAAAACGGGAGCTGCCCCGGCCGGCGATGGGGGTGAAGCCGCCGCCCCCTCACCTGGCGAGATCATACAGCGCGTAGCCGGAAAAGAGATTCGGCCGGAAGGTGCAGGGCGTGTGCCAGTCGCCGCGCAGCAGCGCGCGGCGCGAAATCCCGATGCCCTTGGCGGCGCAAAACCGCTCGAAATCGTCGATGGTCACGGGGTTGGCCGGACGGCTTTCGAACCATTCAGTGGTGTAGACGGGATTCCGCGGCTTGCGGCCGCGGAAGAGGGCGTCGGCGCGGTTCTTCCAGAAACCATGGTTGACGAAGCCCACGGTAAGCGCGCGGCCGACCCGCAGCGCCTCGAGGATGACGGCGGCTGGGTCGGCCAGTTCCTGCACGGTGCGCGAGCAGATGACCCGGTCGAAGAACCGGTCGGGGAACGCGCGCATGAAGGCCTCCATGTCGCCCTGGTAGGCGGTGACGCCGCGGCGCACGCACCCGAGGATTTTCTGAAAGTCGAGGTCCACGCCCAGGCCGCGCGCCTGCTTGGTCTGCTGCAGATAGTCGAGCAGCACGCCGCGGCCGCAGCCCAGGTCGAGCACGCGGCTGGCCGGCTCGACCCAGTCACCGATGATCTGCATGTCAACCGTCCGCTTTTCGACGAGCTTGCTCATTTCAAGGGCATTAACACGGAGGCCGCAAAGCGCGAGGAGGCAAGCCACAATGCTGTCATAGTTTGATGCAGCCAATACATGTCGGCCAGCGCTGTGCCGGCCGGCCGGCGCAGTCGCCGCCAGATCGGTGGCTTCGTGTCGAGCAGCGTCACCTTAACGGTGAAAACCGCATACGGTCCAGAACCGGGGAGCTTCTTTTTCAAGGTTTCAAACCGGGTTCAGACTTGAAGCGAGGCGAACAAGAGGGTGATAGATCGCGGAGGCATCCACAGCGTTGTGGACGAAAACCCATGTATCCCAAAACTCTCCGTGGTGCGCCAGCGCGCCCTCAAAGTCGGCCACAATCTTCGCCTTGGCCTTCTCCAGCGTCAGTTCGGACGGCGCGTAGCATTGGTAGAGCGCTCGGGTGGATACACGATAGCCATCGCATTTCCGGTCACCGACATTGCCCCACGGACGAGTGGGGTGAAAATCGTCGGGATAGGTCTTGCTCATCAATCGGGAGAACAAGACCTGAAACGCATCGCCTGTCTCCTCATGGAACTTTAGGCGGAGATGCAGCTCGTAGTGATACTCAGCGAAAGCGTCGAAGACCGACATGACGGGAAGGGGCGTTTCTAAATCCAAGTCGAGCCGTTACTTGGGAGGGATGGCTTAAGACTGAGTCTTGGCGGCACCGGAGGCAACATCACGCAGAAGGTTGTAGGGCACCTCCTGGTGGTGATTCACGACGGCGTCCTTGCCGATCCAGGTGAGCGTGGGCACGCCTGACTCTCCGCTGGAACGCGAGAACGGTCACGCCAAAACTCTAGCCCTCCGGTGCAGCGGGCGATTCCTTCTTCGCCTTCGATCGCACTCGCCGCTTGGGCAGCGGCTACGGAGGTAAGCAAGCTTCAGTTCGCCATCTCGAAGCGCGCAAAGGACCAAATTGACGAGCTGCGAAGGCCGGCCATGGCCGTTTTCCCATCGCGTGTAGCTCTTCTCGCCGCAGCGGAGCAGTTCGGAGATCTCCCGCTGGCTGAGGCCGAGGCGAATGCGCAGAATCTTGATTTCATCCTGGGTCATGAGCCCCATGTGGCGGGCTCGAATTGTTTCGATGAGTTCGTTGCCTTCGTCGGTGATCAGTTCCTCACCGGTATCCGGATCGATCTCCACGGGGACCTTGATCGGGATCTGGCAAAGCACGCCGTCGCCCTCGTCGTTCGGAATATTGACGAGGAAATCAACGACTCGATGGGGAGTTTTCATGGTGGCGTCACGTGTTCCGGTCGGATGGGTTCGGTTTGTGAGCAGAAAGGATCTTCACAATGAGGCGACTGTTTTTCAGACAAACCTTCCCGTAAAATGGAACCGATTGGTAGGTGAAGAGAAAAGCCCACGTTTCACCGGGCTCATTCGGGTAGTCATGACGTTTTCCAGTAATCCCAGGCTGCGACAAAGCCACCAGCATGGCTTGACATGCATCGGCACGGTGAGCCCCGAAGGATTCGGCCTCCCATCGCTGCTGGGCACTGCTTGTCCAAGTGATTGAGTTCCTGTGCATTGCCTGGAGAATCTGGCAGACTGCAGAACGCCAATCTTCGGGTATTTGATCGCGCATTTCAGGAATGAGTCGAAAGCCATAACACCCCGAGGGTATCAATTGATACCATAGGGTCAAATCGAATTATTCTAGAAAATTCAGAAAGCAGAGCCGCCCGCTGCGACACAAGCCTTATCGTGTCAGGAATCCGCGGACGAGAGAGTAGAGCTCCTCGGACTCGAGCAGGAACGAGTCGTGGCCGAGATTGGTGGACAGTTCGGCGTAGCTGGCGCGTTTGCCGGCCCGCAGTAGCGCGAGCACGATCTCGCGATTCTGGGCGGACGGGAACAGCCAGTCGCTCGTGAAGGCGACGCTGAGGGTCGCGGCCTCGACGCCGGCAAAGGCCTGCTCGAGCGAGCCATGGGCGGCGGTCAGGTCAAAGTGGTCGAGCGCGCGAGTAATGTAGAGGTAGGAGTTGGCATCGAACCGGTTGATGAAGCTCTCGGCTTGATGCCGGAGGTAGCTCTCCACCTCAAACTGGACGTCAAAGGTATAGGCAGCGGACGTACCTGACGCAGGTGTGGTGGAGCCGGCATCGGCGGCGCTTGGTTTCCGCGACGAGGGCGTCGCGGCTCCAGGGGGCGTCGCGACTCCGGCGGTTTTGCGCCGGCCGAACTTCAGATCCATGCTTTCGTCGGACAGGTAGGTGATGTGCGCCATCATGCGCGCGATCGCGAGACCGACGCGCGGACCGCCGCCCTTTGGATAGTCGCCATGGTGCCACTCAGGGTCCTGCATGATGGCCTGGCGGCCGACCTCGTTGAAGGCGATCGCCTGGGCGCTTTCGCGCGCTGTCGTCGCCAGCGGGATCATGCGCCGCACGAAGGTCGGGTATTCAATTCCCCACTGCAGCACCTGCATCCCGCCCATCGAGCCGCCCACGACGGCGTAGAGCGAGGACACGCCGAGATGGTCGCAGAGCAGCTTGTGGGCGCGCACCATGTCGCGGATGGTCACAAACGGAAACGCGAGACCGAATGGCCGCCCGGTGTGTGGGTTGGGCGACGACGGGCCGCTGGAGCCCTGGCAGCCGCCGAGGACGTTGGCGCAAACGACGAAGAAATGGTTTGTGTCAACGGCCTTGCCGGGGCCGATGAAGTTATTCCACCAGCCGGGCTTGGGGTCGGTCAGCGCATGGATGCCGGCGCAATGGTGGTCACCGCTGAGCGCATGGCAGATCAGGACGGCGTTGTCGTGCGCGGCGTTGAGGTGGCCGTAGGTTTCGTAGCGCAGCGTGAAGCCGGGCAAGGTCTGGCCGCTCTCAAAGCGGAACGGCTGCGGGCAGACAAAATCATGCGGCTCGACGAGGCCGACCTCGCCGGGTTCGGGGGGCGCACTAGGAAGATCCTCCTCCGCGTCGTTCATGAAATGAGCAGTGTTAACCACAGATCACCGCAGATGAACACAGATTTTTGCGTCATGGCGGGAAGTTCTGGCCCGGCCGGAGTTCTCGAGATTTTCCGCAACGCCCTGAATCCATACACCTGGCGCGGAGGGCGAGGCTCCCGCCGAGCCGAAATCACGATCCAAAGGCGGCTCGGCAGGAGCCTCGCCCTCCAGGGGCTTACGACGCAGAGGAATCTGTGGTGCGCCGCATGCTCCCGCGACCAATTCCCGTGAAATCAGCTCCCCGCATGCGCCTGCTCGCTGAGCGCGTCGTCCATCTCCTCGTTCGAGAAGACGTTTTGCACGTCGTCCAGCTCCTCGAGGGCCTCCTGCAATTTTACGAGCGAACGGGCGGCGTCGAGACTGGTGACCGGGAGGGTCTGGGTGGCGATGTAGGCGATTTCGGCGGAGTCCGGCTTGATGCCCTTCTTCTCGAGGGCGCGGATGACGGCGTCGAAGAACTTGATGGCGCAGCGGATCTCGAATCCGTGCTCGGTGGTGATGACGTCGTCGGCGCCGGCGTCGAGGGCGATCTCCACGAGGGCGTCCTCGGTGGCCTTGTCCTTGCCGATGAGAAACTGGCCGAGATGCTGGAACTTGTAGAGCACGGCGCCGCCGCCGGCGAGATTGCCGCCGTAGCGGGTAAAGACGCTGCGGATTTCGGAAGCGGCCCGGTTCTTGTTGTCGGTCGTCACCTGCACGATCATGGCGACGCCACCGGGGGCGTAGGCTTCATAAGTCACCTCCTCATAGACCACGCCCGGCAGCTCGCCCGTGCCCTTCTTGATCGCGCGGTCGATGTTGTCGGCGGGCATGTTGGCCTCGCGCGCCTTCATCAGGATGGTGCGCAGGCGCGGATTCATGCCGGGATCGCCACCGCCGGCCTTCGCGGTGATGGTGATCTCGCGCGCCAGGCGGCTGAAGATCTTGCCCCGGCGTGAATCGGTGACGGCCTTGGCGCGCTTGACTTTGGCCCACTTGCTATGACCGGACATAGGGGGAGGGTGAGAAAACGGGAAAGCGGGAAAGCGGTGCGAACGCCCTATTTTCTAGGCTTCTTTCTTGACGGCGTCACGTTTTTCATTCCGGCCATTCCGGCCGCGGGCGCCTCGGGCTCATCCTTCATGCGATTGATGACGAGCTGCTGGCCGATGGTGAAAAGACCGTTGACCGTGGAATAAAGCGCGAGGGCGCAGGAGAAGCTGTAGCAGAAGAGGGTGAACATCACCGGCATGAACTTCATCATTTTCACCTGCGCGTTGTCGACCGTCGGCTGAGGGGTCAGGCGCATCTGGAAGAGCATCGTGGCGCCCATCAACAGCGGCATGATGTTCAGCGGGAATCCGAAAAGGCGGACCACGGTGTCGGGCACGGAAAGGTCCCGGGCCCAGAGGAAACCCTGGAAACGGAGCTCGGCGGATCCCTGCAGCATCGTGAAGAACCCGATGAACAGCGGCATGGTAATGAGCATCGGCAGGCAGCCGCCCATGGGATTGATCTTGTGCTCCTTGAAAAGCTCGAGGGTCGCCTGGTTCAACTTCTGGGGATTGTCCTTGTATTTTTCCTTGAGCGCCGCGATCTGCGGCTGGAATTTCTGCATGCGCTTGGCGGAGCGCGACGCCGCGAGGGTGAACGGCAGGCTGACCGTCTTGATGATCAGCGTCATCAGCACGATCGCCAGGCCCCAGTTGTAGACCCAACGATGCGTCCAGTGCATGAGCGTGTTCATGAACGGCGCCACATAGCCGCAGAGAAAGATCCGGCTGTAGATGCGCCGGCTGTACTGCAGGACCAGGTCCTCGTTGTGCGCGAGCCTGGCCAGACGGGGATATTCCTTCGGACCAACGTAGAGGTCGCCCGCCAGCGTGGCCGTGGCGCCCGGAGCGAGCGCCGGCAGGTCGAAACGCTCCGCGCCGGTCAGGCCGATGTTGGTCCGCGGCGTGCCGGGGAAAGGCGGCAGGTCAATGCGCCGGGCAATCACCGCTTCCCCCGGCTTGTCGGCGACAAAAATCCCGGAGAAAAACTGGTTGGTCACCGAGGCCCAGACGACGGGGCCGTTCTTCTCCACGAAGGCCTTCGGGCTGGTGTCCTTGCCGAGCATGCGCCCGATGACGCCGGCGCCTTCCAGGTCGCTGCGATCGATGAACTGGGTGTCGTGACCGTCGTAGCTCGTGACGTTCAGGTACTGGCCGTAGTCGGTAAGGCTGACGAGCGACGCGGTGCCGAGGCTGAGCGTGGCGCGGGGCAACGGCTTTGTTTCGGCGGTGAGATTGCGGAAGGTGGTTTCATGCCTGACAATGTAGGGATCGCCGGTGGCATCACCCGGGGCGCGCAAGACATAGCGCCGGGTGACTTCCAGGGTGTTCTCAAGCACGGTGCGATACACCACTTCGGTTGGCGTGGAAGAGACGAGCTGGTAACGCGTGGTGCGGCCGAGACCGGGAATGGAATCGGGGGTGAACGCCAGGATCGGGTCGGCGTGTTGTTGATTGAAAACGTAGGGCGCCGGACTGCCCAGCTCGGCGTGATACTTTGCGAAGGCCACATCGCGGACGGCTCCGCCGAAGTCGGTCAGGCGCACCTCGATGAAATCGTTGGCAAGCGTGGTAATCGTCGCCTCGGTGCTGTCCTGGGCGACGGCTGCGAACGTGGCGTCCGACGGCATGGCCGGCGCCGGCGCGGCGGGGGAATTCGTCAGCGCGGGCGCGACATTTCTAAGATCCGGCGCTTGCCCGACACTCGGCGCGCGTGGTGGCGGCGGCGCGAAGCGTTGCCCGAGGTAAAGGCTGGCGAACGCTGCGAGCAGCAGCAGGGCACCAATATAGGTGTTCTTTTTGTCCATCTGGAAGTGAAAGTGAGAGTGAAGGTGAAAGTGGGGGCGAAAGTGAAAGTGAAAGGGAAAGGGAAGGGGAAAGGGTCTGAAATAATCAGCGGCTACAGTTCAGCTCGCGACGGTCCGGATCAACTTCCGGGGAGGACGGCATCCGGGTCCAAACCGGCACGCGCCGGGCAATCGGCCGACGCCGGGCGGGAAACGGATCGAAGCCGCCGGGGTGCAACGGGTGGCACTTGAGGAGCCGGCGCAACGCCAGCCACATGCCAGACAGCGCGCCGCGCTCCCGCACGGCCTGGGCCGCATAGACCGCGCAGGTCGGGTGGAACCGGCAGCCGCAGCCAGGGCCGAACACAATCGGCAGCACTGGCGACAGCGTTTTCCGGTAGAGCCAGATCAGGCCGAGCAGGACGCGGGCGGGCAGGGCGACTGCATGATCAAAGCTTCGCGAGATCGCACTCATGCGTTATCTCCTGTGAGGTGACGGCAGACGTCGATGAACTTCGCTTCAACTTCGCGAAACTCAAGCCGGTTCAGCGAGGAGCGCGCCACGAGCAGCAGATCAGTCCCCGGCGGCACCAGCGTCTGATGGCGGCGGAAAATCTCCCGCAGGCGGCGCTTGGCCGCGTTGCGGCGCACGGCCGGGCCGACGGAGGCAATCGAGGCCACCACGCCCACCCGCACGGGCAGCGGTGCGGCTAGTCCGGCGGGTGCGCGGCTCCGCCACCACAAGGTAAAGGCGCCGCCGTCAATACGGCGGCCCTGCATCCGCAGGTTGCGGAAGTCAGCCTGGCGCCGCAGATGCTGCTCGGGGCGAAAACGCACAGAGGGGGAAGGACTGAAAGGCTGAAAAACCAGAGGGCCGGGAAGCCAAAGAGCTGAAGAACCGAAGGGCTGAAGGTTGCAGGGCAGAGATGCGACCGCCGTCATGGACGACTTCGCGTTTAAGCCCTTCAGCCCTTCGCTCCCTCAGTTCTTCCTCAGACGACGGTCAGGCGCTTGCGGCCTTTGCGGCGACGGGCGGCGAGCACCTTGCGCCCGCCGGTTGTGGATTTGCGGGCGCGGAAGCCGATCTTGCGCGCACGTTTCTTGCGATGGGGGCGGAATGTAGGTTGCATGATCTTGTCGAAAAAGAGGGTCAAGGTGACCGGAGCCGCTCAGGGGTGTCAAGGGCGGGGTTGGGCGGGCGCCGGGTGTGGTTGGCCGGCGTGGTAGGAAGCCTCCCGCTGGCCAGCGGAACAGGCGATCATCGGTCGTAAGCAACCTTTCTACTGCGTGGTTCCGGCACAGCCTCCGTGGCGTGCCACCATGGGGTGTAAAAAGCCGCCTGCAAACCCCCGCCGCCGGCTACCGGATCAAGCCTCTGGGACAACCCGGAGCGAGATATTGAAGTTGTTCAGTTTGACAGGGATGATACTGCCTGTATACCGAAAACCTACAGGCAGGTTGAAGATTCCGGCGCTCTTGCTAGGTTGTTGAGGTGAGACTCGAAAAATCGATCCTCAGAAACCGACCGAGAGAATATTCGATTCATACCCACAGAACATTCCTGAAGCACGATCGATTGCTACCACCCTCGGTCTGGTCCGGAATCCGTCCCCATAGAAGCTGATCCGAATGGCCGCAACCAGGCAGATCTGATCAAGCGCTTTCCGTCCCCCAAAACCAAAACCTACTCCTATATGAGCATTGCATGGCATTACATGAAGAACGGAGCCCAGACGGGCCCGGCGACGACCGACGAACTCAAGGCCCTCATCACCTCCGGGGCGATCAAGGCCGACACCCTCGTGTGGCGCGAAGGACTTCCGGCATGGGCCGCGGCCAACGCCCAGAGTGAGTTTGCGGGCGCTGTTCCACCAGCGGCTCCCCCGCCTGCCCCGGCGGGAGCGACCGGTGGACCCGGCGTGTTCACTCCCAACCCGGCCGACGTGGATAAGAACAAGGTCATGGGCATACTGTCCTATCTCGGGATCCTTTTCCTCGTGCCGTTGCTTGCCGCGAAAGACTCTCCATTCGCAAGGTACCACTGCAACCAGGGGTTGGTGCTGTTTCTTGCGGCCATCGCGGCTTGGATCGCGAATATGATCCTCGCGGCGGTGCTCATTTTCATCCCGGTGTTGGGCTGGATCCTCATCATGCTTCTGCACTTTGCGGTGCTCATCGGGATCCTGGTGCTGGTCGTAATGGGCATCATCAACGCAGCGAACGGGGTCTGCAAACCGCTGCCACTCATCGGCAATCGCCTCACCCTGATCAAATAGTCGACCGTTTTTCCTGCTCATGACCACGCCTCCTCCGCCTCCGCCGCCTGCACCGCCCCCTCCTCCGCCTCCGCCGCCCTCCCCGGCGGCGCCGGCGAAGGGCAGCAACCGCACGCTGATCATCGTCCTCTGCATTCTCGGTGGCATCCTCTTGGTCATCGGTGGATGCGTGACAACGTGCGCGTATTTCGTCCACAAGAAGGCAACGGAATACTCGGCGGATGTGAAGAAAGACCCGCAATTCGCGACGGTGAACATGATCGCTTCGCTCACTCCGAACCTTCAGGTCGTCTCGAAGGACCCCGAGGCCCGGAAGATCACGATCAAGAACAAAAAAACGGGTGAGACAGTTACGCTCGATCTCAACGACCTCTCCGCCGACAAGATGGAGAAGGCCATGCAGCAGTTTGCGAAGGGGCAGAAGGTTTCTACGCCGGCGCAATCCGACTCGGAAGCGAGTGAACCGGCGGCCGCTCCAGCCATGACCGAGGAGCCGCCGGCGCCCGCCAAGCGGGTTCCGGAGAGCATCAGCCCGGCCCGCGCATCCGCCTTTGCCGCTGCGTTGAAGAAATTTCCCGCCTTCATTCCCGCCTACCGTGGCGGGAAGACTCTGGAAGCCTCGCTTGGGGCGATCGCGGGGAACACGATGGGTACTTATGTCTTCACCACCGGCGATCCGGTCGAGACGGTGGCCGATTTCTACGAGAAGGCCCTGACCGATGGCGGGTTCACGATCGCGAGCAGGGAGAGCGGCACGGATGAAAACGGGGCCACCACCTCGATACTCGGGCAGCATGCCGACCCGCAGATGATGGCCTCGATCGCGGTCAAGATCGAAAAAGGAAAGACGCACGTGGACATCGGGTTCACCAAGACCGCCACCCAGGAACGGTAAAGCGAGCCCGGCAGCCAGGCTCATTCCAACAGGTTTAGCTCATGCGCCGCCGCCGCGGTTTCTTCCGCGACGGCGGCGTTGTTTGATGCGCCTGGACAGCCGGCGCGTCGCCGAAGACTTTAGGGCCGATAGCGTTGCACGGATAAGTGCGGCCGGGAGACTTGAGGCGGGGACTTTGGCCCCGCTCCTGGCCTGACGCGGGACCAATCCGTCCGGACAACTTGTTCAGGTGTTTTGAAGTTGTTCGTTTTTGCAGGGATGATATTACCGGTCCATCGAGAATCCGCAGGCAAGTTGCGATTCCGATCGAACACTTTGCTTTTCCAACCCCCCAACCTACTCCTATGAGCATTGCATGGTACTACATGAAGAACGGAGCCCAGACGGGCCCGGTGACGGCGGACGAAATCAAGGCCCTCATCAATTCTGGGGCGATCAAGGGGAACACCCTCATATGGCACGAAGGACTCCCTTCGTGGCTTGCGGCCAACACCCAGAGTGAATTCGCCAGCGTCATTCCGCCAGCGCCTCCCCCGCCTCCTCCGACCGGCGTGAAGCTCCCTGCGAAAACTCTGCTTGGCGATTTCGTGGAAAAAGTCCTGAGATGGTTTCGTGCGTGGGTGAGGCCAGGTCTGCTGGAAAAGATTCTGGAATGGTGTAAATCGGGTGGTCATTACGCGGTGCTGGTCGGAGCGGCCCTGGTGGTCCTCGTCGCCATTTTTTGGGCGATCAAGCTCAACCAATTCAGCATCGCTCTTGCCGGCTTGGCCTTCGTAATTGCCATCGCGTTGGGCCAGTTCGCAGCCACGCGATTCCTGGACGCTGGGGATCGATTATTGCGCGCCAGTCCGACGCGGATGGCTTCGCCAGCTTTCCCGGACTGCGTCGCCTTGATCTGGGTCCTGATGGGCCTGGGCACCTTGTTCTCGGGCATAAAGGGGGTGATTGCATTCGAGGCCGTCGGTCCCTTGCTTGCCGCTTTGTTGGGCGCCGCCCTGTTCTTGATGGCTGCGATGGCGGCCCTGCATCCCGCCTCGATGAACATCGAAGTGACGGGCGCGAGTGGTGGTGAAGAAGCCGTGGGTTTGCTCGCGTTCTTCCCAAAGGTCTGGCTGCGGATTGTCCCGGCGCTCTTCGCGCTGTTTGCAGCGGCCGGCGTCCTTGCCTTGCTGTTCTCATTCTCTGAACGAGGTTCAGAAACCGTCGCGATGATGGGAAATCTGGCGCCCGGAGTCGGCCTCATGCAGAATTTGGCCGGCGGTGCGCCCGGACTGGCGACGGGCGCGGGGTTGATCGTGGTGGCCTGCTTCGTGCCAATTGTGGCGTACGCCGCTTTTTTGGTCGCCTATCTGATAATTGACCTGGCACGCGCAATCCTCGTCGTTCCCTCTAAGCTCGATGATTTGCGCCGCTGAACCAGGCCAGCTCGATAATCAGCGTAATTCCATCGGTTTGCCGGTTCCGCCCTGCCGCGGCGGCACTGGTTATTGGCCGACAGCCGGATTGCCTTGCCGGGCCGGCACGGGGCGCGGCGTCGTGCCTGATCGTGCATGTCTCGGGATGGCGAGTACTTCGGAAGCCGGGGGCTCGCCAGTCGTCTTGCCCCGATTGGTCAAACGTCTGCCGCCGCAGGCGGCCAGCAAGAGGGCCATAACAAATGGCGGCTGAAGTTCGTCTTTTGAGTATTCACGGATACAATAGTCCTAACTTCCGGATGCCATGAAAACAGAAACTCTCAGACTGATATCCATCCTCAGCCTGCTCGGCGCAGGCACAATCTTCGCCGCCGACACGGACAAACCCAAACCAGGAAAGGTCACGGTCATCTTCGACCATCCCGAGAATTTTGCGGACGTGAGAGACTCCTACACGGGTACGGACAAGGGGCGGGACGCCATCCTGAACCAGATCAAGCAGTTCATCGAGACCCAGGCGGCTTCCTACCTTGGGGCCGGGCAGGCCTTGGAGGTGAAATTCACCGACATCGACCTGGCGGGCGAGTATGAGCCCCAGCGCGGACCCCAGTTCATGGATGTCCGCATCGTCAAGGACATTTATCCGCCGCGCTTCGACCTTGAATTCAAACTCACCGGGGCGGATGGCAAGGTGATCAGCTCGGGGAAGCGCCAGTTGCGCGACCTTAATTTCATGAGCCGGCTGGTTCTCCCCAGTTCTGAACCGCTCCGCTATGAGAAAGACATCTTGAAGGACTGGCTGCGCGGAGAGATCAAATCAGCGAAAGCGGCCGGCGGATGACGACGAGCAACTTGGCTCACACGCCCAGATCAACGTGACGCAGGATGTCGAGCCCGACATCTCACCATTGTCATTGCGAGGAGCGAAGCGACGACGCAATCCAGTCTGCTGGATCGCCACGCCCTCGTTCCTCGGGCTCCCGATGACAGGGGAGATCGTACCGCCGCAGGCCGGCCCGACAGGCTGATGCAAAATCCTTTGCGCGCGGCCGCGGACGTTCTACGTTCGCGGCCGTGGCATTTTCCCCCGAGGCGGAACGCATCGACAAATGGCTGTGGGCCGTGCGCATCTTCCGGACGCGCAGCCTCGCCACCGATGCGTGCCGCGCCGGCAGCGTCACCATCAACGGCCAGCCGGTGAAGCCCTCCCGCGAAGTGCGCGGCGGCGTGGTCATTGTCGCCCGCCAGGGACTGATTCGTCGCACACTCAAGGTGCTCGGAGTGCCGGCGTCGCGCGTCGGGGCAAAAGGCGTGGCGGCCTACTGCGAAGACCAGACGCCGGCGGAGGAGTTTGCGCAGGCGCGGCGGCAGCGCGTGCAGCAGTTGCTCGCCCGCGCCAAGGGCTCGGGCCGACCAACCAAGCGCGACCGGCGGCTCCTGGACCGGTTCTTCGGCTGAGGGCCGGGCGGTGCGGCGGACATTTTCATGATGAACATCCACTCGAAATTCGAAACCCAGATGCAGGTGCGGCCGGACGACATCGATCTGTTCCAGCACGTCCACAGCAGCCGTTACATGGATTATGTGCTGGCGGCGCGCTACGAGCAGATGGCGCGCTGCTACGGCATGTCCTGGGAGGAATTCATCAAGCGCGGCCTGGGCTGGTACCTGACCGCGACGACCATGAACTTCCTGCGCCCGCTCGGCTTGGGCGACCGCTTCATCGTGCGGACCTGGATCGAGGAGTTTCTCGCCGATGATGCCGGGGTGCGGGTGCGCTTTGAGATCGAGAAACAGGAAACCGGCAAGCGCTGCTTCAGCGGCCATGCCGAGTATAAGCTCGTCAATCTGGCGGTCAACCGCGCCGTCCGGATCCCAGAGGACATCAAGGCCAGGTACAGCATTTGAACCAGGCAGCGCGCCCCGACCTTCGCCCGCATGGAAACCACTCCCCCGTCCCCCGCGCCGATCCAGCAGCATCTCGCCGCGCTCCGGCGGTGCACCCTCTGCCCGCGCATGCACCGCCCGGTTGTCGTCGGCCGCCCGGTGGTGAGTCGCATCATCCTCGTCGGCCAGGCGCCGGGCGACAAGGAGCCGGTTCTCGGCCGGCCGTTTGCGTGGACTGCCGGCAAGACGCTGTTCAAGTGGTTGAACCAGGCGACTGGCTGGACGGAGGATGAAGCGCGCGACCGGGTGTATTTTGCCGCGGTTTGCCGCTGTTTCCCGGGCAAGAAGCCGCAAGGCGGCGACCGGGTGCCGGACGAGGATGAAATCGGGAACTGCGGGCGCTGGTTGGAACGCGAATTTGCCCTGCTGCGGCCGCGGTTGGTGCTGCCTGTCGGCAAACTTGCCATCACGCAGTTCCTTGGGGAACGGCCGCTTACCGAAGTCGTTGGCCGATCGTTTCAGGTGACCTATCGCGGACACCAGGTCGAGGTCATCCCGCTGCCCCATCCCTCCGGAGCTTCGCCGTGGCACCGCATGGAGCCTGGCAAAACGCTCCTGCGCACAGCGCTGGCATTGGTCGCTGCCCACCCGGCGGCAAAGGCTGCTTCTGACGGGGTGGGACTGCTTGGAAAGGAATAGCTTGCATTTTCGCAGCGGCCTGTTGGTCTGTTCGCCGTTTCCTGGATAGACTCTGTGTTAGGTTACGAGATATGGTGGATTATCAGGCGGGCTAAGCGCCCGGTGATGATTTGAAACCCGGCGATCGGGAACAGTCCGTGAACTACCGGTAGATCAAGGGATAAATCATCATGGGTTCCAAATTGTATGTCGGTAATCTGGCTTTCAGCACGACTGAGAGCGAATTGCGTGATCTGTTTGCGCAGCATGGCACCGTCGCCGAGGTGTTCATCGCGATGGATAAGTTCAGCGGCCGCTCCCGCGGTTTCGCGTTTGTAACGATGGGTTCGGACGCGGAGGCCAAGGCGGCCATCACTGGCGTCAACGGCAAGAACGTTGGTGGGCGTGACCTCACGGTCAACGAAGCCCGTCCGAAAGAAGAGGGTGGCGGCCGTTCGTTCGGTGGCGGCGGCGGTGGCGGCGGCCGTGGTTTTGGCGGCGGCGGCGGTGGCGGCGGCCGTGGTTTTGGCGGCGGTGGCGGCGGCAATCGTCGTTACTAAGCAGTCGTCTTACTGACGCGTTTTTTCGGCGAAGCCCCTGTGCGGGCTTCGCCTTTTTGTTTTCAGATGGCGCGGGACTGGCGGTGATTTCTCCGGCGCCTGCTGCGGTCTTTACTTTCGGGTTTCTTCCGCAAAACTTGCGGCATGCGCATCGCGTTCTGGTTAGTCCTGTCCGTGGCTTTGGTGAGCGCCCTGCCGCTGAAAGCCCAGCGCGAGAAGCTGCCGTGGGACGACCGGGTCATCGTTGAGAAAACGTGGCCGAATGCCATCAAAACCTCGACGGGGCTTCGTTACGTCATCCTCAAGGAGGGCAAGGGCGATGCCCGGCCCAAGGCCGGGGACCTTGTGACGGTGCTCTACCAGGGCCGTTTTCTTGACGGCAAGGTGTTCAGCGAGGAAACGAATCCTGCCCAGGCGTTTCGACCCCGCGTAGGCCGGGACCAGCTGATCCCTGCCTGGGAGGAGGCCATCAAGCAGATGCGGCGGGGTGAAAAGCGCCTGATCATCGTGCCGTACGAGCTTGGCTACGGCACCAAGGGCGATCCGCCGCGGATCCCACGGAAAGCCACGCTCGTGTTCGAGATCGAACTGCTGGACTTCGCGAACGAGTAGGACTCGAGGTCAGCGGCCGGCGGGGGTGGCAGGCGGGCTGATGAAGGGATTCTGTTTCGCGAATTCGGAGGCCGCCATGGCCCGCGCCTCATCGTCGGTCTTTGCGGTTCCTGCCGCGAGCAGTTCATGGGTGCGCCTCTCCACCCAGCGGTCGCGATATTCAGCCTGGATCGCCGTGGCAGGCGGCAACTCCGGGGTGACCGCCCTCTTGTCCTTCTTGTGGAAGAGGCCGCAACCGGTGGCGAGGGTCAACGTGAGTACGAGCGCAGCGGGGGCAAAGTATTTCATGATGTCAGTGTGCCGTCTGGTTGTGGAGGATCCTTCCTCCGACCGCGAGCGCATCTTTTTAGTTTCGTTGCGGCAGTTTCTTGTTAAGGATGCCTCCGCATGAGTGACGAGCCTTCGTCCCGGCAAGAGCCGCGTTTGAAGCTGAAGCTTCGTCCGGACAAATCTCCTGACGGGGCGCCGCCGGCGATTCCATCGTCTCCAGCGGCTGCGCCGCCCCCGCCCCCCCCGGTCGCCCCCGCCGCACCTCCTCCGTTGCCCTCCGCGGCCGGGGAGCCCGCGGCAGCCCCGCCATCGTTTAAGCTCAGACCGCGCATCGCGATCAAACCATCTGACCCGAAGCCATCCGGGGAGGAGAATCCTCCAGTGAAAGCGCCGTCGCCTGCCGGCTCTCCGTTTCCCGCGACACCAGCTGGTGCCTCTGAGTCGCCGTCCGCGAAGCTGGACACGCCGGCCTCGCTGGGTGAGCCCAAGAAACTGGCTCTGCCAGCGATTGGAGCGCCAACCGTTCGGGCCGCTCCACCAACGGCCGCGGGGGCTGCCGGAGCAGTGACGGAAAAGGCCAAACCGGCGCCCGGTTTTCCAGTCAAGCCGCCGGAATCGGAAAGACCCGCCCTGGTCGATTTGCCGCCTCCGATGAAAGCGCTGGACACCGACGAAAAGGCGGGTGCAGGAGTTAGATTCAGGCTGAAGCCAAGGGGATTTGTCGCGGCCGCCAGTGCCGCTTCTGGATCGGAGGCCGCGCCGCCAATGGCACCGGCCTCGAGAAGTCCGGGGGACGCCAAGCCCCCCGGAGGGGCCGAGCGCCCCGTCCCGATTCCGGCGATTCTATCTCCGACCGGCGGGCCGGGCGCACCCTCGGCACCGAAGAACGTCGGAAGCGAGAAAAAGCCGGCGCCGCGCAAACCAGGTGGCTTGGGAATGATGATTGGCCTGGTGGGGGTGCTGGTGCTCGTAGTGACCGGGTACTTCTGGTATGAGCAGTTCGTCGCCAGTCATCCGAAAGAACCACCCCATCCGGCGACGGTCAGCAAACCGCCGCCACCCGCGCCCGCTACCCCGGTGCCGGCGCCGGCCGAGGCGGGTGCCGCCGCCGAAGCGAATCAGGCCGCCCCCGTTCGCGAGGCCGTCCAGCCTCCGCCTGCACCCAAGAAACATCCGCCGCCGGCCGCCCTGGATCCCAGCCTCCAGTTCCGCACGTTTGTGGATCACCTCAAGGTGGCGGTGCGGATCGGCCCGCCGACGCGGCTCATTGTCAACGACCTGAGCTACCGGCCGGGTGACGTCATCGATCCGAAGCTGGGCGTCGTGTTTGTCGGCGTGGACACAGAGACGAATGAACTGATCTTTCAGGACCCCACTGGTGCCGTGGTCCGCCGTCTGTTCTGAGCCGGGTTTTTGCAGTTGGGTGGAGCGGCTTGTCCGCAGACGCTTCGAGCGCGTTGAGGACTACCGAGGCCCCGCACCCACGACGCGAAGGGGCCGACAGTCTGACACGCGCTCCACCATTCTGTTCGCGGCAATTCAGCGGCTCATGCCCGTGTGAATGGCCCGCAGCAAACCTGGATCGGACGCGATGTTGATGAGGCCGTTGACGACAAACTGGACGCCGATGCAGAGTAATAGAAACCCCATGAATTTGTTCAGGGCATTCATGCCGTTGGCACCAACGAGGCGCACCATCTGCCCCGAGAGCCGCAGGGTGACATAACTGATGACGGCGACGATGATGATGCCGAGAATGATGGCGGCGTAATCGAGCCAGTTATCGGCGAGGGAGGTGAAGCCCATGGTCATGGCGATGGACCCCGGCCCGCTCAGCATCGGCATGGCCAGTGGGGTGAGCGAAATGTCACGCTTGGCGCGCGCCTCCTCGCGGCGGCGACGTTCGTCGGAATCCTCTCGCGGAGTGGCCAGCATGGACAGGGCGAGCCCGGAAACGAGCAGCCCGCCGGCAATGCGGATGCCCGGGATGGAGATGCCGAAGAACCGGATGATGAAGCCGCCGCCGAACAGGCAGCTCACCAGGATGATCACCATGTAGAAGCAGCCCATTTTCACCTGGTGGGTCCGCCGCACCTCGGTGTCGCCTTCGGTAATCGTGAGCACGACCGGAGTCGAGGCGACGGGGTTGATGACCGGCAGCAGGGCGACGATCGTGCCGAGGATGAGTTGCCAAAAATGGGAGGCGTTCATGAATGCAGGCCCGCAGTATGCGGCCGGCGGTCCGGGGGCTCAACCGCGAACATGAGCGGAAGGCACGCTTTTCACCATCGTTCGATGGGGCCGCGGGGCACGGGGATCGAGTCGCCCGTCCGTCCGGCCTCGGCGCGCATGAAGGAGGCGACCAGCTTGGGCGGCTGGTATTTGGGCCGCAGTTCGCCGCGCTCATCGCAAAACTGGGCGCGCCACTCCCGGTAGGCGCCAAGCGCCGTATGAAATTCGGCGCGGGTGCCGAACCCGGCGAGGCGGCGGCGGAAATCCACGGCCGGGCCGAACCGCCGCGCATACCACGCCGCAACCTTGCGAAACATCCGGCAGCCCAGCTCCTCGCCGAAGATTTCGATCATCAGATCGAGATGGCGGCACATCACCTGCACGCGTTCGTCGAACGACGGCTCGGGCAGCAGTTCGCCGGTGCGCAAATAGTGGCGGGTCTGCCGGAAGATCCACGGATTGTAGAAGGCACCGCGGCCGATGCTCACTCCGGCGCAGCCGGTCTCCGCGAGCATCTTCTGCGCGGCCTCGGACGTGGTGACGTCGCCGTTGCCGATGACCGGGATGCGGCGCACCGCCTCAACGACGGCACGAATGCCGGCGAGGTTGACCGTGCCGCCGAATCCCTGGGCGCGAGTCCGCCCGTGCACGAAAACCGCGGCCACCCCGGCCTCCTCCAGCACGCGGGCGAGATCTGGTGCCGTAAGATTCTCGCTGTCCCAGCCGAGGCGCATCTTGGCGGTGACGGGAATCTTGACGGCCCCGGTCATGCCGCTCACCAAGTCGGCGGTTTTTTTCAACTCGGTCATCATGGCCGAACCCCCTCCGATCCGGGTGACTTTGCGCACCGGGCAGCCCATGTTGATGTCGATCGAGGCGAGGCCGAGCGCCTCGAGTTGGAGGGCGGCGGCGCGCATTTCTTCGGGCACGCTGCCAAAGAGCTGCACCGCCAGCGGCCGGTCGGCGGGACAGGTCTGGATGAGTTGGAGTGCGCGGGGATTTTTCTCGAGAAGCGCGCGGGCGTTCACTAGGTCGGTCGTGGCCCAGTCGAGCCCGCCGAGTTCACGGATCGTCAGCCGCATCGGCAGGTTGGTATAGCCCGCCAGCGGGGAGAGGAACAAGTTCGAAGCCAGCTCGTAGGGGCCCAGGCGCATGCGGTGGACAGGGAAGTGAGGGCGGGCGCAAGAATCAGTCACGTCGCGGACCAACCGCCGCGACCGCCCGTTTCATTCGCACGAGCGCTTCCGCAAGCGTGGCGCGCGGGCAGCCGAAATTGAGACGGAGGTAGGCGCCGGAGTTGGCGCCGAAATGGCGGCCGTCGGACAGGCCGACGCCATGGTGTTCGAAATAGACCACGGGATCCTTCAAGCCCAGCGCCGCAATATTGATCCAGGCGAGGTAGGTCGCCTCGATCGGCGCCTCGACCCGCAGGCCGGGCAACTCCCGCTCGACGTGATCGAGCAGAAAATCGCGATTGCCGCGCAGGTACGCCAGCAACGCCTCGCGCCACGGCTCGCCGTGCCGGTAAGCGGCCTCGCAGGCGGTGTAACCGAGGCAGTTGACCTCGGCCACGATGCCGTTGCTGGCACGGACGAACCGCGTCCGCAACTCCGGGTCGGGGATGATCGCCAGGGAGGTGCCGAGGCCGGGGAGGTTGTAGGTCTTGCTCGGGGCGATCAGCGTGATCGTGTGGCGGGCAATCTCGCCTCCAAGGGTTCCCGTCGGCACGTGCGGGAGTTGGTCGAGGATCAGGTCGCAATGGATTTCGTCGGAGCAAAGGAGGAGATGGTGCCGCAGGCAGAACTCGGCCAGGCGGGCAAGTTCGTCGCGGCAAAAGACGCGCGCGATCGGATTGTGCGGATTGCACAGGAAGAACAGCCGGGTCTGCGGCCTAACCGCGCTCTCCAGCGCCTCCCAGTCGATTTCCCAGCGCCGGGCGGCGGTGTCCAGAGCGAGCGGCACGGTGGTCACCGACCGACCCTGATGGGCCGGGGCCGTCATGAACGGCGGGTACACCGGGGTGTTGCATAACACCGCCTCGCCAGGCTGGACGAAGGCGCGGACCGTGACGTTGAGGCCGACCACCAGGCCCGGCAGCCATACCAGCCAGGCCGGATCGATTTTCCATCCATGCCGCGCGTGGAGGGCCGCCAGGACCGCCTCGATCGTGGAGGGCAATGGCTGCGCATAGCCGAACACCCCGTGATCGAGGTGCGCCTGCAGGGCGGCGACCACCTCGGGCGGTGCGCGGAAGTCCATGTCGGCAACCCAAAGCGGGAGCACATCCCGGCCGGCGTATTTGAGCCATTTCTGCGAGTTGGTTCCCCGTCGGTCGATCACCGTGTCAAAATCGTAGGTCATGCGGAAAGGGAGGGAGCGTAACCATAGAATGGCGCAGATGAACAAGGATTTCTTCCGGTTCGCCCGGATGTTCGGTTCTGCGTCCCGCGTGGCAGCCCAGACGTAGGGGCGCAGGCTTGCTGCGCCCTGCCGGCATCGGGTCTGAACGCGCGCCGCCCCTGCGACGGATTTTCCCGGTGGGACGGCACACGCCAGGCAATCCTGACCCGCTGGCGCCGCGGAGGGGAGAACTAAGTCTCGAGTCCGGCGCCACTTGTTCCGGCGGCCGATCCGGCATCGCACCGGCTAAATGGGGGCTTCGTTCGACACTCAATCACAATCACTCAGTCCAAAGGAGAAAACATCATGCGTAGCATCATTCATTACACCAACCCCCGCAGCGCCAGCCTGCTGCCATCGCTCGGCTTCGGTAGTCCGTGGGCCGGGCTTGAAAGCGACATCGACCACTTGTTTGAAACCGCGATCTCCAGCTTTGCGGCACCGGCTTTCGACAACCATTTCCCGGTCGATCTGTACGAGGACAAGGACAACACCTACGTCCGGGCGGAACTT
Source organism: Opitutia bacterium (assembly GCA_003153035.1). Taxonomy (GTDB): domain Bacteria; phylum Verrucomicrobiota; class Verrucomicrobiia; order Opitutales; family Opitutaceae; genus Fen-1467. The sequence goes on from PMBT01000165.1 coordinate 23,608, forward strand.
CCGGGCGTGAACCGCAGCGACATCAATGTGGAGATGGTCGACGGCTACCTGACCATCAGCGCCACCCGGAAGAGCCTGGCCGGCGAGGGCAAGGGCGAGGAGACCTTCTCCTTCAGCCGCTCGGTCAGCATCCCGGAAAACGTGCAAAGCGACAAAGTCAGCGCCACCTGCGAAAACGGCGTCCTCACGGTCACCCTGCCGAAGCAGGAAGAGGCCAAGCCGAAGAAGATCGCCATCACGGTGAAATAACCGTCCTGAACCCTGAACCAGAACCCAAAAGATCGGAGAATCTGCTATGTCACTTATTCAGAATCTTGTACCAACATTTACCCGCTTGCCGGCCAACCGCGAGGGCGGGCACGTCCGCTATCCCGAGCCGTCGGTAAAGCCTCTCCATGAGTTGAAAGAGACCGACGAGGCGTGGGGCTTGCAGGTGTTCCTGCCGGGCGTCGCCAAGGATGGACTCGAATTCACTGCGGAGGAGGGTCTGATTACCATCCGCGGCCGCCGTGAATGGAAGGCACCTGCGGGCTGGACGGTCCTTTACCGCGAATCGGCCGATGCGCCGCACGAGCTGATGCTGCGGCACGACAACACCATCAACGTGGAAAAGATCCACGCCGAATTAAAGGATGGCGTGCTGCGCGTCTCGCTGCCAAAGGCCGAGGCCGTCAAGCCCCGCAAGATCGCCGTGAATTGAGAGGACAGGGCCAACTGGAATTATAAGGCGGGGTCGGCCTGCATCGCCAATTCCTCGAAGGCCGGGCTGGACCCTGCTTTGATGCGTCGAGCTTGCTCGTGTAAATGGCACCCCGGGTTTGGCGTGGCCAGGTCGCAGCCGCCTGCAGCCGTCCCTGCTCAATTCAAGCGTGCGCTCGTGGCGGCGTCCGGCGTCAGGAGGATCAGTTCTTCCGCATGCGGCCCGACACGAACCAGTACTGCGGACCGTGGTGCGGCACACGCCAGGAGGGTGTCGTCGTCGATTGTGCGGAAACTCCCGCTGGTTGGGGTCGTGTGAACCAAAGCAACCGTCGCGATCGAGACCACGATTCGGTCGCTCGCGAGCGCTTGTGTGCGGACAACTGCGCTGGCTGGAAACGCCGTGGTCCGGACGGAAAAATGACTTGCGATCGATGACCTGTTCGCGCGGTGGCCGGGCAGCAGGAACTCCCACGCAAAAGCGAAGATCACTCCCAGGGCCGCAACCGCGACGGAAATCCGCCTGAACCGCTGAACGCGGCGTCGGCGGCCGACGAGTCGCAGCGTTTCAACAAGCAGCGCCTCACGGAACCCCGTTGGCTCCGCGTCGGCCAGCACGTCGGCCAGCAGTTGGTTCCGGTCAGTCGGGCGACTCATGTTTCAATTCAGCCAGGAGGAGCTGCTTGAGATTTCGGCGGGCGCGTACCAGTCGAGACTCGATGGCTTTCTCGGATGTTTGGAGTTGTTGCGCGATCTCTCGTACGGACCGATGTTCGAAATATTTGAGTTCGAGCAGTGCGCGTTCCTCGACGGAGAGGCAGTGCATACTGTGCTCGAGCAGAATCCCCCAGTTCGCTTCGCGGTGGTCAGGGCTGGAAGCGGCGTGTTCGACGAGACTGTGCTGCGTGAAACGCTCCAGGAAGGCGAGGTAACGGCGGCGCTTGCGGCACTCGTCGGTTCGCGCACTGCGCGCAAGCACGGTGAGCCAGCTCCAGAAAGCAGCCTCGTCGGAGAACACCCGGATGTGTCGGACGACCCGGTGGAACGTTTCCTGGAGCGCGTCACGCGCGGCGTCTTCGTGGCCGGCAGTAACGACCAGGAGGTAGCGCGACAGTCGGTCAAAGTAGGCATCGTAGAAAACACGGTAGGCGGACTCGTCGCCAGCAGTCAACCTTCGGGTCAATACCGCGACATCAAGCGTGTCCCGAGAAACGCTGGCGTCCAAGGCAGCGCCATCCTCCGAGAACTTTGGATGGATATGCAACCGCTCGAAAGCGTCTGCCACGGATCACAAACTGTCCCTATTTCGTTCTTGGCGCATCCGGCTTGGGCGAAACTGGCGGCGTCCGCGCACTTAGCGCCCTGAGCACGTCGTCGATCGTCTGGAGCTGGTATTGATCGCCTACTCCGATCAGAAGCTGCGTGTCTTTATGGAAGCTCAGCTCGGGCGGGGCGGAAATGCCGAGCATTCTCCAGCTCGTTTGAATCGCCGTGGTAATATCGTCGACCGTCAATCCTCGATCCAGAAAAGGCGTCAAGAGGTAGAATCGAGAAACCCTCGGAGGCGAGGGTGGACCGTCGACGAAGAAATACCAAATCGAGCTATCCGACGCGGCGCCTTGCGTCCTAAAGCCGAATTTGTCGGTGAAGACGCCTTGGGGAGATTGCTCATGTGAATTGCTGGCCGCCTCGAGTGCCTGAAACAACTCAGCAACATCCACGCCTTTCATCTTGAGTGGCGGCAACTTCAGGCTGGCGAATCTGTTTGGCACGACCGTGTTCAAAGGTCGTCCCGATGACTTCTCGATGGCCGCCACGAGCTCGTTGGGCGATCCGCCCGGGAAATCGAGGTTAAACTTCGTGAGGGCCGGCGGCGCGACTTGAAGCGTCGGCGGACTCATCTCCTGGCTGGATGCCGGAGTAGCGAGGAGCGCGGCCAGGCAAAGACCAAGGTGGGAGAGGTGTTTCATAGTAGAATACTTCGTTCGTGTTCTCTTAGGTACACGACAGCCACCGCAATATCCTTCGCGAAATCTCAGGATGGTTCGCTGAAACTCGTGCTACTAATGGAAATCGAGCAGCTCGATGTCGAACACCAGCGACGCTTTCGGCGGAATCACCGGGGGGCGTCCATTGGCGCCGTAGGCGAGCCACCACGGGATAATGACGGTGCGCCGTTCGCCCCGCTTCATCTCGACCAGGGTCGCGTCCCAGCCCGGGATCACCTTGCCAATGCCCACCTGGAAAACCAGCGGCTGGCGGCGATCGTAACTGCTGTCGAACTTCGCGCCGTCGCGCAGCAGGCGGCCCTCGTATTGAACCGTGACCTGCTGTCCGCGCCGCGGCGTCGCCTCGCCGGCGCCCGGCGCCCGGATGATATAGCGCAGGCCCGAGGGGCTCACGGTGGCGGTGGGGAATTTGTCGGCAAGCATCGCGGCCTCCTCCGTGCTCAGCTGGGGCGTCTGCGACGTGTCCAGGGCCGCGCGCATGTACTTGCTGGCTGGTTCGCCGGGATTCTGGCGGGTGAGAATGCCTGATCGCGCGACAATGGCGATGGCGACCAGGACGACCGCGAGGAGGATGAAAACGTGGAGGCTGCGCATGGTGGTGGTGACGCGGACGAATCTATGGCCCGCACCCCCGTTCGCCAATCTCAACTTTTCCCGGCCAATCGCCGCTGAACCTCGGCCCGGGTCAACCCGTCGATGCGCACGACCTTCTGCCGCGACTTGTCGCCGCGCACCAGGACCACCGCCCGCCGCGGCAGCCCAAGCTGGTCCGCCAGAAAATCCGTGAGTGCCGCGTTGGCGCGTCCGTCAAGCGCGGGCGCCTGCACCTTCACCTTGAGCGCATCGCCGAGCCAGCCAACCACCTCGTCCCGCGAGGCGTTGGGAATGACCTTGAGTCCCAGCGTGCAGCCAGCGAGGCGCTGCCCAGGCCCGGACTGAAGAGGCACCGGCATTCTCAAAGCGTGCACCCGATTGGCGCCGCCAGTAAAGGCCGGAACGACGTCGGCAGTTAGTAACGCAATGCGTTACAAACCTCTCAATCTGGGGTTGATGGAAAGGCGAGCGGCGCCAAACGGCGCGGAATGAGGGCGGGGCATCGGCGGCCCGACGAGCCTGAACCCTGAACCCTAAACTCCGAACCCTAAACCCTGTTCCCGCCTCAGCCTAGCGCCTCGGCCAGGGCTGCGATGATATCCTCCACCGGTTCGCTGCCAATGGACAGGCGCAGCAGTTCGGGATCGATGCCGTTGGCCGCCAGCTCGGCCCGGCCAGCCGCGTTCTTCACAAGGTCGTAATGGGCGATGTAAATGAACGGGGAAATCAGTGAGTTCTTCATGCCGAAGCTCGGCCCCTTCGGCAGGCGCACGGCGTCGTAGAATTCCGCCAGCGGCGTCTTCAGGGTGAAACTGAGCATGCCGCCGACCGTGCCAGGCGCGCGGGCGATCCGGAGGTAATTGGCGCGCGACTCCGGAGAAAGGGGCCAGTAAACTCGCTTCACTTTGCGATGCGCCTCAAGGAACGAGACGATCCGGAGCGTCGCGGCATTGAGTCCCGCCATGAAGTCTTCGTAGCCGCCGATTTCCGCCGCGAGCCGCGCCAGGTCGCGCGGATAGACCGGCTCCAGCTTTTGCGCGATGGCCCCGCGAAGCGCGGCGGCGTCGGGCCCGGCGGGATTCACGGCGACGAGTCCCGCCATGATGTCGCCGTCGCTCGCGGCAAACTTGGTGAGGCTGTTGACGACCACGTCGGCGTAGGCCAGCACGTCGACGCAGAAAAGTGAGGCGATGCTCGGGTCGAGGATGAGCCTGGCCCCGTGCCGGCGGGCGAGACCAGCCAACGCGGGCACATCGGGAGTCTGGATCAGCGGATTGGTCGGCGTTTCGGCGAAGATGCCGGCGATGCGGCCGCCGTGCTCTGCGAAAAGCCGTTCGAGCGCCGCTTGATCAGACACACCATAAAGGTGGACGTAATCGCACGCCGGATCGGGCGTGAATCGTTTGAGGAGGGAGATCGTGTCGCGATAAAGCCAGCCAAGCTGGACCCAGATTGTGCGATCGCGGGCGGCCTGCAACTCGGTCACCGCGCGAAAGGTGGTATAGATGGCGTTCATCCCGCTGCAGGCATGGAAGAGGTCGGCGTCGCCGGTGGCCGGCAGAGCGCAGCGCAGCACACGCTTGATCTCGGCGGAAGCGTCACCGACAAACAGCGGCTCGGGTTCGGCGGCCGGCAGGACGCCCAGCTGAACCAGGATATCCTCGGCTTGGCGCGACCCCAAGAACATCCCGGTATGCTGGAGAAAGCTCTTAGCCTCGCCGGCGAGTTCGGGATTCTCCGGATGGGAGGCGCCATGCAGGCCGAGCGGCCCTGCCAGCGGTGAGCCTGGTCGAACCGAGCCTGACGAAGGGTTGGTGGCGAACGGTGTGATCGCGGTGCCGTGGCTGTGCGCGGAACTGGCGAGGTGCGCGGTGAGTTCGGCCGCGCTACGCTCCGAGGTGGTCAGCCATAATGTCCGGCCGGCGAGACCGTGCTGACGGGTCAGGTGCTCCGTGAGTTGCCGCAGGCGCGGATGCAGCACGAAGCGCGGATAGCCGGAGCCAATGTGGCGGGTGACGGCGGGGTCCTTCTCCTCGTAGCCGATCAGATCACGCATCGTGGGCAGGCTGACCGACACGGCATGGAGGCGATCCGGGATGCGGCGGCCGAGCGGCAGGTGGTGGAAGACGGACATGCGCGGGGGCCAACAGACGGTTTTCCCGCCTTCAAAGCAATCCCAAGGTTGAAAGCCTGACCCAGAAACGCAAATTAGGGGTGCGCATGAAACTCATCTCGTGGAACGTGAACGGTGTCCGGGCTGTCTTGAAAAGGGACCTGCTCAAAGTCCTGGCGGCGGCGAAGGCCGACGTCTTCTGCCTGCAGGAAATCAAGTGCCAACCCGGCGACGTGCAGCACGTCGCGTGGCCAAAGGGCTGCGAGCCCGTGTGGAATCCGGCGCAAAAGAAGGGCTACGCGGGCACGGCGATGTTTTTTCGCGAGAAGCCCGGCGCAGTGATCTTCGGAATCGGCGCGGCCGGGCATGACACCGAGGGCCGCGTGATCACCGCGGAGTTTCCCGACTTGTGGCTGGTGACCGTCTACACCCCGAACTCGCAACGCGGACTCACGCGGCTCGATTACCGCGTGAAGGAGTGGGATCCCGCGTTCCTGAAATACCTCCGGAGGCTGGAAAAGAAGAAGCCGGTGGTGTTCTGCGGCGACCTCAATGTCGCGCACACCGAAATCGATCTGGCGAATCCCAAGACGAACCGGCGCAACGCCGGGTTCACCGACGAGGAACGGCAGAGTTTCAGCGGCCTGCTGGCTGCCGGGTTCATCGACACGTTCCGCGAATTCGAGAAAGACGGCGGGCACTACACCTGGTGGAGCCAGATGGCCAGCTGCCGCGCGCGGAACATCGGGTGGCGCGTCGACTATTTCGTCATCTCGGCCGCGCTGCGTCCGCGGTTGCGGCGCGCGTGGATTTCGCCCGAAATCCTCGGCAGCGACCACTGCCCGGTCGGCATCGAGATCGACTGACGCGGCGGCCCGGGCCTCCGCCAATAGAATCCTCCAGTCTCCCGCCATGAGCGATCTCAAAGAACTATTGCTCCGGCCGCCGCGGCTGACGCTGGCCGTGGCGGAGAGCCTCACGTGCGGCCACCTGCAGGCGCAGATTGGGGCAATCTCGGGGGCCTCGGATTTTTTTCTGGGCGGGATCACCGCCTACACCCTGGAGCAAAAAGTGCGGCACCTCGGCGTGGACCGCGCCCAGGCCGAGCCGGTCGCGGCGGTTTCAGCCGAAGTCGCCAGGCAGATGGCGCGCGGGGCGTGTGCGTTTTTCGGCAGCGATCTCGCGCTGGCGACGACCGGCTATGCCGAACCGGCGCCGGCGCGCGGCGTGCGGCAGCCGCAAGCGTACTGGGCACTGGTGCACCGGCAGGCCGACAACAGCGAGGTGGTGCACCACGGTTGGGTGGAGCAACCCGGGGCGACGCGCGTGGAGATGCAGGAAGCGGTGGCCGCGGCGGCGCTGGCTGCGTTGGTGGGGTTTCTGCGCGAGTTCCGCGGATAGCATTCGGCGGAAGCTCCCTGTTCGGACGAATCCGTCGGCAGATCTGAGCCGGATCCAGGCATCGAAGGAGGAGGGTCGAGGGTCGGGTGGCCTCAATCCCGCGGATGGTCCGCGCGACCCATCCGCGACCAGGCGCGGCCACCCCGGATCGGATTCTCGTCACTCGCCGCTCGACTGCATGCTTCCGGCTGAGCGGTCGCCGGGGGCCGTGAGGCCCCTGATTCATTGTCAACTATTAGTTGACAATGGCCGATTCGCCGGGTGTTCCCGCCGAACACCGGTTTAAACCGAAAAGGCACCGTCGGCGGCGCACCGGAGCGATCCACCATCATCAGTCCACCGGTCGCCCGGAATCAGGAAACAGCCACGGCTCCGCGCAACTCAGGGACTGAGTTGCTGGAGGTAGTTCATGAGCGGCTGCGCCTCAGGCTGGGGTTTGACCCAGTCGCTGAACAGGATCTCCGGAATACCCCAATCGGTGTAGTAAAATCGGCGGGTCGCCTCGACCGAGGGCGACATCGAGCCGGTCTTGACGGTCGCTCCGGCATAGAGCCCCTTCACGTTTGTGTAGACGAGCACCTGGGCGGAAAATGTCTTCGTCATGCGCTCGGTCTCGGCGGCGTTGGGCCCGGCGACGGCCTTGGCATCGACGCCAAATTTGAATTTCGACTTGAACAGCACGCGGGTCGAATCGTCATCCATCAGCACATAAACGGTCTCGACGGTCTTGCCGCCGGCCTGCAGGCCGAAGCTGAGTTCGCCGGCCTTGATGAGCACCGGGACGCTCCACTGGTTGTTGGGCTTCTTCACCATGGCGACGCCCCAGCCGTCCTTCACGCCGAGAAACAGGCCGACCTGGACCTGGTTGACGATCACAATGCCCTTGGCGCGGTGCAGCACGTCCGCCGGGATGGCGCGATTGGGAGCGCCCATGGTCTCTTGGAGGATCGCCTCGCAGGTCTGGATGCGGGCGACGATGTCGGCGCGTGTGAGTTGAGCGGCGCTGGCGACCGTGGCCAGCGAGAGCACGACGGCGAGAAGCAGGGATCTTTTCATGGGAGAATGGATGCGCGGCGGACGAGGAAGTTCCCGGACGGATTGCCAGGAGTTGAAATAAACTGTGCCACGGATGAAAGAGAATGAAAAGAGCAGAGTAAGCCACTGCAAGACAGCAATGCGATGGCCATTAGCCTCCGAGCCGGGGCAACGCGCAGGCCGGGGCGCAGTTCTGTCGCGGGGGCGGCTTCAGTCCAATCCGCGGATTTCGAGGTCGGATTCGTCCCAGCCAAGAAAGTGACCCAGTTCGTGCAGATAGGTGAGACGCACCTCCTCGCGGTAGATGGCCTCGTCACCCTCGGCGTAATCCCAGATGTTCTCAAGAAAGAGCAAGATCTGGGATGGGAGGGGTTGCGGATCACCGGGATCGGCGTCATGGGACGGGCCGACGAAGAGGCCGAGAATGTCGGGTTCCCAGCCCTCAAAAAGAATGTCCTCATTGGGGTGGGGTTCGTAGCACACGGGAACCCGCAGGGCCGGTTCGCGAACGTCGGCCGGAAGGCGGCGCTGGGTGGCCTCAACGACGTTTCCGGCGATGGCGGTGAGCTGGCGGAAGGTCATGCGCTGGAGATTCGTTGTGAACGAATTGAGTGCGGTCAACCTTGGTGGCGCCACCCTGGAACGCAAATCACGAGCGTCCGCGGCCAAGACTCTGCAGGGTGCGTCGGCGGCTTCCGGCGCTTACTGGGGCAATTCCGTCGAAAGGTCGAACCGTTCGTAACGCCCGCCGAGCCACCAGATAACGGCCGCGAGTTCTGCGGCGAGCACCAGGCTGGCCGCGACGGCGCCCGCAAGCAGCGCGATAGCCTGGGTTTCGACCAGCCACAGGACGATGAAATAGGGCAGGGCGGCGGCTAGGGCGGCCGGCAGCAGCGCGACGATCAGCACAACCAGGTAGCCGCCGGCGAAAATCAACCGCTGTCCCATGGCGTCGACGCCGCTGCCCTGGTTCGCGGCTGATATCCAGGTCGGAAAATACAGCGTGGCGGCAAACGGAATCCCGGTCATCAGGCCCACGACCGGCGGCACGAGCAGGCCGGCGCCGATGAGGCCCAGGCTGCTCCGGAGGGCCGTGGAGGCAAATTCCCCGGTCAACGCCGCGGTGGCCACGGCCACCACCGCGAGGAGCAGCCATTCCGCCGCGGTGATGAGCACCATGGGAGCGAGGATCTCGCCGAGCACCACCTGCCAGCCGCGCAGCGGATAGGTTTTGATCACGTCGAGCCGCTGCATCATCAAGCGCACTTCCCGCCGCATCAGGATGGGGCCGGCGATCAGCACCCAGAAACCCACCGGCACGGCGGCCCCCTGCACCACGGCCAGCACCGTCCGGTAAGCCGGATTTGCCGCCAGCCAGATCATCACGCCGAGCACGCCGGCGGAAAGCAGCATCCAATTGCGAGGGTAAAACCAGGGACCGGCCGAGATCAGATTGCGCCACAGGAAGGCGAGCGGCGCCGGACCGCGCGGGCGGAGGGAGAACGGCTCGCGCCGGCGCCGGGCGGGCCGGTGTTGCCCCCGCCAGTCGCCAGACCGCATCGCGGCCACGCGCTCGGCGCGCCGGCGGGAGAGCTCGATCGAGGCTTCCTCAAACGCGACATCAGCCCGGATCACCCACAGATAATGCGCGCCGAGCACCAGCAGCGCCGGTCCCAGGTCTCGCAGAAATGCGCCCAGATCTGGTGCAAAAAACGGGCGCAGGATCCAGTGGAACGGCGCGAGCAGCCAGGACAGCGGGGGCGCGGCGAGCACTCCCTCGAAATAATGGATGATCGCCTCCGGTCCGGCCAGGTCGGCGGCGGCTGGTGCTTGCACATTGCGGCGCAGCCACCACCAGGTTCCGGCGACCAGCAGCGCCAGCGCCCCACCGAACAGCGCGCGCCGTCGGGCCGGATTCAGACCGAAGTCAAGCAGGCGCTCCCGGGCGAACGAGGCGCCGATGGCGTGGAGCTCAAGCGTGGAAAGCAGAATCCACCAACCGGCGGCATGCGTCCAACCGTTGCCGCCGAGAAAGCCAAAGCGGGCGGAAATCAGGGAAAACAACACCGCCGAGAACAGGATGCGGAGCTGCGACTTCAATAGCTTGAAATGCACGAGCACACGGCGGGAAACCGGGGCCTGGAAGAGGAACGCCACCTCGGCCTCGGAGAAGGCCAAGGCCGCGCGTTCCGCGGAGAAAACCCACAAATACAGGATCCGTCCCGCCATCAGCAGCGCGGCCGTGGACAGACCGATCAGCAAGCCGAAATTGACCGGCGCCACCCCCGGCCCGCCGGGAGCCGCGCCGCGATAAGGCTGGCGGCGGAAAAAGAAGAAATAGAAGTACGCCAGGCCGATCAGCGTGGCGATCAGGTAGCGGGGCTGGCGCAGGCGACCGACGCGCTGGCCCACCGCGTTCCTCAGCGAGGTAAGCTGCAGATAGACGAGCGCGCCGGTCATGGCGGGGTGATCACCGGCGGGCCGTGGTCATCGCCGGTGGCCTTGAAGAATGCGTCCTCCAGGCTGGCGTCGGGCAACTCGGAAAAGCGCCGGCGGACCTCGGCCAGCGAGCCGTCGGCGATCTTCTCACCCTGCTTGAGGATCAGCACGTGCGTGCACACCTCCTCGAGCAAGCTGAGCAGGTGGGAGCTCAGAATAATCGCGGCACCCTCGCGGGCGAGGCGGCGCATGGTGTCCTTCATGCGGCGGATGCCGGCCGGATCGAGGCCGGTGAGCGGCTCGTCAAAGAAGATGACACCCGGGGTGTGAAGCAGGCCGCAGGCGATGACGAGCTTCTGCTTCATGCCGCGCGACAGTTCCCCGGGCAGCAGATCCTGCTTGTCCGACATTTCCAGCTCGTCCAGGAGCGGTTGCGCGCGCGCCTCGTAGTCGGCCACCCCGTAAAGCCGGGCAATGAACCCGAGGTGCTGCCTGACGGTGAGATACTCAAAAAGGCGGGGCTCGTCCGGGAAAAAAGCGAGCTGGCGCTTGGCCCCGACTGGGTCGGTCGCGAGGTCGATGCCGCGGATCCGCACGGTGCCACGAGTGGGCGGAATGACCCCGCTGCAGCAGCGCAGCGTGGTGGTCTTGCCGGCGCCGTTCGGGCCAACGAGACCGGTGACCTCGCCCGGCTGGACGGTGAACGAAAGATCCCGCACGGCGGTGAATTCGCCGTAAATTTTTGCGAGGCTGTGGACTTCAATCATGGGGCGGGACAGTGGGGGATTCTCGGGGTGATGTAAATTCCGCACCCGGTGGATTCCCGCGAAATCATTGTAAGCGTCTGCATCCTCGGGTGCCCTGTAACCACCGGAAACGGGCGGCGTCATGGCTCTTAACGATATCCAGCACGCCAATCGCAATATTCCCAGTCATTCCACATAATCGCCCATGAAATCGATGTTCAGAATCGCCGCAATCGCCGCTGGCCTGGCGGCTGCCGCCGTGCCCGCCATCCGCGCAGCCGACGAAACCCAACCGGCTCCGCCCCCGCCCGCTCAGCCGCCGGCGGCCCCTGGCGACAAGGCTCCCGACGGGGCGCAGCCCCGGCGCTGGCAACGCGGCCCGATGGAACAGGTTCAGCGCTTAGGCGAGGCGCTCAGCCTCACCCAGGAACAGAAAGACCAGATCACGGCGATCATCAAGGGAAACGCCCCGCAGCGGCAGGCGATCATGAACGACCTAGTGCTCGCGCAGGAAGCCCTGCGCGCCAAGATGCGTGAGCTCCGGAAGGAGACGGAGCTCAAGATCCGCGCCCTGCTGACGCCCGAGCAGCAACAGAAGTTCGATGCAATGCCGCACCCGGGATTTGGACGGGGACCACGACACGGCGGCCCGCACAATCCGCCTCCCCCCGACGCACCGCCGGCCGCCGGCAGTCCCCCGCCTCCTCCTCCCGGCAATATCTGATGGATGGCAGCTTTTTTCCCGGGGAGCGGACTCCCCGAGGTTTCAATAACCCGCCGCGGCGCCCAATGACCGCGGCGGTTTAATTTTCGACAACCGGCCCCGGCCGCCGCACGCTGCCGGCCGGCATGAAGCACCAGCGGGTCATGATCGCCGGCGGAGGCGCGGCGGGTTTCTTTGCGGCGATCACCTGCGCCGAGCAGAATCCGGTCGCCCATGTCACCGTGTGCGAAGCCACGGCGCAGCCGCTGGCCAAGGTTCGGATCTCGGGTGGCGGCCGCTGCAACGTCACCACAGCCTGTGCGGAGCCGGGCGAAATTGCGCGGCATTATCCGCGGGGCGGCCGCGAGTTGCTTGGCCCGTTCCACCGCTGGGGTTCCCGCGAGATGGCGGCGTGGCTGGCGGCCCGCGGCGTCGCACTCAAGGCTGAGTCCGACGGGCGCATGTTTCCGGTGACCGACGATGCCGGCACGATCGTCGGTTGTTTGCAACGGGCCGCGAAGGCGGCCGGCGTGCTGGTGCGCACGCGGTGTGGCGTGCAGGCGGCGCGCCCGGGTTTTGAGGTGGGACTCACCACAGGAGAAACCGTCGCGTGCGACCGGCTGCTGATCGCGACGGGCGGCGGCAAGGCCGGGGGAGGCTGGGAGCTGGCGCGGCAGTTAGGCCACGCCATTGAGCCTCCCGTGCCTTCGCTGTTCACTTTCCAGCTGAAAGATCCACGGCTGGCCGGCCTGTCGGGAGTGTCGGTGGAACCAGTGGAAGTCCGGGTGCCGGGAACGAGGCTGCGGGAGCGCGGACCATTGCTGGTCACGCATTGGGGATTGAGCGGCCCGGCGATCCTCAAGCTTTCTGCCTGGGGGGCGCGACTGCTGCACGACCGCGATTACCGGTTCGATCTGGCGGTGAATTGGGTGGCCCCGCGCGCGATCGACCAGGCTCTCACCGAACTCGTTCGCCTGCGCGCCGAACATCCCCGCCGGCAGGTGGCGGGTGGAAACCCGTTCGGTTTGCCCCAGCGGCTTTGGGAGCGGCTGGCAGTTGCGGCGGGCATGGAACCATCGCGGCCCTGGACCTCCGTGGCGAACGACGTCCTGAAAGCGCTCGCCCACCAGCTCAGCGACGGGCGATTCTCCGTGACCGGCAAGAGCCTGTTCAAGGAGGAGTTTGTCACGTGTGGCGGCGTGCGGCTGGCGGAGGTCGACTTTAAGACGATGGAAAGCCGGCTCTGCCGCGGGCTCTATTTTGCCGGTGAAGTGCTCGACATCGACGGGTTGACCGGAGGGTTCAACTTCCAATCGGCCTGGACCACCGGCTGGCTCGCCGGCCGGGCCATGGCGGATTCATGACTGCCTCCATGCCCAGCTACTGGCAGCTTCTGGCCATTGTGGCGCCGGTGTTCGTGCTGTTCGCCCTCGGGGCGTTTCTCCGGCGGACCTGCCGGCTGACCGACGAATCCGAGGCGGCGATGCTGCGCATCTACGTGAATTTCTTCTACCCAGCGCTCATCCTCAAGAGCGTGCTGGGCAATGCGGCGCTGCGCGATCCGGCCAACCTGCTCTGGCCGCCGCTCACCGGTTTCGGCACCATTTTGATGGGCTTTGCCGCCGGCTATTACCTTGGCCGGGTCCTGGGTCTGCACATCGGTGCGGGGTTGCGGACCTTCGCGTTTGCGGTGGGCATCTACAACTACGGCTTTATTCCCATTCCGCTCATGGAGTCGCTCTACGGAAGGGAGCCCCTCGGCGTGCTCCTCGTGCAAAACATGGGCTGCGAGCTGGCCGTCTGGAGCGTGGGGCTACTCGTGCTTGCGGGACTGTCCGTGCGGGAAGGCTGGCGCCGGGTCCTGAATCCGGCGATCTGCACCCTCGTGATCGCGGTGGCGGTCAACCTCGCGGGTTTCCACGCACCCGCGGTGCTGATGCGGGTCATCGACCTGCTGGGAGGCTGCGCCATTCCCTTCGGACTGCTACTGTGTGGAGTGACGCTCGACACCTACGTCAAAGAACCTCGCCAGCTCTATTCCGGACGGACGACACCCGCGGCCTGCCTGCTGCGGCTCGCGGTGCTGCCGGTGGCGTTCCTGCTGCTCGCCAGGTTCGCGCCTGTTTCGATTGAATTGAAACGCGTGTTGGTAGTCCAGGCCGCGATGCCGTCAGGGATGATGCCACTCGTGCTCGCGCGCCATTACGGCGGCCAACCGCTCATCGCGGCGCAGATCATCGTCGGGACGACGCTGCTCGGCCTGTTCGTGATTCCGCTGTGGCTCCAGTTCGGAATAGCGTGGGCAGGTGGGTGACGGCTCACTCCACCTTGGGGAGCTTGGCCGGAATCTCGACGCCGTGCGGATGATGGCGCTTGGTCTTGGCCGCGCTCGCCCGCCTGCGGAGCATGCCGTCGAGCTTGTCGATCAGTTCATCGAGCGATTTCTGGGGCTCGTCGCTGTCCACGCTCGCGATCAGGTCAGGTCCGCGGATCTCGATGTGTCCCTTGGCGATAAACGCATGGCGCGGGTTGCGCGTCTGGTCGTGCTCGAGATCGAGGCGGATGCGGATGATGCGCTCCTCGTGCCGGAGTAGGCGGACGGCCTTCTCCCGGGCCGCGCCTTGCAGGGCCTCGGAGAGGTTGAAATGCACGGCGCGCACGATGATTCTGGGATTAGCCAAGACGGTGTTTCTGGAGGGGGACATGATGCGGAGGTTCGGCCCGGTGGGCCGGGGACTTTGCTGCCGATGAGTGAAGATGTCGCCGGATGATGGAAGCGACCTCCGGAAACGACAAGGCTAGGATTTTCCCGACGAACGGCCGCTTGCCTTCCCGCGTCGCCGTGGCATCCTATTTCGTTCGTTCTTTGATTGGCGCGCCCAATCGAACCGCCGTGCAATACCTTGAGTTTTGGGATTTGGAGTTTGGGTTTTGCGGGGCGGCCATGGGGGTGTTCCGGATTCGACCCTTGGTTGGATCGCGTCGCTGCCTGTCGAGGATGAAGGTTGGCCTCGTTAATCCGCCTTCAAAAAAATAATAGGCAACTACGAAGAGATGCCTCTCGCTGCTTAATTAAACGGTAGCGACGTTTCACCGGCGACGCCTGCTGGCCGGATGGAACGACGACAGCAGGCATAGCCGGAGCGGGCGCGGACGACGCTCCGGTCGTACCTTCAACCGACCGCTGGCGGGTGCCAGGCGCGCGTTTTCGCGTGGCATCGGCGAGATCAAAAAGGCGCTACACAGGTAGATGCGGCGTGTGAAGGCCAGGGGCACGCGGGTTCAACTCCCGCCACCTCCACCATCTTAATCGGTCACTTATGAAACATTGTTGCCGATTCCTGTCCAATTCCTGTCAAGGTGACTGAAAAACCAAGTGCCGGGAAACCACGTATTTAGCTCTTCTGGAACAGATTCTACAACCCGCTCAATTCGAATTCAGTCATCGCCAGAGTTCATGAGGAGAACCAAGAGGGGCTAACCGTTCCTCGCTTGCCACCATCAACAGAAGCACGCATCGCCAGAAAGATCACGGCTTCGTTCGATGGCCGACAAGCACTGGCGCTACCCTGCACAATGACAACCTTGATGGAATTGGCATCGGCCACGAAATGGGCGGCCGTCAAAACGTGACCGTTAGGGGATACAATTGCACCGGAGCCGCTGGAGCTAGGCGCCCATCTGGTTAACGCAG
>PMBT01000077.1 GCA_003153035.1 Opitutia bacterium
GGGCGGCGAGGCAACAGGCGACACAGAGGGGCAAGGTGAGCAAAGAAAAAGGCAGGGCCTTGGCCCTGCCTTGAAACTCGGAGCGAAAGTTTCGGATCGCAGTTCAACGCAATTTCCGCCGCAGCGCTGCCAAGCCCAGCAGGCCCAATCCCAAAAGGGAGGCCGTGAAGGTTGAGTCCGGAACTCCGGTTGCTTGAACGCTGACGTCATCCAACTGCATGTAACTCGGATCCTGCTGGAAGCCGAAAGTGAGTGAGGTAGAGCCGGAGGTTGCCAGCTCCGTGTAAGTGTATTCCGTCCAACCGAACGTTCCGAGGTTGACGAGATCAAGAATCGTGGCCCCGCCCCAAATGACTTGGAACTCGCTTGGCGTGCCACCTGGGTTTGTGAGCCAGAAATCAAGCGTATACGATTCGCCAGGAGTGGTAGTCAGATCTTGCGAGATGAATCCCAGGGACCCTACCGCACCATTGCTATACGCATATGTGCCTGAATGGATAGGCGATGTAACAACCGAACTGAAACCAGGATTCCCGGAAAACGCCCAACCGGTGAGATCGCCGGTTTCAAAACCTCCATTGGCCACCAAGTCTGCCTTTGCAGGGAAAGCCAAGACGAACGCCATTGCGGCCGCTAGGGCGAATAATTTTTGGGACTGATTGTCTTTCATGGTAGAAAGGAACAGCAAGGGGTGTGGTATTCTGTGACTCCACGTGAAACCAGTATTCAATTAGCATTTTTAATGCCATCAGATGTCTTCAAAACACCAAGTGGTCATAATAATCTAACGAGCAGGATGATCGGACGATTGTATCCGATGGCTCCGTTGTAGACCCAGACTGAAGAACTGTATGGCAAACCGACGTTTTTTGAGAAGGTGGTGAGGTATCCTGCAAAATTTTAGCGCAAAAAATGACTGCAAATCTGGGTAAGATACGCATTACCAATTCTATATGTGACTATCGAACATGTTGTAGTCTTCCAGTAGTTGATCGGATGGGAAGATGTAAGGGAATCTGACGGATTCGCAATCGGTAGGCTCCATGGCGGGGAGTTTGCAATCGTGGAAACGCGAAAAGGGCTGCCCGTGGCGAAGACCGCACTGCAAGCCGACAGCGGCTTCGATGGCCGCTCGGGCTGGATGGACGTGTTTTCCGACAGGGCGCGCGCCGTGCGCTGGGAATGAATGAACAAGGGTTTTTTCAGCATCGGCACCGACGCCTTGGTGGTAGGACGTCACGGAACCGGGCGACGATGGCAATTCCGTCAGTAACACCACGGTGGCCCTGGGCTCCGGCCACCGTCCGTTCCGCCTCCGCCTGTACTGCAACCAAGGGCGCCGGCTGAAGGAATCCTACCGCCGCGATCTGGAAGCGAGCGTCATCGCGGAGTTTGGACTCGACGGGTGCCCGATGCTTTTTGAACTCGTCGGCAAGAAGTCGCGCACCGCCCTGGGTTCCTCCCAGTCGCGCGAAGTCGCTGACGATTGATTCACGAGTGCCGGATCACCAGTTCGAAACACCGATAAGTGTTTTGGCGTGAACGGAACGGATTTGGGACCGCAAATTCAAATTGGCATTGTCAAGAGTTCGCCCATGGCCCTCGTAACGCGCCTCCTGCAGATGGAAGAAGGTATCCGCTGCTGTAGTTGCGATCGGCTCCGGCAACTGCGTTTTTCCCGCCGAGTGAAGCCGCACGCGGATCGCGGAAAAACGGGGTCGGCCGACAAGGTCCTAGAAGACCAGGGATCGGAACCACCGCCCAAGGCCCAACAGAGTCGCCAGTCCGGTGCCGAGCAGTAACAGAGTGCTGCCACTATCCGGCACCCCCGCGGGGGGGGTGGTACCGCCGGTATCGCCATTCAATTCCGTACAAGGCAACCCGGTAATGGTATTGTGGTCCAAGGTAACNNGGATGTACCAGCGATTATAGTTCCCACGAAGTCAGAGTACGTTCCGATCGTCGCTTGCGTGGGTACCGCCCAGAGGACATCGCAAGGAACGCCGGCATTGAGGAAGCTAACGCTGCTACCGGGCGCACCGGGAGCACCGGCTGCCGTGATGAGGGAGGACGTGGCCTGGAAGATCCAGACGGGATCCACCACGCCGTGGGCGTCGAGCCACAGAGTCCCAGTTAGGGTAGCAGTATCCGGCAACCTATAGACGCCAGGGACCAGAGTCAGGCCGCCGAGTTGCGCGGGTTCAAGAGTAAACGGCGTTTCCCCCATGGCAACGTCAAACGCGTGGGACGCGGCGTTTGAGGCGCTAATCAACAACGGGTCAGAACCAGTTCCGGCCCTGTATATCGTCCCGTCGGGCACTTGACTTGGCAGTAGTCCAGTTATCGAACTCCCGGGATACACCCCGACATTCGCTTCGTAGCTAGGCGATGCCGTGACGACCTGAGAGCCACCGGCATCGGTGATCGTAGTGTGCGCCAGAATCGCAAAATTGTAGGCGTCTCCATAGGGTACCGTTATTTGCGCCGTGGTGCTTGGGTGCAGAAAGATGGCAGCAACAACAAGACCCAAGGGGATTCGCTTCGCCCCATTCAGCGAGGGCCTCAATGACAGTGCAAGGGTCGCTTTCATGATATAGGTTTTCCTTTTTTGGTCGCAGGCCGATTCTACGCCTCAAGGCGCGGCCCGGCTATGGGGTGAAACCCGCTCAGCAGGGCTAACGTGTCTTGACCTGACTCTTGCTACCGGTAACACATGAACGCGCCCGAATCTTGGAGGGCGTGCCGCTCAGGGGGTCGATCAAATCACGTGGAACGAGGCATGCACGGTCGGTGCGATGACACGACCGCGTTCGCCCACCAAAGTGCGCAAGGCGCTCAAAACCCAGGTGCATTCTCTGCCAAAACAGCGCGGAAGGAAATGGCGCTGCGCTGGCGGACGAGCGATGGTTGCGGTGAATGAAAAACGGAACAACCACCCGCACCAACGCGGCTGGGAATGAGGTAAGCTGTGCCAGCCTGTTTAACCAAATCCGAGCAGGCTGTTGAAGAAGCCTTCATTCTCGCGGATAAGGCGCTGTTTTGCATGACGATGGAAGAGCGAAGTCGATTTTCGAGATTAAAGGCGCTTGGAGAGCTATCCACGAGTTTCTCGGTGGCGTGTTCTGCGGGGATCTCGCGGCGTTCGCCGAAACCGCGACCCCGGCGGACGTCACGCCCGTACCGCGATTGGTGGTACGAGTCGGTGGCTGCTGACCCGCAGCCCCGGCAGGCCCGCGGCCGCCTAACGGTCCAGATGTTTGTATCCAGTCTGGCGGCTGAACCCAAACTGCTCGCACGGCTCTGTGACCGTGAGCTGGTCGCTCTGCGCCATCATGACAAATCGTGTGATCTGTTGCATCAGGGTGACGTTGTTCCAGGGCATTTTGCCCGGAAGCGTAAGCTATCACCCCTGATTAAGTAACAGTGATCTCGCCGGTTCATACCTCTTTTTCATCGAACTCGCAGATCGCGCGCACCGGGAAACTCCAGCCCGAGCTCGCGGGCCATGCGCACAAGCAGGCGTGTTTCTACAGCGCGGCAATGTCAAAACCCGCAGCCGGACCCGGTTTGCCCGCCCTTGCGGCCGTAGCCCGCGAGCCAGGAACCGGAAGCGGAGCCGGTGAAGGGGTTTTCCGTTCGCCGAGGTTTTCTGGGAGGTGACCAGGGTAGGGTTACACCCCATACAACCGATGGCTAAAACAATGACTCCGGGTGAGCTTGCACGAACTCATTAGCCCTCGGGATCCTCTTTTTGTAAACCACTGTCAAAAAAACCGACATACCTCGACACCGACGTTAACCACCTCGTGAAAAGCTACTTGGTGAATAATAACCCCAGGCACCAGCCACGCTATTGTCGCCCTTCTTTACATAATGCCCGGCTCTCTTCATCGGCTCGAATCGGCTATAATTTTGCAACCAATTAATCTTTAATTACATCTATTTGTCATTTGCCTGCTGGCTCAAGCCATGCTGCAAAAAATTTATGAAAACGAAAGCGGGTTTTATGGACGTCACTTGCTCACTGAGGATCGGGCTTGTCGTCGCGGTTGCCGTCTTTCTGCAGCATAACGCCACGGCGCAAATTACTATACCTTATGGAGATGCCGCCAGTTTTTCGATTTTGGCCGGAACCGAGATCACCAACTCCGGCGCGGGAACATCGATCGGCCAGAATGTCGGGTTGTCTCCGGCCGCCGGGACTTTCTATGCTGGGTTTAATCCATTAGTGCCAGGACAAGTGGGCGGGACGATCTATGCGGTAGATTCCTCTGGTCCTGCAGGTGTCGCAGGCAACAACCCCGGCTTATTGACTGACGCCATAAGCGATTTTCACGCCACGTATCTCGCTGCCGGTTCGCAAACACCTAACCCTGTTCATCTCGGCCTGCAACTCGGCACCCAAACCCTGGTCCCTGGCGTCTATACGTTCGATGCGGGTACTGTTCTCCTAACCAGTGGGACTCTGACGCTCAACGGCAACGGCGTGGCGAATCCCATGTGGATTTTCCAGGTCACGTCCGACCTCACCACGTCAGCGGGTGGCAGCATTCTCCTCGAAAATGGCGCCACTCCTTGCGATATCCTCTGGCGGGTACCCACTCAAGCGACGCTCGGAGAGGGCTCTACCTTCGATGGAACTATCATGGCTCATACAGCCATCGTGATGGGTACCGGCGCAACGCTGTACGGCAGAGCGTGGGCAGATGCCCAAGTTACCTTGCTGGACGATACCATTACCGGGTTGCCTTGTACGAGTCTTGGCGGTGGTGAAGGCGGCGGCACCTCGGTGCCGGATAGTGGCACCACGCTGTTACTGCTCGGCTCAGGACTGGCGGCTCTGTTGGGCTTTGGACGGCGGCTCCGTTCCTTGGTCTAGCAGCTTGTCAGAGGGTCAACGCTGGAATCCGTGCCAGGCTCCAGTGTCGCGTCTCCAGCCCCGCCGAGCGCGGGCCTTCGAGAGCACGCTGTGGTCGAAAAACGGAACAGCCGGATGGGGGTCAGGAACAGCCGCACAGGGCCAGGCTTTGGGGTTTATAGCTGAGGAAAGGTCAGGGCCTCATTCCAGCGAAATGGAATATTGGGGCGCTAGACAACACGCGCGGCACGCAAAGGCGCGGCCATGCATGCAGTCTCTGACGAAACTGAGGCCGGAACTATTCCGGCCAGGCTGATTCCCAGGCGGCGAGGATGCGGTCGCAAACGCGGTTGAAATCCGCATTCACCTTCCGGCGGGCGGGATCGGCGTTGTACCAGGTCAGGATCTCCTCGGCGCCGCGGCTGAACGGGATGCGACACAGAAAATCGGGCACCAACCGCTTGATCTTGCTATTGTCGAAAATCATGCTGTGGGCCTTGTCGCCCAGCAGCCCGGGCCCCCAGTTCGGATCGTAGGCTGCCACCAGGTCGGAGGGAACGTGGGCGATGCGGGCCTCCGTCCCGGCGGCGCGGGCGATGATCTCGAAGATCTGGTTCCAGGACAGCCACTCATCGGAGGTAATGTGGACGGCTTCACCGATCGCATGCGAGTTGCCGAGCAGTCCGACGAGGCCGCGGGCAAAATCGGCATGGTGGGTGAGGGTCCACAGCGAGGTGCCGTCGCCGTGCACGATGACCTTCTGGCCGCGCAGCATGCGGTCCACGGTGGTCCAGCCTCCGTCCACCGGCAGCAGCGTGCGGTCATAGGTGTGCGATGGCCGGACGATGGTGATCGGATATTTTTCCTCGCGGTAGGCGCGCACCAGCCGCTCTTCGCAGGCGATCTTGTTGCGCGAATACTGCCAGAAGGGATTGTCGAGCACCGTCGACTCGGTGACAGGCAGCGAGGCGGGCGGTGTCTGGTAGGCGGAGGCCGAGCTGATGAACAGGTACTGCCGGGTCCGACCGCGGAAGAGATTGAGGTCAGCTTCCACGTGATCCGGCGCGAAGGCGATCCAATCGACCACGGCGTCAAACGACAGGTCGCCCAGGGCGGCGCGCGCCGATTGCGGATCGCGGCCGTCCCCGCGGAGGACCCGCGCCCCCTCCGGGGTGGGCCGGACCGACTGGCCGCGGTTCAACAGGTAAAGTTCGATCCCGCGATCGAGCGCCAGTTTCGAACTGGCAGAGCTGATGATTCCGGTGCCACCGATGAAGAGGACTTTCATGCCATTTACCGTGCAGGGAAGGATTCATTCAGGCAAATCGAATGAGACCGGGCTGGGATGGGCCGCCGACGAGGACGCATCCGTCGCGGCCGCGGCTACAAGGCCCAAATGCTTCTTCACGGGCGGGCAAGACGTCTCTTGCGGGAGAGACTGCATAGACACGGCTTGCCTCCGGGTGCTGGTTGGATGAGCGGTCCGCCGCCCCTTGACATGCCTGGGAAGTGGACATGATTAGGTCGTGTCCTAACACTGTCATTGCGAGGAGTGCCGCCCTGCGGGACAACGAAGCAGTCCAGCTGGATCGCCACGGCGCGCCGGGCGCGCCTCGCGATGACAGGCGATTTGACGACACGCCATATCCCCGATGCATGCATCCCTACCGCTCAAGCTCGTGTTCATGGGATCCGATCCGATCGCGCGGCCCTTGCTGGATTGGTTGGTGGGTGAGGGGAGTGCGGTTGCGCGCATCGCGGCGGTCTACACGCAGCCCGACCGCCCGGCGGGGCGCGGACAGAAGGTCGAGCCCGGCCCGATCTGCCGGTGGGCGGCAGACCAACAGCTGCCGGTCCGCCAGCCGGAGAAACTCACGCAGGACGAGTGCGCCTGGCTCGCCGCACAGCAGGCCGACCTGGTGCTCGTGATGGCCTATAGCCAGATTCTACGGGATGAGTTCATCGCCCTGCCGCGGCTCGGCACCCTCAATCTGCATGCCTCGATCCTGCCCCGTTTCCGCGGGGCTTCCCCGATCCAGACGGCGGTGGCGTGCGGCGAGCGCGAGACCGGCGTCACGCTCATGCGCATCGTGAAAAGACTCGATGCGGGGCCGGTGGCGGATGTCGAACGAGTGCCGGTGAGGCCCCTCGACACGGCGCTGGAGGTTGAGGCCAAGCTGGCGCAGGCTTGCGTGCGGCTGCTGGGGCGCGCCTTGCCCCGGCTGTGCGAGGGCTCCCTGGTTTTCACTGCGCAGGACGAAGCACGCGCGACTTATTGCCGACGGCTGGTCAAGGAGGACGGCCGGCTCGACTTCTCCGCGCCGGCTGCCGCGCTGGCCGCGCGGATCAACGGTTTGTTTCCCTGGCCCGGTTGCGCGGTGGAGATCAACGGTATCGCCGTAAGACTCGGGCTGGCCGACGCGGTGGACCACGCCGGCCTCCCGGGCGGCAATGCCGCGGCCCCTGGCACGGTGACGGGCACCGATGCCGAGGGGTTGCTGGTGGCGGCGGGCGGCGGGAGCCTGCGTCTGCGCAGGCTGCAGCGTCCCGGCGGGAAGATGCTGGTGGCGCCGGAGTTTCTGCGGGGATTCAGCGTGGCGGCCGGCATGGTCTTGCCGTCACGACCAACGCAGCCGCTGATTCTGAGCCAGCCCTTTCCGCGGAGCCCGGGTGGCACAAGGGTTTGAGCGGGGCCATGCAGTTGGGCCGCAGTCGTCCTCAGAGGAACATAAACCGTTTGGTGAATGAGGGAGGAAGCCCGCTTGCGGGCGATCTTCCCTCTGCCATCGCGCGCAAGCGCGCTTCCTACAGAGGCATGCTTCCGAACTGAGCGGGGTTTGCAGGGCAAAACCTTCGCTTGTTTTTGCCGCGGTTTTTTCCAATGCTGGCAGGCATATGCCGCACCACACCTGTTTTCGCTGTGTTGCCGGGCTGATTATTGCGCTCGCGCTCGCTCCAATTCGACTGCCGGCCCAGCCCAATTCCCCGGCTTTTGAGCTGGCCAGCCTTCGCGAGGACGTCCGCCTCCTCAGCCAGCGGATGAACGAGCTTAGCCTGCGCGTCGAGCAACTCGAACGCGACAATGGCGAACTCCGCAGCAAGTCCGGCCAGACCTATGTCACGCTGGCCCAGTTGAACGAGGCCATTACGGACGCCCAGAAGACGATGCAGGCCGCCCTGCGGGAGCAGAAGCGCGAGACGCTGCAGCAGGTCAGCGTGCAACTGGAAAAACTGGCGAACGAGACGCAGGCCGCGATCAACGCCCTCGCCAAAGGCGCGGTGACACGGCCGGCGGTGAGCACGCCGACGTTCACCGAGGACTACCCCAAGGAAGGCGTCAGCTACACGGTGCAACGGGGGGACACGCTTTCCAGCATCGCGCACAAGACCAACGCCAAGACGCAGGATATCATCAACGCCAACAAGATCACCGACCCCACCCGATTGCAGGTCGGGCAGACGTTGTTCATCCCGCAGGCCAAGTAACCACCCGCCATGGCAATACCAAAATCCAGACTGGGCCGGGGATTGGGAGCATTGATCGCCAGCGGAACCACCGCCGCTCCGAAGATCGAATCAAGAGCGGGGAGTCCATCCCCCGGCGGCGGGCCGGAGGCTCCGGGCTTCCAAGAAATTCCCGTTCACCTGGTCGAGCCGAGCCCCTTTCAACCCCGGAAGGACATCAACTCCGCGCAGCTCAGCGAACTCGCCGAAAGCATCCGCGCCGAGGGCCTGCTGCAGCCGATCGTCGTGCGCAAAGTCGGCGGGCGGTTCCAGCTGATTGCCGGTGAACGCCGCTGGCGCGCCTTCCAGCAGCTCAAGCTCAAGTCAATCCCGGCGCGCGTGCTCGAGGCCAGTGATGCTTCCTCCGCAACGCTGACGCTGATTGAGAACCTGCAGCGCGAAGGGCTGAACCCGATCGAAGAGGCCTATGGGTATGCGAGCCTCATCCGCGATTTCGATCTTACCCAGGAGCAGACGTCCGAGCGGGTCGGCAAGGGCCGGGCCACGGTCGCCAACTCCCTCCGGCTCCTTTCGCTCGACGCCGAAATCCAGGGTTTTCTCGCCAAGGGTCTCCTGAGCGTCGGCCACGCCAAGGTCCTGCTCGGGGTGGAGGAAGCCGCCCAGCGCACGATTCTCGCCCGCCGGGTGATTGAACAGGGGCTGAGCGTACGGGTGCTGGAGAAGCTCGCGCAAGGCCACCCGGCCGCCCGTACGGGCCGGGGCGCCGGCCGCGCGGTGCCGCTCTCCGAGGCGGCCGCGGTGACCGATCTGGCAAAACGCCTGACGACGCATCTGGGAGCGCGCGTCTCAGTCCACCATTCGCCGAAACGCGGACGGATCGTCATCGAATACGCCGGCAACGACGATTTGCAGCGCATCCTGGAGAAGATCGGCATGCAGTCGTAAGTCTTGCCTTTGCCTGCATGAGTGTCGCGGAAACTGTCAGAGAGACGTTGTCGGACGCCCAGGCGATGCGGGCCAAGATGTTCCGGGTGAGCTTCCCTTTTGTCGGGGAGTTTCGGAACTACAGTTGGAAGAGGTTTCGTGCGGATATCATCGCCGGGGCGACCCTGACACTCGTCTCGGTCCCCCAAGCGATCGGCTTCGCCCTGATCCTGGGGCTGCCACCGATGCCCGTGATCATCTCGGTCGTGGTCGGCGGTTTCTTCAGCGCACTGTTCTTCTCCTCGCATTATCACGTGTTCGGCCCGACGACGTCGGTCTGTTTGATCATGGCGGCCACGATCACGGGCAACGCAAATCTCGGGCTCCACCCGTTGGCGCTGGCGGCTTACATGGCTTTTCTGATCGGCCTCACGCAGTTCCTAGCCGGGCTGTTCAACTTCGGCGAAGTGACCAAGTTCATTTCGCGCTCGGTCGTCATTGCGTACACCACGGCGATCGGCCTCATCCTCATCACGACGCAAGGCCCCAATTTCATGGGCTTCCATGTGCCGGCCGGCGAGAGGGTCCTGACGGTGCTGACGAAGGTGGTCCAGGCGGTCCGCGACGACGATTTCTCCTGGTGGGCCATTGGCATCGGGTTGTTGACCCTGATGATTTTCGTGGGCATCAGACGCTGGCGCGAGTCGTGGCCGGAGGCGCTTATCGGGCTGGCCATCCTCGGCGTGGCCGCCAAGGTTTTCGCGTTTTTTGTCGCCCGTGATCACATTTTCGGGCTCACGGCGGTGCCGTTCCTGATGGTGCAGGACGAAGGGGCGCTGATGGCGGTGATTCCCAAGCTGGAATGGTTGCCGTCGCTGGCAACACAGTGGGCGGTGGTGCCGCAACTGGCCAGCACCGTGATCGCGATCGCCATCATCGGAATGCTGGAGGCCACTGCGATCACCAAATCGCTGGCGGCCAAGAGCGGCCAGCACCTCGAACCCAACCAAGAACTCCTGGGCATGGGGGTGGGAAACATGGCGGCGGGGCTTTTTGGGGTGACACCCGGTTCCTCCTCCTTCACCCGATCGGCGGTGAATTACCAGAGCGGCGCGACCTCGCAGCTTTCCTCCATGTTCAGCAGCGTGGTGGTGTTGCTGATTCTGTTCCTGGTCACGCCGGTCTTCAATTACATCCCGGTGGCCGCCCTCGCGGCCCACCTGATGCGCGTGGGCTTCCGCCTGATCAACAAACCGCAGATCCGGGTGGCCCTGCGCTCCACGCGGTCCGATGCCGTGGTGTTTGCCGTCACCCTTGGCGCGGCGCTCTTTTTCAAGCTCGAGACCGCCATCTACGTGGGCATCGGAGTGGCGTTGGTGCTGTTCCTGCAGAAAACCAGCACGCCTTCCCTCGTGGAATACGCCTTCAACGAAAGCGGCCAGCTCGCCGAGTTGCAGCACCCCGCCGCCCGCTCCAACCCGCAGATCTCAATCATCCACGTCGAAGGCGAATTGTACTTCGGCGCCGCCGATCTGTTTCAGGAGGAGATCCGGCGCCTGGCAGAGGATGCCCATATCCGGATCTTCATCCTGCGGATGAAGAACGCGCGCCATCTCGACGCCTCGACGGTCATGGCCATGGAGAATCTGCACGATTATCTGCGCCGAAACGACCGGTACATGCTGATCAGCGGCTGCAACCTCGATGTGCTGAACGTCCTGAGGAGAAGCGGGGTGCTGGCTCAGATCGGCCCGGAGAATGTCTTCCCCGCGGAGGTCAATCTTACCATGAGCACGAAGCGGGCGCTGCGGCGGGCCACCGAGCTTCTGCACACCCGCAAGGCCGACGTGCGGCTGTTTTATAGCAAGCAACAGGAAAAGGCCACGGACCCGGGAGTCGCCGCTCCCGGGGCGCCCTCGCCGGAGGACTACGTGATCTAGCCCGCAGATTCTGCGATTCCCGCCCGCGCGACGATCGGGGGAGCGAGAATGATCCTGGCACCGGCCGAGCCGGTGGGATGGGCGGGCTAGAACTCAGGTTGACATTGCGTGCCTGAGCCTGTTGTCATGCGCCCTTTATGATCTCGGTCTTCATCGGTATTGGCACGTTTGTGCTCATCATCGTAGCGGTGGTCCTCAGCTTCCTAGTGCTCGCTCAGCGCGCCAAGTCCGACGGCGGCATGGCGGCAATGGGCGGCGGCATGATGGAGTCGGCCTTTGGCCCGGATTCCAGCAACGTGTTGGTGCGCACCACGATCAGGGCGACCGTCGCGTTTTTCGTCCTGAGCTTCCTGCTTTATCTCGGGTACGTCCACCTGCGGAGCCATGGTTCTGGTGCGAAGGGAGCGTTGCCAAACATCTCGGCCCCGGCTGCCACCACGCCGTCTGCGTCCAGCGTCCCGGCGCCCTCCACGGCACAGCCGGCCGCCTCGACGGTCTCGGTACCGGTCACTGCCGCCCCCGATGCTGCCAAGACTTCCACGACGAGCAGCACGTCCCCGAAGACGCCTTGATCGGGAGTGGACGGGACACCGTCCTCGATCCGCTGCTTTCCGCCTGGGTTGCGGATTGGCGCTGGTGGCCTGGTGCGGGCTGGCGCGGCCAGCCCACGCCCAGAAGGGCAACCGGCCGCCGCCCGCCTATGTCCAGTTGGGCGAGCCCGACCAGAAGGAAGGCCGCGAGGTTCTCGAGGCATTTCGCCGCCAGGGAATCGCGGGCGACTATTATCTCGAGTTCGAGCTGCACGTGCTGCCCCGGCACGGAACCGAGCAAGTGCTTTCCGGGAGGCTCTGGGGATCCCGCAACGCGGCCGGTCCCATCGCCCGGATCAGCGTGCCGGAGTCGGCGGCCGGCGCCGCGCCGGAAGTGCGGCTGCTCATGCAGGGCGGCGCCAACCCGGCGTTGTGGCGTTGGACCAAAGGTACGGGGGCAAAGGCGGAACTGGTCGGAATCGACGCGCTGTTCGAACCGGTCGGCGGCACCGACCTGACCGCGTTCGACCTGCAGATGCCTTTTCTTTACTGGCCGGATTTTGTCTACGAGGGACTCGCCCGGGTGCACGGCCGGCCGGCTCATCAGTTCCTGTTCTATCCGCCCGCCGATGTCGCCCAACACAACCCGCTGCTCCGCGGGGTGCGGACCTATCTCGACACGCAATATGGCGCGCTCGTTCAGGCGGAGCTGATCGGCGGGGACGATCGGCCGCTGAAAGTCCTCAGTCTCCTCGATCTCAAGAAGGTCGGCGATCAATGGATCCCGAAGACGGTCGACTTTCGCAACGAGGCCACCCGCAACAAGACCAGGTTTGCCGTGACGGCGGCGGCGTTGAACCAGTCATTTTCCGCCGCCGTTTTCGATTCCGCGCAACTGCCGGAAGCGGCGGCCACGCCGGCGGAACTGGTGAAGCTGGTGACCCCATGAGGCGCGGTCAGCCCGGGTATCGTGGGGTCGTTTTCGACCTCGATGGCACGCTGATCGACACCATGTCTTTCGTGCTCGAAGGGCTGGCAACCGCGGTGGCGCCCTACCGGCGCCGGCCGACACCCGACGAGGTGATGAGCTGTCTTGGGGGGCCCTCCGATGCCTGCGTCCGGCGCCTGCTCGGGGGCACCCGGCATGTTGCCGTGGCGCTCGCGGCCTATTTCGAATTCCTGCGGCAGAAAGATCACGTGGCGCGGCCGTTTCGCGGGGCGCGGACGTTGCTAGGGCGCCTGCAGGCTGCGTCCGTGCGGATCGGCATCTGGACTGGGCGCGAGCGAGATTCGACCCTGGCACGGCTGCAGGCGCTGTCCTGGGAATACTGCTTCGATCCGGTGATTTGCGGAGATGATCTTCCTTCGCACAAGCCCGACCCGGCGGGACTGCTGAGAATCGTCCAGTACTGGCGGTTGCGGCCCCGCCAGGTGCTCTTCGTCGGTGACTCGGATCAGGACATCGAAGGGGGCTGCGCCGCCGGCGTGCCCATGCTGGCGATCGATCATGGCCGGCGGATCGCCCCCGGACCCTTGCGGCGCCCCGTCGCGATCGTGGCGACGCCCGCGGCGGCCTTTGGCTGGGTAAAAACCATCGTGCTGGCCGGGCGGTAGCATGGAAGGGACCTGGCGCGGCGAAACTGCATTCGGATTCATCCCGAGGCAACGCAGTGTGGCACTCAAATTGATTCCCGCTGCGCCTCGGTTGCTCCGTCGTAAGCAGCCATCCTCGGCAGNNGTCACTCGCCCGAACGCGGGCGATGAAGGAGTTGATACCGGTATTCAGGTAGAGATACGTCTCCGCGCCCATCGGCTCAACCACCTCAATGCCCACCTCGGCGGTGCGGCCGGGGTCAGCCTCGGCGGCCGGCAGCACATCCTCCACGTCCTCCGGGCGGATGCCAAAGACCAACGGGCGGCCGACGTGCGCGGCGGCCTTTCTGGCGAGAGCCTCATCGAGCCAGATCCGCAGCGGCCGGCCGGGATTGCCCGCCTCCACAAACAACAACTGGCTGCCGTCACGCGCGACGGTGCCCGCGAAGAGATTCATCGGCGGGCTGCCAATGAATCCAGCGACAAAGAGATTCTCCGGATGGTTGTAGAGGTCGAGCGGTTCGGCCACCTGCATGATATTGCCGTCTTTCATCACGCAGATCCGGTCGCCCATCGTCATGGCTTCGACCTGATCGTGCGTGACGTAGATCATCGTGATCCCGAGCCGGGCGTGCAGCTTGGAGATTTCCGTGCGGGTGGAGACCCGCATTTTGGCGTCGAGATTGGAAAGCGGCTCGTCAAAGAGGAACACCTTTGGCTTGCGCACCAGGGCGCGCCCGACGGCCACGCGCTGGCGCTGGCCGCCGGAGAGCGCCTTCGGCTTGCGTTCGAGGTAAGCCTCGAGGCCCAGCATGGCGGCGGCCTCCTGCACGCGCGCAGCAATCTCCGCCTTCGGGAAACCCCGCAGCTTCAATCCGAATGCCAGGTTGTCGTAGACCGACATGTGGGGATAGAGTGCGTAGTTCTGGAAAACCATCGCAATGTCCCGGTCCTTCGGCAGCACCTGGTTGACGGTGCGCCCGTCGATCGCGATGGTGCCGCCGGTGATTTCCTCGAGACCGGCGATCATGCGCAGCGTGGTCGATTTACCGCAGCCGGACGGGCCCACCAGCACCATGAATTCACGGTCCTCGATGGCGAGGCTGAGGTTATTGACCGCGCGGACGCCGGGGCCGTTCTTCTCGGGAAAGATTTTCAGCAGATTCTCGATGACGACTTTGGCCATATTGGCGGCGGGTGGGGCGCGCTTGACCGGTGAACATCGCGCCGGAACATGGTGAGTCAACCAATTACAGGGTGAAGATTTTCGTTGCTCTCCGGGGACAGGTCCGGCTCCAATTGGGGCGCGCGAGAACACCCCCTCGCGAGCTTTATCCACCTTTCCGCGCATGGCCTCCCATCATCTCCTCGCATCGACACCGCTGACGTTTGAACTTCCGAGTCTGCTCGTGGACCAGATCCACGCCTGTCGCCGGCGCCTGGGATTGAAGTCGGCCAGCGAGGTGGTGCGTCACGCGCTCGCCCGCTTCGACTACAAGGCCTTCCAGCCGCCCCCGCGCGACCAATGCCAGATTTCTGTGCGACTGGCTCCGGACCAGAAGCGGTTGCTGTTCTGGAGCGCCCGGCAGAAGAAGGTGAGTGCGGGCGAACTGCTGCGCGCGGCCCTCGAGTCCCTTTCGATCCGACCTGCCTTTGCAGGCGCGGATCGCCAACCGCAGTCAAACGAAAGCAACATGCCCAAGAAAGTTATCAAGAAGCCGGCTAAGAAAAAGGCCGCCAAGGGCAAGAAGTAGCCCTGGTCACCCGGGGGCTCCGGCCCCCTCCCCGGTGCGCCTTGGAGTGGGCGACCCATTGGTGTCGGGCTCCAATGCGCCCCGGACCTTGCAGCGGCGGGCTGGGTTGCAAGGGCGGTTCGAAGGAACCACCGCCAATTTTGCGTGACGGCTTGCTTTTGGGGAGGGCGATTCTTTAGTGATCACCCGTCACCCATGAACCCACCTCCGTCGCCACTCTCCAGCTGGGCCCGCAATATCACCCCATCCCCGACGCTGGCGGTCGACGCCAAGGCGAAAGCGTTGAAAGCTGCGGGGGAGGACGTTTGCGTCTTTGGCGCCGGCGAGCCGGATTTCGACACGCCGGATTTCATCAAGGAGGCCTGCGTCGCCGCGCTGCGGGCCGGCAAGACCAAATATGCCCCGACGCCCGGCATTGACGAACTGCGCCTCGCGATCGCGGAACGCTACGGCGCTGATTACGGGCTGAAAGTTTCACCGGGGCAGGTGGTGGTGAGCCCGGGCGGGAAATTCTCGTGCTATCTCGCCGTGCTCGCCACCTGCAGCCCGGGCGACGAGGCCATCGTCGCGGCACCGTATTGGGTGAGTTATCCTGAGATGGTGAAGCTGGCCGGCGCCGTGCCCAAGGCGGTGCTGGCCGACGACGCGACCGGCTTCAAGTTGACGCCGGACCAGCTCGAAGCCGCCATCACTCCCCGCACGCGGCTGGTCATCCTCAATTCGCCCTCGAACCCGACCGGCGCGGTCTACAGCGGAGCGGAACTTGAGGCGGTGGTGGCGGTGGCGTTGAAGCACAACCTCTACATCTTGTCCGACGAGATCTACGAGTATCTCATCTACGACGGCGTTCAGCACCGCTGCGTGGCGACCTTCAGTCCCGAGGCCGAGGCGCGGACGATCGTCGTCTCCGGCTTCAGCAAGCCGTATTCGATGACCGGCTGGCGTCTCGGCACGCTGGTGGCCCCGCCGCCCATTGCCCGGGCCTGCGCGGAGCTCCAGAGCCAGATGACCTCGAACGCCACCACCTTTGCCCAATATGGCGCCCTGGCCGCCCTCCGGGAGAAGGAGAAGGCCCGCGAATCACTGGCCCGCATGATGACCGCGTTCGACCGTCGCCGGAAATTCCTCCACGCCGGGCTCAACCGGATTCCCGGCGTCTCCTGCCTGCTGGCCCAGGGGGCGTTCTACCTTTTCCCGAACATCTCGAAGTTCGGGATCAGCTCCCAGGACTTCTGCGCGCGCCTGCTGGAGAAGGAAAAGGTCGCCGCGGTGCCGGGCAGCGCATTTGGCGCGGAAGGCTTCCTGCGCCTGAGCTATGCCACCAGCGACGAAACCATCGCCAAAGGCCTCGACCGGCTGGCCCATTTCTGCAAAGCGCTTTAGGTGGACACGGCGGAACGCGCCCGCTGCGCGTCTGGCGATCCCGCTTGAGGCGGACGCGGCCACCGGAATCGCAGACTGTCTCCCGCCCGCAAATCTCGCCTCATCGGCCAGCGTCCGAACGGCGCGACCACCCGAATTCATCACGACAACGACATGCCCTACCAAAATATAACTCCTCCCGCTGGCGGCAAAATCACCATCAGTGGCGGCCGGCTGCAGGTGCCCGATGACCCCGTGCTGCCCTTCATCGAGGGTGATGGCACCGGGCCCGACATCTGGCGGGCGGCGGCCCGCGTGTTCGCGGCCGCGGTCGAGAAAGCCTACCGGGGCCGGCGCCGGATTTCCTGGTTCGAGGTCTATGCCGGGGAGAAGGCGTTCAACAAATTCCAGACCTGGCTGCCGGAGGACACGCTGACGGCATTCCGCGAATACCTCGTCGGCATCAAGGGTCCGCTGACCACGCCGGTCGGCGGCGGNNCGCGAGAACACGGAGGACATCTACGCGGGCATCGAATACGCCGCCGGCACGCCCGAGGCGGCCAAGATGCTCGATTTCATGGCCCGCGAGTTTCCGAAGGGATTTGCGAAGATCCGTTTCGGTTCCGCGGAGAAGGTGCAGGCCTGGCAGCGGCAGCTCGAAGGGATCGGCGCACCTCATCGGGAGCCGGGTCTCGAGGTTGGCATCGGCATCAAGCCGGTCAGCTATCTCGGCACCGAGCGCCTGGTGCACAGCGCGATCGGCTACGCCATCCGGCAGAACCGCCGGAGCGTGACGCTGGTGCACAAGGGNNATCATGAAGTTCACCGAAGGCGGTTTTCGCGACTGGGGGTACCGGGTGGCCAAGGAGTTTTATGGCGCCGTGGAAATCGAGGGCGGCCCCTGGTGCCGCATCCCGGAGGGGAGGCCTGGCGCGGGCCTGGTGATCAAGGACGTCATCGCCGACGCGTTTCTCCAGCAGATTCTCACCCGTCCCGCGGAGTACGAGGTCATCGCGACGCTGAACCTCAATGGCGACTACATCTCCGACGCGCTCGCGGCGCAGGTGGGCGGCATCGGCATTGCGCCCGGCGGCAACATCAANNTCGGTCATTCTCTCGGGCGAGATGATGTTCCGGTATCTCGGTTGGCCCGAGGCGGCTGATCTCATCGTCAAAAGTCTGGAGGCGGCGATTGACTCGAAGAAGGTCACCTACGACCTCGCGCGCCTCATCCCCGGGGCGGTCGAGCTCAAATGCAGCGAGTTCGCCTCCGAAATGATCAAACAGATGTAGGACGCTGGGCCAGTCGTGAAACCCGGGGGGGTGACTCGGGAGGAGCGACGTCGTCGTCGCCGGCGGCGGGCCGTTAGCCAGCTGGCAGACGCGATGATCAGACGAGGCGTTGTTTTCGTGTTTGCCGCGCCGGGCATTCGACCTTCGACTCTCGGACTCAAACCTCACTCTTCATGTCACTCTATCTCGGCATCGATTCCGGCACCCAGAGCACCAAGGCTGTCGTGCTAGACCTTGAGCAAAAGCGGGTGATCGCGGAGGCCCGCGCGCCTCACCGGCTGATTGACGGCCTGCCCGTCGGGCACCTGGAACAACACCCCCAGGACTGGACGGCGGCCCTCGACGCCGTGGTTCTCGAGGTTCTGGCCAGGGTGGATCGTTCCCGGGTGCGCGGCATCGGCGTGTCGGGCCAGCAGCACGGCTTTGTGCCGCTCGATGGGACAGGGGAGGTGATTCGCCCGGCCAAACTGTGGTGCGACACCAGCACGGTCGCCGAGTGCACCTTGCTTACGAAAAAACTCGGCGGCCCGAAGGCCGCCATCCGCAAGGCCGGCCTGCTGTTCCTGCCCGGATTCACCGCGCCGAAAATCCTCTGGCTCAAGCGCCATGAGCCGCAGAATTACCGGCGCCTGCGCCACGTGCTGCTGCCGCACGACTACCTCAATTTCTACCTGACCGGCAACTTCTTCATGGAATGCGGCGATGCGTCCGGTACGGCCTTGATGGATGTGCGCCGGCGCTGCTGGTCCAGGGACGTCATTGCGGCCATTGACCCCAACCTCATTGACTGGTTGCCGACACTCTCCGGTTCAGAGCGGGCCGCGGGCCTGCTTCGATCCGACGTGGCGGCGAAATACGGCCTGTCGATCGATGTGGTCGTCAGCGCCGGCGGGGGCGACAACATGATGGGCGCCATCGGCACNNCCGCTGCTCTGCACGATGAACGTGACTTCCGTCACCGAGCAGGTCCGGACGCTCTTTGGTTACGATCACGCCGCGTTGAACGCGGCCGTGGCCGCCGCGCCGGCGGGCGCGGGCGGCTTGCTGCTATTGCCATACCTCGAAGGCGAACGCACCCCCAACGTGCCGGAGGGCACGGGCGTGTTCTTTGGCATCAACGCCAAGACGTTCACGGCCGGGCACCTGGCCCGCGCCGCGATGGAGGGCGTCACCATGGGCATGAACTACGGCCTGCGACGGCTCGCCGGCCTCGGGGTCAAGGCGCGGGAAATCCGCGTGACCGGCGGCGGCGCCAAGTCTCCGGTCTGGCGTCAGCTGATGGCCGACATTTTCGGCGTGCCGGTCGTCGCGATGGTGGAGGACGAAGGCGCAGCGTTGGGTGGTGCGCTGCAGGCCGCATGGTGCACGGCGTTGCTCGATGGTCGCAAGGCCAAGCTCACTGATTTCACTGAGGGGATCGTGGCGCTCGACGAGGCGACCCGCTGCCGGCCGGACAAGGCAAACGCCGCCCGCTACCGTGAGTTCCAGGCGCTGCAGGATCGGCTCAGCCTCGCCCTGCGCCCGGTCTTTCCCGCCCAGCGCGAGCTCGCGGGATCGTAAGCGGGGGGTCGGTGGCTGATGCGATCGCCGAAGTTGTGAGAGTCCAGAAGGTCCGCCTCCTCACGGACGCGAACGCGCAATCGAACCACCAAGCCGGCCCGGCAATCCTCCCGCGACGCGCCCTTTTCAGCAATCCGCCGGGCCGAAGATTTCGACCACCCGTGCCTGACCGGCGACCCGGTGTCCACGGTACATGCCGGGCGTGTTGAAGGGCGTGGCAACATTTCCGTGGCGGTCGATGGCGACGAGACCACCGGTGCCGCCGAGCTCCGCCATCTGCCGGACCGCCTCGGCGGCGGCCTGGTCAAGGGGCAGACCCTTGTACTCCATGAGCGCGGACACGTTGTGTCCGAAGACCGAGCGGATAAAGAACTCACCGTGGCCGGTCGCCGACAGCGCGCAGGTCGCATTCTTGGCATAGGTGCCGGCGCCGATGATGGGTGAATCGCCCACGCGGCCATATTGTTTGTTGGTCATGCCGCCAGTCGAGGTGCCGGCAGCCAGGTTACCCTGGCGGTCGAGCGCCGCGCAGCCGACCGTCCCGAGCTTGTTGTCGTCGACGGTGGCAAAAGTGACCCGCTCATGGCTCGACCGGGGGGCCCCAATGGTGCGCTGCTCAAGTTCGCGCGCCATCGCCAGCTGCCGGCGGCGGTGGTCAGTCTGAAAATACTGGTTGGGCACGAAATCATAACCGAGCTGCCAGGCGAAGGCTTCGGCGCCGCCGCCTATCAGCATGACGTGCGGGGTGCGTTCCAGGACGTCGCGCGCCAGGACGATCGGATTCCGGATATGCTGCAGGCCGGCGACCGCCCCGGCGTCCAACGTGCGGCCGTCCATGATCGAGGCGTCGAGTTCGCAGGCGCCCTCCGCGTTCATGACCGCGCCATGGCCGGAATTGAAGAGCGGCGAGTCTTCCATGACCTTGATCGCGGCGACCACCGCATCAAGACAGGTGCCCCCGCCCTCGAGAACGGCGTAACCCGTGTCGACGGTTTCCGCGAGCTTGGCCCGGTACTGGGCTTCAAACTCGGGCGTCAGCTCCGGGCGGACAATGACGCCGGCCCCGCCATGAATCACGAGGCCGAAGGTGGAATCGTGCATGGCGCCAAGATCCGCTGAAATTCTCCGGGAGGCAAGCCCGCCAGGAAACCGGCGGGACGGCGGCGATGACGACGCCATTGACGATGCCGCCAGGACGCCCCAAGACTCTGTTCACAGGCAGGCCGCGCCGAGATCACCTGCTGACCACAATCCGCATGGACGCCGAAATCAGAATTGTCCCGTTGCCGCGCACCGCAAAGCCGGTGCTCCGCTTCTTGAAGGTGGCCTATCGCATTTACCGCGATGACCCCTATTGGGTGGCCCCGTTGCTCGATGATTTGCGAAAGGTGTTCACGGACGCGAATCCGCTGTTCGAGCACGCGGAGATGGCGCTGTGGGTGGCGACCCGCGACGGCGAGGACGTAGGGCGCATCGCCGCCATTCTCGACCGCCATCACAATCAGACGCAAAAAGACAACGCGGTTTTCTTCGGGTTCTTCGAATGCATCAATGATCCCGCGGTCAGCCGGCGGCTGTTCGACACGGTGTATGCCTGGGCGCGGCAGCAGGGCGCGCGGCGCGTTTTGGGGCCGATGAATCCGACCTCCAATGACGAATGCGGGCTGCTGGTGGATGGCTTCGATTCGTCGCCGGTGTTCATGATGACCTACAATCCGCGTTATTACGTGGATCTCGTGGCCGCGGAGGGATTCCGCAAGACGAAGGATCTGCTGGCCTACTACATGGACATCACGAAGTGCCCGCTCGACCGGCTGGCGCGGATTGCGGAAAAGACCCGGAAACGTCACCCCGAGCTGACATTCCGGCCGCTGCGCAAGGCCACGCTCAAAAGCGACCTGGCCAAGGTGAAGGAGGTCTACAATGCTGCGTGGCAGGCGAACTGGGGCTTCGTGCCGATGACGGATGCCGAGATCGATTTCATGGCGGACCGGCTGAAGCCCCTGTTTGTGGAGGGGCTGACCTGGTTGGCGGAAACGCCATCGGAACCGGTGGGATTCCAGCTGGCGTTGCCGGATTACAATCTTCCCCTCAAGCCGCTGAAGGGGCGACTACTCACACCCAAGCTGCTCGGGTTCCTGCCATTTTTCTTCGGATGGAAAGTCCCGCGAGGAGTCCGCTGCATCACGCTGGGAGTCAAGGAGAGATATCGCAACAGAGGCATCGAGGCGGTGATGCTCACGGAAGGATTCAGCACTGCCGTCAAGCTCGGCTGCAAAGATGTCGAGGGGTCCTGGATCCTCGAGGACAACACGATGATGTGCCGGGTGCTGACAGCTTTTGGCGGCTACGTGTACAAGACCTACCGGCTGTATGACCGGGAGGTCTGAGGCAACTCAGACAATGGAGCCGTATCCTCCTCGCAGAGAATCAAACCGTCAGTGGATCGTGTAGGAAGCCCGCTTGCGGGCGATTCTTCCTCTGCAATCCTCCTTCGCCAAGCCTACGCGGACAGGTCGCGCGCACATGTCGGCCGTAGCTTTATGCGAAGGCCGAAGCGCGCTTCCTACAGATACATGGACCCGGCTGGGACCGGCGAAGCGGTGAATCGCGAAGTGTACTGGCGGTCCAGGTGCTACGACGGAGATGATCCGCCCAAGGGCTTCCCGGGTCCGCCCATCCGGCCGAAGCTGAAATAGAGCCGGTTGCCCAGCGGAATCAGCACCGCGGCTGTCAGGCCCCCGGCCACGACATCCACCGCATAGTGATAGCGGCAATAAACCGTCGCCAGACAGAGCAAGATCACCACCGCAAAGTGCAGCCAGCGAATCGAGCGCAGATAACGGAAGGAGAAAAACACGGTGCCGATGGCGATCACGACATGGCTGCTGGGAAACGCGGCGCCCGGCGCCTCAAACGTGCGGTAGATCCAGCCCATCAGCTGGTAGAACAGACCGGACGTGACGGCCGCCGGGAAAGTCGGCGGCACCGCGGGCAGCAGGTCAGCCGGCAGCTGAAAGCCGCCGTGGTCCGGGAAGAAGACACATGGCCCCATCGCCGGCGTGAAAATATAGATGAGGTAGCAGACATAGAACGCGAACGAGATAACCGACACGTAGTGGAAGAACTGCTCCCGACTCTGGCGGAACAACGCCAGGCCGATGCCCACAATCATGACGTAGTAGGAGAAGTAGCCTGCGTAAAAAAGCTCGCTCACCGGCAGGTAGGGCAACCGGGCCATGAAGGCCAGGCTCGGCTGCCCGCCGAAGAGGCGGGCCTCCAGCCGGATGAAAAACGGGTCAAGAAACCCCGGGACCAGCAGGTGGTTCAGTTCGCCGGTCTCACAATAGAACCCGGTATAGAGCAACACCGGATAGAAATGACGAAGGAAATTGAGCACGCCGCTGCCCTGGTGGCCTGCCTGGAATCGGATCAGCGTGTGAATGAGCCCGATTCCTGCCGCATGGGCCAGCAGCAGCAGCGGCCAATGCGGCACGGACGGACCATGCAGACAAAGGATGATCAGGCCCACCAAGGCGAGGT
The DNA here is from genome assembly GCA_003153035.1 of Opitutia bacterium. Classification (GTDB taxonomy): domain Bacteria; phylum Verrucomicrobiota; class Verrucomicrobiia; order Opitutales; family Opitutaceae; genus Fen-1467. The sequence continues at coordinate 22,823 of PMBT01000077.1, forward strand.
AACCTTGGGTGGCGCAGTCGATGAAAGTGTAGTGCTTCACGCTTGGGTGATTGATTGACGGCGGGATCCGCGGAACGCGGGAGTCTGGCCAGACGCAACTCCGCCAGCCTCCTAGAGCCATTCGTGCTGCCGGTACCAGGCCAGGGTTTCGGCGATTCCGCTCCTGAGGGTCGTGGCGCAGACGAAATCGAGTTCCTGCCGCAAGCGCCCGGGGTCGCAGACCCAGCCCGCTGCGCGCAGCTCGGCGTATTTTTGCAGGCTGAGCACATTCGGCTTCCGGCTCAGCCGTGAAACCGCCTCCTGAAGGAAACACACGGGCCATAGCGCTGCGATCGGCAGCGGTAGCGATACTGTCCACGTCTTCATCTGGGCCGCGATCTCGTCCGCCACGGCGATCGCGGTCTGAATCTCGGGGGAGGCAACGTAGAACGTCTTTCCGGCCGCAGCGGGGTGGGTCAGGCAGGTCACCGCGGCTTCCGCTAGGTCTTTCACGAAAACAAAACTCAGCGCCTGCCTGCCCCCGCCTATCCGCGGCAGAAGGTGCGCCCTCACTGCCTTGAACAATCGCAGGAATTCACCGTCGCGCGGCCCGTAAACCGCCGGGGGCCGGAGAATCACGTGCTCCGTTTTGCAGCTGTTGCGCACCGCCTGCTCGCCGGCGAGCTTGCTCCGGCCATATTCCGAGACCGGGCCCGGCGGGTCGTCTTCCCGCGCCGGGTCGCCCGGGAGCGCGGGCCGGCCGGCCGCGAGGCTGGAGATGTGCACGAACCGCTTAATCTGCTCCGACCGCTGGTTGGCCGCTGCCACGACGTTGTGCGTGCCGTGGTGATTGACCTCATGGAAATCCTGCGCGCGCAATGCCTTGGTACAGCCGGCGCAATGAATCACATGGGTGACATCCTGCATGGCGGCGCCAAGGCTCGCCAGATCACCAATGGAACCATTCCGCACCTCCACTTGTGGCAGGTGGATTTCGATGAAACGCCGGTTGCTGGCAGGGCGGAGGAGCACCGCTGTGGCGATGCCTTGAGCGCAAAGACTGTCCAGAATGTGGCTGCCGACAAATCCGTTGGCCCCGGTGAGTAGAACCTTCATGGGCGCACAGGAACTGAATCCTTCACGACCAGTCGGCGGTCGACTTAAGGAAAACGGATCAACCCCGCTCACACCAACAGGCCAAGCTCTCGGCCGACCTTGCCAAACTTGTCCAGGGCGAAATCAATCTGGGAGGCCGTGTGCGTCGCCATGAGGCTGACCCGGATCAGTTCCTGGCCGGGAGGCACCGCCGGCGAGACCACCGGGTTGACGAACACTCCTTCCTCGTCGAGCCGTTTGCAGAGCTTAAAAGCTGTCATCAAGCTGCGGCAGTATACCGGAAGGATGGGGGTCTCGGATGCACCCAAATCGAAGCCCAGCGACACCAGACCCTGCTGCATACGCTCCGTATTGCGCCAGAGTTGCGCAATGCGCTCGGGTTCAGAAAGCATGATATCCAGCGCGGCTTTCACGGCGGCCGCGTTGGCGGGGCTCATGCTGGCGCTGAAAATCAGCGGCCGGGAATTGTGCTTCAGGTAGTCGATGGTCTGGGCGTCCGAGGCAATGAACCCTCCCAAGCTCGCCAGAGACTTGCTAAACGTGCCCATGATGAGCTGCACCTCGTTGGTCATGCCGAAATGACTGGCGGTGCCGGAGCCATTCTTACCGATCACCCCGATGGCATGCGCGTCGTCGACCATCACGGCGGCATTGTATTGTTCGGCCAGCCGGCAGAGTTCGGGCAGCTGGATGATATCGCCTTCCATGCTGAACACGCCATCGACGACGATCAGCTTGCCGGCTTCCGGATCGATCTTCTGGAGCCGGCTTTCCAGCGAGGCCATGTCCTTGTGCGCGAAGCGCACGAATTCGCCCAACGAAACCTGGCAACCCTCGACGATGCTGGCGTGATCGCTCTTGTCGGCCAGTACGAAATCGCCCTTTCCGACCAGCGCACTAATGACGCCGAGATTGACCTGGAAACCGGTGCTGTAGAGCAATGCGGCCTCCTTCTTGACGAGCCGGGCCAAGGCCTGCTCCAACTGAAGATGGATGTCCAACGACCCGTTCAGAAATCGCGAGCCGGCGCAGCCTGTCCCATAACGGTCGATCGCGGCTTTGGCCGCCTCCTTGATCTTGGGGTGATTGGTCAAACCGAGGTAGCTGTTCGACCCAAGCATCAGGACCTTCCGGCCATTGATAATAACCTCGCTATCCTGAGCCGATGAGATGGTCCGGAAATAGGGGTATAGGCCCAACGCACGCACCTGGTCGGCGCCCTTGAAATTCCTGACTTTGTCGAAAAGGGGAAGCGGCCGCGGCCCGGTCCTCGCACTCAAAGGCTTTTCCCCTTCTTGGACGACATCGGTACCCACGGAGGGTGAGGAGGCGCACTGCAGAAGTTCGTCGTTCCTCCCGTGTTTAAGCGTTGGCATCGGTTTTTGACGAGCAACAATGCGAAACAGTCCGGTGAAATCCAAGTCAAATTATTACAGATGGCTTGCTTACAGTCCGGCCGACGAATCTTGGGGCCAAGACTCGTGTTTTTCTGCTTTTTTTTGTTCCGAATTCGGGATGACGCTGGGGGCACCGGCCAGCCAGGGCGATGTGGCCAACCCGTTCGCCTAGGACAGTTTGAAACCGCGAAGACGCCGGCCAGACCCGATGGTTCCTGCGGATCATGCCGGAGCGCGGCGTCCGGTAATCGCGGCCTCCGTATGCGGGTCCAGGCCTGCGCGGCTCCCGTTCGTGCTCTGGCGGAACAGCACGCGCAGGTAGCGAACCTTCTCCTTAAAGAGAGCCTGGTCGAAGCGCTTGTGGTAATAGTCCAGCGTGCGCTGGTAATCCTTGAACTGGCGACGGAAGAAGGTCCGCAGAAACCAGTATTTCACCGGCGATCGGGCGCGCATGTAGTGGTCGAGCAACCTTGGCAACGGTTCGACGAACTGCTCCAGGGAGCGGCGGGCGAATTCCAGAGTTGGCGACACCTCCTCCGTGATGTCGCTCCGTTTGATGACGTCGAACCCATGATCGGCCGCGGCTTCGAAGTATCCGCCTTCGGTGTTGATGATATCTCGAAACTCCGCGCAAGGTTCCTTCACAAACATGCCGGAGATCAGCAAGTAGCCACCCGGCCGGATGCAGCGCCGCACCTGCCGGAGTCCGGCAACCGTGTCAAAGTAGTTCTGCGATTCGCTCATCAGCACCAGGTCTGCGGGCTCCGTGGCCATGAACGTCTCGAACTTCTCGTTCACAAAGGTGAGGTCGGGGTGGCTTCCGGCTACGTATTGCCCGTGGTTGCGGTCCGGCGAGAGAGCGACCACGGTTTTGCCGCGACGGGCCATCGCGCGGGCCACGTCGCCCATCCCGCAGCCCACGTCGATCACGCGCTCCACGTCTGAGGGCAGCATTTCGACGAGCGATTGCGTGTACCGGTGCTGTGCCCTCCGCACGGTCTCGAGTGTCAGTGGTTCATGAAGCTCGAAGCAGCCGTAATGAAGCGATTCCAATCCCAGGATCTCTCGGACGAAGTACAGTTCGAGATCGAATCCGCCGTATTCAAAGTAGTTGTATTCGAACAGCCTGTCGGGCACCGCCGCGCCCCCTGACTGATGGGAAGCTGGCTCTGCTGACACGAAATTCGATTGATAGGAAAGGGTCTCAGAGGCAGGGGGCATGGCGGGAAGCGGACCGCTGGATTGCAGAACTGCGGGAAGAAATAGATGGGGGGCGGGATGAAAAAGCCGCAACAGGAGGAGAAAACCACCCATGCGGGCACCCGGGAAGCCGGTCCCTTGGCTTTAGGGGCGGCGGTCAGAGCGCTGATGGCATTGTGGATCATACCTGCCGGAGCCCTAGGCTCAAATGGAATCACGCACAAGCTCTGGGCTTGATCGAGCGGGGTTGGTCGGTAGCATCCGCCCGCCGTTCGAGCGTTCTTGCCGGACGGTATTGACCATATATGAAAAGCTATAGCATCGCAGTAATCGGTGGGGACGGTACCGGCCCCGAAGTCGTCCGGGAAGCCATCAAGGTGCTTGACGCGGCCGCCCCCAAATTCGGCGTCAAGCTGAGCTACACGCCCTACGATTTCGGTGGCGACCGCTACCTGCGCACCGGCGAGGTGCTGCCAGACAGCGCGATCCCCGAATTGCGCCGGTTTCCCGCGATCCTGCTGGGAGCCATCGGCCATCCCGACGTGAAGCCGGGCGTCCTCGAAAAGGGTATCCTGCTGCGGATGCGCTTTGAGATGGAGCAATACATCAACCTGCGCCCGGTCCGCCTCTACGACGACCGCTTCTGCCCGATCAAGGACAAGAAGCCCGCGGACATCGATTTCGTCGTTGTTCGCGAAAACAACGAGGGCCTCTACACCGGCTCCGGAGGGTTCACCTTCAAAGGAACTCCCAACGAAATCGCCATCCAGGAAAGCGTGAATACCCGGCGAGGGGTTGAGCGTTGCCTGCGCTACGCGTTCGAGTGCGCCCGCAAGCGTCGGGGTGGCCAGCCCTGGAAGGGGTTGAAACCCGATGACGTCGCCGCCGGCAGGAAGGCGCAGCTCACGCTCTGCGGCAAGACCAACGT
>PMBT01000175.1 GCA_003153035.1 Opitutia bacterium
ATGCGCCTAGACCCGCCAAATCTGACAGGAAAGCGCTTATGGTGTAATTGCGCATAACATGAGCAGGGTGGGGCTCCCGGCCGGAATCGAACCAGCGCCATGACAGGGTGGAAAAAGTGGCTGCCAACGGTGGCATTCGGGAGGGCACGGTAAGATCCAATGGCAGAGGGTGCCACACTCTGCGAGGCTGGTTGCTTAGGCGGACAGCTTGGCCCAACTGACCGAACGATCAACGAATTCGATTCCCGATGAGGTTTTCGCTACCGACAGGGGTGGCACATTCGGGCTAGNNGGCCGAGATTGTGAAATATGCAGGCCAGGCGGGTTCACGCCTAATAAACCACCGTCGGGTCCGTCATGATTATCATGAAACAGTCCGTTCTCCACCCCTTTTCCCAGGTCGCGATCCCCGGTCTTGTCCTGATGCTCGCCTCAGCGGCGGCACCGCTGCCTGCCCAGCGCATGGCGCTGGGTGACCGGCAGGCCGCCCCGGTCGTCGTCGAATCCGCCACCATCACGACGGAGGTGACCGGCCGGATCGCCGTTACCACGTTCGATCTCGTCTTCCACAACCCCAACGCCCGGGTACTGGAGGGCACCTTTGAATTCCCGTTGCTCGAAGGACAGAGCGTGGTGCGCTTCGCCCTCGACGTGAATGGCCGCTTGCGCGAGGCCGTGCCGGTCGAAAAGGATCGCGCCCGCGTGGTCTTCGAGGAGATCGAGCGTCGCGGGATCGATCCGGGGTTGCTCGAGCAGACCGCCGGGAACAACTATCACGCCCGCGTTTACCCCATCCCCGCGAACGGCTCGCGGCGGGTGGTCATCGCCTACCAGGAGGATGTCGCCCGTGGCCCCGGCGAGCCGTTCTACCGGCTGAACCTCGACTTTCCCGGCCAGCTCAAGCATTTCCGCCTGGCTGCGACGGTTTTCACCGGCGGCACCACGCCGGCCGAGGCCCGCACCACTCTGCCGCTCGAGCTCCCCGCCTGGCGCGACAGCCGGTTTCTCGAGATCGAGCGCGAGGATTTCGCCGCCCGTGGCCTCCTGGAGCTCAAGCTCCCGAAGATCGACCACCCCCGGGTGTTGACGGAGCAGCGCGGGGACCAGCAGTACTTCTACGCCGAGGTGCCGATGGCCGCGCTCGCGCCGCAGCCGCGCCCGGCCCCGCACGTCGTCGGCCTGCTTTGGGACAGCTCCGGTTCCGGCCGGGCCCGCGACCATGCGCGTGAGTACGCGCTGCTCGACGCGTGGTTTGCCACGCTGGGCAATGTCGAGGTGCAGCTCGTCCGTTTGCGCGACCAGGCCTCCGCGCCCGCGCGCTTCACCGTGCGCAGCGGCGATTGGACGGCGCTCCGCGCGGAACTGGAGAGAACCGTGTACGACGGCGCGACCTCGCTTCTCGGACTGATCGATGATAAGGCGGTGGAGGAATGGCTGTGCGTCTCCGACGGCCTGTTCAACTACGGCGCGGCGCATCCCGCCGCCCGGCTGCCGGTGTCCGGCGTGGTGCATGTCGCGCTGGCGGCCCCCGGAGCCAACCCCGCCTGGCTGCGCGGACTCGCCCTGCGCCACCGCGGCGAATTCGTGAACCTGCTCGAAATCGCGCCCGCCGACGCCGCAGCCCGCCTGCGCCTGGAGTCGGTACGCGTCCTCGCGGTCGATCGTGATCCCGAGGCCGTGGCGCAGGTATTTCCGGAGCCCGGCTCGCCCGTCACCGAAGGCACCCTGGTGGTCACGGGTATCTTGCGGAAACCGGCAGCCGTCCTCCACCTCAAGCTCGGACGCCGCGCGTCCGATGTCCGCGACCTCGAACTGAAGGTGCGCGCAGGCGAGAATCCCAGCCGGCTCGCCGCGCGCGCCTGGGCCGCCACCAAGATCGCCAGCCTGTCCGTCGAGGCCGACGCCAACCGCGAGGACATCCGGCGCACCAGTCGCGAGTTTGGCATCGTCTCGGCCGACACCTCGCTCCTCGTCCTGGAAAACCTGGCCGACTACCTCCGCTACGACATCACCCCGCCGGAGGAGCTGCGCGCAGAGTGGGAGGCCCACCGGCATGAAGCAGCGGACATCCGGCAAAAGGATCGTGACCAGCACTTGGCGATGGTCGTCAGGCTCTTCGAGGAGCGGGTCGCCTGGTGGGAAAAGAAGTTCCCCAAGGACCAGCCGCGGCAAGTGGACTTGGAAGAGAAAAAGGAACGCGGCGAGGCCGCCCCTGTGGGGGCGACGGCGCTGCCCGCGGAACCCCCGCGGGCGGACGAACCCCGCGGCGCGGGTACGGGGGCAACCGCGCACGACGAGACCGTGGTGTTGAGTCCTTTCGAAGTCACGGCCAACGCCAGTGAGGGATACCGGGCCGAAAACACCCTCGCCGGGTCGCGTTTGCGCGCCGCCGCATCTGCACGCGCCGTCTCCATGGCTGCGGGCGGAGAAGCCAAGTCCGTCGAGACCGACGAGGCGCCCACCGGTGCCTCGATCGCCCTGCAGCGCTGGGCACCCCAGGCCGGTTACCTGGACCGACTGCGGCGCGCCGCGACGGACCAGCGTTATGCCGTCTACGTCGAAGAGCGCGCCGACCATGCGCGCCAGCCGGGCTTTTATCTCGATGTAGCCGAGTTTTTCTTCGAGCAGAAGGACGCCGACACCGCCCTGCGCATTCTGTCCAACCTCGCCGAGCTCGAACTCGACGATCCGGCACTGCTCCGCGTGCTGGCTCATCGCCTGGTTCAAGCCGGCCGGCCCGACCTGGCCCAGCCGCTGTTCGAGCGCGTGCTGGAGCTACGGCCGGAGGAGCCGCAGAGCCGGCGCGATCTCGCCCTGGTCTGCGTCGAGCTGAAGCAGTACCAGCGGGCCGTCGACCTGCTCGGGGAGGTGGTCGCACAACCGTGGGACAACCGCTTCCCGGAGATCGAACTCATCGCCCTCTCCGAGTTGAATGCCATCGCCGCGACCTGCGGCCAGTCGCTCGACCTCAGCAAAGTCGACCCCCGCCTGCGGAAGAACCTGCCCGTCGGCCTGCGCGCGACCCTGACTTGGGACGCGGACAACTGCGACATCGACCTGTGGGTGGTCGATCCCAACGGCGAGATCGCCAAGTACGATCATCCCCTCACCNNAAACCGAAGGCCGGCACGTATCAGGTGAAGATCAATTACTTTGGCGACCGGCGCCAGACCGCCATCGGCCCGGTCACCGTGCAGATGCGCTTGACCACCGACTTCGGCCTGCCCTCGCAGAAAGAGCAGCGGATCACCGTCCGCCTCGTCGACCCGAAGGAAACCCTCGACATCGGCTCGATCGAGATTCCCGGCGCGAAATAGGGTGGTCCGCACCGGTCTGGTGCCATGGGCTTGCCCGCCGCCTGGCGCGGCCCATTATTGAACGTCTCGGTAGAATATGGCCCGCATCTGGAAGATTGTCGGTTCACATTTTGAGCACCTTCGGACATTGGACCCTTGGCCATACTTTTGGCGGGTATCGCTCGAAGGGTTCATCGTTTGTCGGTTGCTACTTTACGCCGTAGAATTGATCGTTCATTTCCCTCCATCGACGTCATTCATCCGGTATGATATCCCAAAGTTCTTACTCGTAGCGCTGATCGCTGGCCCGGTCGCGGAATTGGTGCTTTGGCAGTGGCTTCCGGTAATGATTGCAAGGCGTTTGGGGGTGCGTTTCTGGTATCAGGTATTGATTTCGTGGATCATCTTCTTTGTCCCGCACTTTGGAAACGGGGTTAGAAACGCGATTGGCGCGGGATTATTCGGCGGCTTTTATACAACGTTCACCTACGTGCGGTGGCGGGAAAAATCGCTTTGGACCGCCTGCTACATGACCTATGCCATGCATGCCTTCGGTAATGTAATTGCGATCGCGATCTGGTGGTACAATTCGAAGTGAGATAGTGAGCCTACACTCCAGAGAAACGGAGCCGAACATGTCTGGGCCTTCGATTCCCCGTGTGAGTTTCCGCCAGAAGCTTGGCTGCCAGCCAAATTGAGCCTATCACCCCTTTAGCCATGAAAAAATCTCTTGGAGCCAAAACCCTTGTTTACCCGACCCCGATCTTCGTCGTTGGGACCTACGACCAGGCCGGGAAACCCAACGCGATGACCGCTGCCTGGGGCGGGATCTGCTGTTCTCAGCCGCCCTGCGTCGCCGTTTCGCTCCGTAAAGCCACCGCCACCCATGGTAACATCGTGGCGCGCCGGGCGTTCACGATCAGCATCCCGTCGGAAAGGCACGTCAAGCAGGCGGATTACCTGGGGATCGTGTCAGGCAGGAGCGTGGACAAATTCGCCGCAGCAAAGCTGACGCCGGGAAAAAGCGACCTCGTTGATGCGCCGTACGTGCAGGAGTTCCTTTTGGTTCTGGAATGCAGGCTGGCGCACACGATTGAACTAGGGTTACACACGCAGTTTGTTGGGGAGATTCTGGACGTGAAAGCAGAAGAATCCGTGCTGGGCAGGGGTGGGCTGGTCGATATCAAGAAATTGATGCCGCTGGCATTCACACCTGACACGCAGTCCTATTACGGCATCGGCGAGCTTGTGGGGAAGGCGTTCTCGGTGGGAAAGACACTTTGACGAGAACGGCAACCTGCCAGGCACCGTCTAGGCCAACGTCGGTTTGAAGACTACCGTGGCCACAGAGTCGGGCCCGTTCTTCCCCGCGAGCCGGCCCACCTGGTACAGGTCGAGGATGTTCCCAGGCTTTATGGCACGGTAAGAAATACGCCATCTGATCGGGGAAGCTTGGCCCGACTGACCAACCGCTCACGAATTTGAGCCTGGATTAAGTTTTGGATACCCATAGGGGCCCGATTTGGGCTCGCGTTGGCACCAATTCATGCAAAATAGGCATGCGGCAACGCCCACCAATTTCGATGGGAAGCCACAATCGGTGTAATTGCGCATAATATGAGCAGGGTGGGGCTCCCGGCGGGAATCGAACCGGCGCCATGACAGGGTGGGAAAAGTGGCTGCCAACGGTGGCATTCAGGAGGGCACGGTAAGATCCAGTGGCAGAGTGTGCCACACTCTGCGAGGCTGGTTGCTTAGGCGGACAGCTTGGCCCAACTGACCGAACGATCAACGAATTCGACTCCCGATGAGGTTTTCGCTACCCACAGCGGGCTGGCCGGCGCCCGGCGCGTCATTGGACCTGACAATCCGGTAACGCCCTGCTAGCCTAACCGCTTTCGCCGCCACTACTGTCGATTCCACTCTCGCAGGAGATTATCGATGCCCACTGTCCGGACTCCCCCACTGCCGCCCGCCCTCGCGCTGAAAAAGCAGGCGATGGCCTTGGATGCGGAGATGATACGCCGGCTCCGCGGCGTGCGCCGCCTGTCCTACAGACTCGTACATGAGTTCCGCCTGACGGCCAAGCGCCAGCTCGCATGGTGGCGGCTAGCGCGTCCCATGGCCGGCAAGACGACCGTGCGCAATGCCAATGACCGGCTGGCCGACGCCGCACGGCTGCTGGCGCCCGCGCGGGACGCCTACGTCATGCGGCGCACGGTGGGCCGGCTGGCCTGCGAGGCCGGCCCAGGGGACGCCGAGGTCGCGTTCGCCGCAGCCACAAGCGAGCTGGCGGCGGTGCCGGCGGGCCGCCCCCTAAAGGCCTTTCCGGCGCTCCGCGAACGATTGATCCGCGCGCTCGCTTCCGACGCCGCGTCCTGGCGGCGGTTGCCGGTTCCGCCGGACACCGATGCGCAGGTGCTCGCCGCGGTGATCGACACCTACCGCCGCGCCCGGCGCCAGGGCCGGCGCGCGATGCGCCGCCCTAGATCCGCGAATCTGCATTCGTGGCGCAAATGGGTGAAGATGCTGATCGTTCACACCGAGCTTATCCTCGGCCAACACCGCAGCGGCCTCCAGACGGAGATCCCGCGGCTCGTGCGGCTGGGAAGCCAGCTCGGGCGTTGCCACGACCTGATGGTGCTCGACGGCTGGCTGGCCTGGCGGGCCTCCAGCGGCGCCCTCAGCTCCAAGGACGCCCGCCGGATGCGCGCGCTACTCGCCCGCCGGCAGGAGAGATTGTACTCCCGTTGCGTGCGCCTCGGTGGAAGGCTTTTCGCCGCCAAACCCAAGGTTTTCGCGATTCGCCTGCCCAAAGTCGCAGGGCGTGGAGTCTGAGCACTCGAACGGAACCATAATCCGGGCAGTTTGGTCCAACTGGCCGGACGATCAACGAATTCGATCCGCGATGAGGTTTTCGCTACCCACAGGTACCCCCTTGGGCCCTTAGAGAGACAGATCTGCCTCCAAGAAGCCCGAATACCAGAGACAAGCGTGGCGCTCCGTTTCCAGAGCGCCACGCGTCTTGCATTACCTTGAAAGCGGATGCGATATGTATCATCAGATCGCGTTACGCCTCACGGCGGGAAGGCAACTGCCGTCTGGCATTGGTGACTGGCACCAAGCAGCAATGCAGTCGTTTCTGTGAGGTCGCCTGGGCTGCCATTGAGAGCATTCTGGGATACCGCGCATCCACGGTCAGAAGTGTGGAAGCGCGAGTCTGCGGGTCAAGTATATAAAGCAAATGGTTTACAAATAAACCCACCGTCCAAGTATCCCAGCCCCTCTGTCACAGGGTTCCATCCAAGCTGTCTCTTGGCTAGTAGAGCGAAAGGTGTGTAGGCTGAAGAGGGTGCCCCCGTTGGAGGAACGCACCGACATCCTGACTCAGAGGCCTACTGGGCTCCCAACTAGCAGCCAGCATCGCGGCTTCCCACCTGCCGCGATCACCCACCCACGGGATCGCGTCCGAACAGTTCTACAAGAAGGCGCGGCCAGGATTCAGCCACAAACGCGGCAGGGGTCCCGGACGCGGTCCCGGCGGAGGGCAGTTCCGACCGAACGCTTAGAGAGATTGCAGGATCCGTTAGCGTCGACGTTCGAGCGCAGTTATTTGAAACCGAGCGACTAAACCTCAGGGCAACGTGGCGAAGAATCTTACCAGATTCGCGACGTGCTCATCGAGCGAGACGTCGAGGTGTTCGCAGCCGAGATAGATCATGTTGCGGTCAATTTTTGCCGCGAAGGCAGGTTCTTTCAGCTTCTTCTTGATCGAATTGACCTTCATGTCGCCGTAGCGGACGGGGTTCAGCTTTCGGTAGGCGTAGAAGATTCCGCTGATTTCGTCGCAGGCAAGAAGGGCGGCCGCGATTTTGGTTTTCGGCAAAGTGGTGAAGCCGTGGTAGCCGTAGGCATGAGCCTCAACGGCGTGGATTAGTTCCTCGGGATAGTGCCACTCCCTGAACCATCTTAGGCTCTCCGTGGGATGGAGGTCGGGAAATTGTTCAAAATCCAAGTCGTGAAGCAGACCGGTAATGTGCCAGAGGTGGGGATCGCCGTTGAAGAGGTTCGCGTATCCTTCCATCGCGGTAGCGACCATCAGGGCGTGGTGGCGCTGGTAGTCGTCGTGGACGTGTTTTTCGAGGAGCGCGTTCGCTTCTGGTTTGGTCGGGAGGTTCATGGAACCGGTGAGAAAATTCACAGGCTTGAGCTTTGAACCGGGGATTTCAATTCGTTACTAGTTTTCGATCTAGGCCACGCGGCGAACATGAAAGGCGAACACCCGCTCGCTCGCCGATCATCGTAGTTATTGTAAGGTGAGTGCCATTACTTACGATCCGACTGGCACGGCGCACGGCTTTCGAGGGGAAGCGCCTGTAAATTGTAGCGGCTGGGAGGGGAGGATAGCATCCGGTAGCAAAGTGTGTTGCACTCTGCTACACTGGATCGGTTATTTAGGCGGACCGCTTGGTCCAACTGACCGAACGATCAACGAATTCGACTCCGAATGAGGTCTTCACTATCCACGGGGGATTCCTCCCTTTGGTTGCCCACGTCGCGCGACGAGTTAAACGCCCGTGGTTGGGACGAGGTCGACGTCATCCTCGTTTCCGGCGACGCCTACGTCGACCATCCTTCCTTCGGCACGGCGGTCGTGGGACGGACGATCGAACGCGAGGGCTTGCGCGTGGCGATCCTGCCGCAACCCAACTGGCGGGACGATTTGCGCGACTTCCGCAAGCTGGGACGGCCACGGCTGTTTTTCGGGGTCACGGCCGGCTGCATGGATTCGATGGTGAACCACTACACTGCCGGCCGACGGCTCCGCTCGGATGACGCTTACACGCCGGGCGATCAGGCGGGTTTCCGCCCCGACTACGCCGTCGTGGTCTACACGCGCATCCTGAAACAGCTCTACCCCGAGGTGCCGGTGATGATTGGGGGCATCGAAGCCAGCCTCCGGCGCGTCACGCACTTCGACTACTGGTCCGACATGATCAAACCCAGCGTGCTCGCGGAAAGCGGCGCCGACCTGCTCGTCTACGGGATGGGCGAACTGCCCTTGCTCGAGATCTTGCGGCTGCTGCGCCGCGGGGTGCCGTTCTCGTCGTTGAAAACCGTCCCGCAAACGGCCGTCCTGCTGCCGGCGGGCGCNNGCGGACAACTTCAGACGGATCGAAACCGAATCCAACCGCGTGCACGCCCGGCGGCTCCGGCAGGAGGTCGGCGGGCGTCTGCTGGTGGTGAACCCGCCATTCCCCACGATGACGACGGAGCAGCTCGACGCGAGTTTCGACCTGCCGTACACCCGCATGCCGCATCCACGTTACCGCAAGCGCGGGCCCATTCCGGCGCACGAGATGATCAAGCACTCGATCAATCTGCACCGGGGCTGCTTCGGCGGGTGCAGCTTCTGTACGATCTCCGCTCACCAGGGGAAGTTCGTGGTCAGCCGCAGCCAGGATAGCATCCTGCGCGAGGTGCGGGCGGTGACGGCAATGTCCGATTTCCGCGGCACTATCACCGATCTCGGCGGTCCGTCGGCCAACATGTTCCGGATGCAGGGCCGCGAGCCGCGCCTGTGCGACGAATGCGAGAAGCCGAGCTGCATTTGGCCGCGCATCTGCCCCAACCTCCAGACGGACCATCGTCCGTTGATCGAGATCTATCGGGCGGTGCGTTCCATGCCCGGGGTCAAACACGCCTTCGTGACGAGCGGAATCCGGTACGATTTGTTGCTGGACGGGCGCGCTCCGCCGGCGGTGCGCCAGGGGCATGACCAGTACGTCGACGAGCTCCTCGCGTATCACGTCTCGGGCCGGCTCAAGGTCGCGCCCGAGCATACTTCGGATGAGGTGTTGAAAATCATGCGCAAGCCGTCGTTTGCGCTCTTTCGCCGCTTCAAGGCGCGTTTCGATTCGGTCAAGGCCCGACTCGGAAAGCCGCAACTCCAATTAGTGCCGTATTTCATAAGCTCACACCCCGGCTCGCGACCGCAGGACATGGCGAGCCTCGCTCTGCAAACCAAGGAACTCGGATTCCAGCTGGAGCAAGTTCAGGATTTCACACCCACGCCGATGACGGTGGCCACGGAAATCTACGCGACCGGCCTACACCCCTGCTCGGGAAGACCGGTTCCCGTGGCGCGTACCCCAGAGGAGAAGGAGGAACAGCGCAGCTTCTTTTTTTGGTACAAACCCGGATTGCGGGACGCGCTTCGAGCCACGTTGCATCGTCTCGGAATGGACGCGGCCGCCGAACGGCTGTTGGGTGCAGGCAAACGGAAGCGGGCGAACCGACATTAGCCGGAAGATGCATTTTGCCCAAGCGCCCGATTCCCATGAACCCCATCTGCCTTCGAACAGTTTTCCCCGGCCCGATTTGGGCTCGCTTTGGCGCCAATTCCCGCCAAATGGAAGCGCGGCTAAACCACCAGATTCGGTGGGAAGCCATTCTCGGGTCATGGCGCACAATATCAGCAGGGTGGGGCTCCCGGCCGCGACTGATACTGACGCACGTTGATTCCGTCGTTTTGCTCGCCATTGAATCGGCAGAATGAGGCCTACTCAGTCGGGTTTGGCTGACGCTTGTTTGCCACGGGGCGCGTCCAGCGACCAACTCCCCGCTCCCTTCACCAGGAGAAAAAGCAGCCCCATCAGCATGCAATAATCGGCACGGCCGTCATGGGCCGCAGCCCAAAACCCCTGGGCGTGGAGCATCGGCCACTTGGTCGTTGCAATCGCGACTGAAATGACGACGAGAAGCGGGAGAACGGCCAGGCGAAGCCAGGCGCCGAGCAGAAGGAGGATGCCGCAAATGATCTCGGTTGCGCCCACGAACGGCGCGAGCAACTCGGGATGCGGAAGCCCCAGTTTGGCGAAACGGCCCGCGCCGAGTTGGGCGACAAAGAGGAATTTCTGCAAGCCCTCGGAGAGAAAGACGGCGCCGACCATCGCGCGGATGAAGATGACCGACCGGTCGGAAACAGCGGAGAGGAATTCTTTCGCAGCCATAATTCGGGAGTTATTTCATTTTCTTGGTTTTGCCCAGCCCCCAGTCCAGTAAAGGCCAAGATACCACACGGTATGCCGCTCGCCAGAGATGGAGCGTCCCGCAGAGAAGAGCAGGTTGAAGTTATCCGTAAACTTGAGATAGCCGCCGGCATTCGCGATGGTGGAGCTGCGCCCGTCCGTCCTTTCGGCTCCTTGCCGGAACAGCTCCATTCCGAACGTCAAATGCTGGCCGATGTCGCGCTGAACGAGCCAGCCGGCGAAGCCGTGGTCGCATTGGCCGGGCGCGGAATTGAGCGCTACACCTCCGCCGCCGTAAGTCGTCCAAGGTCCCCAGCTTTTCTGAACCCAAACAGGCAGCCGATACCAGGTGCGCCCGTTGCCGAGCCCGCGGGCACTGCTGCCCGTCGCCAGCTCAGCCATAGGAAAGATTCCGACTTGCGGACGCGAATCGGTCTCATCGAGGAAGCGGTACTTGACGCCGACTTCGGTGTCTCCGTAGCCGGAGGTCCATCCTGCGCTGGGTGAAGAGAAGTTAGCGATGGGCGCGACCAAATGAAGCTGAATGTTATGGGCCACGCCATAGTTGAATTCGATAGCGGGGGCGGAAACAGCGTTGGTATCCGCCATCCGGTCACCATCTCCGAAGATGTATAGTTCCCAGTGATTTAGGTCGACCGGCTCGGGATCGTCGGTGAAGAACGGAGGGCCGGCCTGCAATCCAGGTGTCGAGCCCAAGGCAAAGAAAATCGCCGCTAGCGTTCGACCGCGCAAAGAGCGGGACCAAAAGCGAATGTCAGGATTTGCCATCATCGGGCGCGTCGGACACGGTTAAGCTGTGGCAAAAGCTACGCGCTGCAACTCCCGTTGCTTGGCCAACGGTGCGGAGGTACTCTGCAACGGAGAAAGGGGATTGCGGTTCGGGGGCCCGATTTGGGCTCGCTTTGGCACCAATTCATGCCGAATAGGCACGCGGCCAAACCCACCAAATTCGGCGGGAAGTCAAAGGTTGTGAAACTATGCACAACATGAGCAGGTTATGCGCGCCATTCCGCCGCCCAGTCGAGGGTGTCCGTGCGGCGCTCGGAGCGCGGCATGACAGTGCAGCGTCATCATCGCACTTCGACGATGCGTTGCCCAATATGCCGGGGTACCCGCGTGGGCGGTTTGCCGTTGACGCTGCGATGCGGGGATTCAGCCTGGGGTGAGGATGATCTTGGCGAGTTCGCGGGGCTGCGGCACCTCATGAGGATCTTCTCGAGATGGCCGGGAGGCCCGGCCTTTTGTCTCTCCGCGACGTTGGCGGCGGCGTGCTTGGTGCGCGCAGGCGCGGCCGAGCGCCTTGGCTATCACGAGGTGAGGACGGACGCGCAGGGGAAGATCGTCCCTTGGTTCGGGAAAGAGCCGTCCGAGGCCTACGATCACGTGATCCGGCAGGTCTGGAATTTCTGGATCACCATGAGGTCCTGCCCGAACGGGGTCCCCTACTACCTGCTTCACCAGGTCTGGAAGGCGGACAAGGACGACCCCCGGGGGCTGGGGGGAGATCAGATCAGCATGGCGCTCTCGTCGTGGAACCTGCTCTACGGGTACCTGGGCGACCCCCGGCTCCATGACAACATGCGGCTGATGGCTGACTACTGGATGGCCCACGGAATCGCCCCGGAGGACCAGCGGTGGGGAGGGCTTCCCTATCCCTACAACCTCGAGGAGCAGTCGGGCCGGTATGACGGAGACATGAGGGCGGGCCCTGGTTTCCTCCAACCGGACAAGGCGGCGAGCTTCGGGGCGGAGCTCGTCGTGCTCTACAAGGTGACGGGCGATCGGCGCTACCTGGAGTGCGCGATTCGGATTGCGGACCGGCTCGTGCGCAACGTGACGCCCGGCGATGAGGCGAACTCGCCCTGGCCCTTCCGCGTGAACTGCGCGACCGGGAAGGTCCACGAGGAGCGCAACGACAACGACCACCTCATCTATCGCGCCTCCTACACGACCAACTGGACCGGGGCGCTCAGGCTCTTCGACGCCCTCGCGGCCCTGAACGAGGGCCAGCCGGGCAAATACCGCGAGACCGCGCAGCTCGTTACCGACTGGCTTGAGAAGTACCCGCTGACGAACAACCGCTGGGGGCCCTTCTTCGAGGATGTGAGCACGAAGGACTACTCCGACACGGAGATCAACGCCGACACGCTCGCGGCCTACATCCTGGAGCACCCGGGCTGGGATCCCGGGTGGAGGACGAAGGCGAGGGGTATTCTCGACTGGTCCTACGGCAAGTTCGCAAACCATGAGGCGGACAAGTGGGGCGTTGTGGTCATCAACGAGCAGACGCAATACCTCGTGCCGGGCAACAGCCACACCTCCCGCCACGCGGCCGTGGAACTGCTCTACGCCGAGAAGACCGGGGATTGGTCCCCAAGGGATGCGGCCATCCGGAGGCTCAACTGGGCCACCTACTGGGTCGATGCCGACGGGAAGAACCAATACCCGCGCGATGACAATTGGCTCACGGACGGCTACGGGGACTTTGTGCGGCACTTTCTCCGCGCGATGGCCTCGGACCCCGAGCTGGCTCCCGACAACCAGGAGCACCTGCTGCGCACCTCCTCGGTNNATACGAAAAGTACGACGCGGACTCGGAGGAGCTGTTCAAGCTGGGCTCCTCCTCTCCAGCCGGAATCCAGGGCGCCACGATCACCTGGGATTCCTCCAGCCACGTCCTGCGGGTCCATGCCCACGACCGCAGGGTGCTCATTGGGCTGGTGC
>PMBT01000095.1 GCA_003153035.1 Opitutia bacterium
TGTATTTGAACCACGAAGGCACGAAGGGCACGAAGATTCTTTGCCGTTGGACCGAGGCACTCCTGACTGCGGCCGATCTCCGGACCGGGCAGGGTTGAATTGCCTTTATTCGAAGCGGCCTTCGTGTTCTTCGTGTCCCTCGTGGTTCCACTTTTCCACCGCGATTTGGGCGGCGCGGGACGGCCGCCGCTCGTGATCCTCCCGGGTTTTCTCGGATCGTCGCGCAACTGGCAGACGGCGGGGGCCGGCTTGGCTTCGCGCTTCCACGTGCGGGCCCTTGACCTGCGCAACCACGGCTGCTCACCGGGATCGTCCGAGATGACCTTCGATGCAATGATCGAGGATGTTCAGGGGTGGATGGAGGCGCAGGATCTGGCGACGGCGACCCTGCTCGGCCACAGCATGGGCGGCAAGGTGGCGATGCGGCTGGCTTGCCGCTATCCCGCGCGCGTGGCGCGTCTGATCGCGATCGACATCGCCCCCAAGGAATATGCCGGCATGGCGCAGCGGGCGGAGGTGATCGCGATGAACGAGCTCCGCCTGGATGGATTGCGTTCGCGGGCTGAAGCCGAGCTGCGGCTCGAGGGGCGCGTGGACAGTTGGGCGATGCGGAAGTTCATTACGAGCCTCCTGGAGCGCGATGCCGGGGGACACTGGCGGTGGACCGTCAACCTGCCGGTGCTCACCGCGGCGTTGCCGGAATTGGTGAAACCGCCGCTGGAGCCAGGCGATCGCTTCGACGGTCCGGCCTCTTTCATTCTGGGAGGCAAGTCTCGATTCGTGGAGGCGGGGGATCACGCGATCATCCGCCGGCATTTTCCCGCCGCCACGATCATGACCATCGCGGAGTCCGGGCACAATCCGCACATCGAGTCCCGCAAAGCGTTCGTGCAGGCGGTACTGTCGGAAGGCTGATCCGTCGAGCCACGGCCGCCGGCGCGGTCTGGGTCAGCCCAGGAACTGCTGGTAGAAAAGTACGGCGGAGATGGTGAAACCGATGCCGGTGATGATCCGGCGGACGTGTTTTTGCGGAATCCGCTGGGCAAAGTGCGCGCCAAAAAAGTACCCGGCCAGCGCGCCCACCGTCATCACTCCGGCCTTGGGCCAGCTGATCAGTCCGGCGAAAATGAAGTAGACCGCGGCGACGAGATTAATGAGCGAGCCAAGCACGGTCTTCAGCGCGTTCATCTCGTGGATGTCGGTCAGGCCCACGAATCCCAGCGAGGCGAGCATGAGGATGCCGATGCCGGCGCCGAAATAGCCGCCATAGACGGCGACGAAGAATTGAAAGACGATCGCCACCCAGACCGTCCGGCTGTGCGGATGGGCGGCGCCCGCGGCATCACCAAAACCGGCAAACCGCCGGAAGGCGCCCTGGCCGAGGAACAGGACGGTCGCAAACAGCAGCAGGAACGGAACGAGCCGGGAGAAGATCTTCTCACCGCTGACCGTCAGGAGCACGGCCCCGATCAACCCGCCGGCCAGGCTCACCGGAATGAAGCGCTTCAACCACACGCGCACCTGAACGAGTTGGTGCCGGTAGCCCAGGACACCGCCAAAGGTGCCGATCACCAGCGCGAGCGTGCTGGTGGCATTGGCCACCACTGAAGGGGTGCCGACGAGCAGGAGCGTCGGAAACGTGACGAGAGTTCCCCCGCCGGCCACGGCGTTGATCAGCCCGGCGGCGGCGGCGGCAACCGCCAGCAAGAGTGCCTCGGTCCAGGTCATAGGGAGCAAGCGTGAACAGGAGTGCGCCGGAGGCAAAACGAACTTTGCGGAACGCTGGCGCTACGCCGGAACGACACCGTAGGAAGGTCGCTCGCGACCGATTTTCGCCCGCGAGCGGGCTTCCTACCCAGGCCCACCGATCGCTCTCGGACTTCACCAGCCGCGCCGCGGGCAATTGCCTGTGTGGCGGCGACCGCGGCGCACAACTCTCCGAGTTCCCTCGAACCTCGGCCAGGCGGCGCGTTGCGGACAACGCGCCCCACCTTGGCTGCAAGGTTCCGCCCAAGCGTGCCCCGGTCAGCCTTCACCGTTTGGTCCAGAAGCGCAGGGAGGAAAGAAGGAAATCCTCGAGCGCGGCAGATTCGTTAAGATTGAGGGACAGCAGGCCGGTGCAGCGCTCGAGTTGCCCGACGGCGCCAATCAGCGCGCGACGGGTGGCGCCGTCGGATGCTGTCAGGCGCGGGCGGGCGAAGGCCAGGGTGGCCTGTTCGACTTCGGCAAACAGTTTCTGGCGGATGCCGTTGGCAATGCCGGTCTCAATGGCGATCTGCTCCTCCTCGGGGAGTTCCGGAGGGAGTTTCTCCTCCTGGATCCTCCAGATTTCCGCCGTGGCGCCGGCGAGAATGGCGTTGAACCGCACGACGAGACCATACAGGGCGAAGACCTGCTCGGCCGCGGCCTGGGAGCCGGAGACACCGTCGGCAAGCCGTCCCAGCCAGGCCTGATAATCGGTTTTCCACCCGGACAGTCCGGGGTGGGCGAGCGGCACGGCCGAAGCCGGAAAACGAAAATGCAAGCAACGGCTGCGGATGGTCGGGAGCAACGCATAGGGCCGGCTCGTGAGCAGCAGCAAGGTGGTGAGGCCCGGCGGCTCCTCCAGGGTTTTCAGGAAGATATTGGCAGCCGCCGTGTTCATGCGGTCGGCCTCGTAGATGATGGCGACCTTGCGGCGGCCGACGGTGGGCGAGACCTGGGTCCTGCCGATCAGCTCGCGCGTGGCCGGGGCCAGGATCTGCCGCAGCTTGCCGGCCGGGCGCAGGGCAAAGCAATCGGGGTGTTGCTCCGGCAGAAAATGCCTCGAATCCGGCGATTCGTTCAAAAGCCGGTCCGCGATGGCCTGCGCGACGATGGCGAGCGTGTCGAGGTCGTCGCCGTGCAGCAGGAGGCTGTGCCCCAGCCGGTCGCGTCGCATCGCTTTCTCGATGACGGTCACCGCCGGGGTGCCGGCGAGCGATTCAGGCCAGGAGACGATGGACATCGGAATCGGGCAGGGCGGCCGGCGAAACCGAGCGGTGGTCAGACGCCAATCCGGCTCTTCACCTCGGCCCAGATGAGCTTGCGGATTTCTTTCTCGGGCAGCATGCCATCGACCACGAAGAACCGCTTGGGCAGCGAGCGGGCCAGCACGAGGTAGCCGTCGCGCACCTTCTTGTAGAAATCGATGTTCTCGCGCTCCATGCGGTCCGGCAGATCCGACGCGCGCTGGTTGATGCGGGTCAGGCTCACCCGCGTGGGCACGTCGAGCACGATGGTGAGGTCGGGCAGGACGTTACCGACAGCAAACTGGTTGATCTGCTGGACGGGGTCGAGCGAGAGGTTGCGGGCCACGCCCTGGTAAACGGTGCTGGAGTCGATATACCGGTCGCAGAGCACGACGACGCCCTTGATGAGGTTGGGCGCGATGATTTCGCGCACAAGCTGGGCGCGGGAGGCGGCGAAGAGCAGCAGCTCGGTCTCGGCGCACATCTCGTCGCCCTTGGAATTGTGCACGATGATATTGCGCACCTGCTCGCCGATCTCAGTGCCGCCCGGCTCGCGCGTGGAAACGACCTTCCGGCCGATCTTCTGCAGATGTTCGGCCAGGTGGGCGATTTGCGTGGACTTGCCGCTGCCCTCGGATCCCTCGAACGAGATGAGGATGCCGCGGCGCTTCGCGCCGCCGGCGCGGGCGCTGGCCCCGGGGGCAATCTTGGCCGGTCTGGTTTGCTTTTTCATTGCGGTTAAATGCTAGCGGTTCACCACGGTTGGGCGAGAAAGGTTTCGAGGTCGCCCAGCGTAGGACTGCGCGCCGTGCGTACATAAAAGCCCGAGGTGCTGACCCCGAGCCCGAGGCACGATTCCGGTCCGAGTCCGAGCAGCTGGCCGGTCATGAATCCTGCGTTGAAATGGTCGCCCGCGCCGGTGGTGATCAGCGGTTTCTCCACGTAAGGACCGGGCACCCACCAAGTGTCGTCCTTGGTGGCACAGGCCGCGGATTTCGTTGGATGAATCGCTACGGTGGCGATGTCGAGCTTCTGCCGGATCTGTCGCGCCATCGACCGCAGGCCTCGCTCATCCTCGGTCTCCGGGCTGCCTCCCAGCACGGTGATCACCTGCCGGGCCTCCTTGAAATTGACGCCCAGAGTGACCCGGCCGAAGGCCTGGAACCGCGCAACGGCCTGCAGCGCGATCGAAAGATCGGCGGCGGACCGCTTCTCCGGGTCTGCCAGGTCAAAGAAGAACAGGCGCTCGCGCGGCGGCAGCGACGGGAACACGCGCCCGGCCAGCTCCTCAAAAATGGACGTCATGTTCGGAATCATCGTCCAGTTGACCAGCGCGATGAGATCGGCGCGGGAGAGGCAGTCGAACAGCGCACCTTCGCCCATGACCTCGGCGATCCGGGCATAAGTGATCTCGTCAAAGCTCTTCATCATCCCCAACATGAGTTTGCCATCGGAAAATTCGACGGCGATAGTTACCGCCGGGGCGCACAACGACACGACTTCGGCGCGGCGGGCCATTTCCTGGAAAACCGGATGGAGGGTGGGGGTGCCTAGCGCGCCGATACATTTCAGGCGCAGCCCTGCGGCGAGCAGGGCGTTGGCCATGATCGGACCGTTGCCGCCGAGTTTGTCAAAGCGCGGATAAAGCTCGATGTTGGTGCCCTGGCCCGCCGCCCCGAGAATCCGGCGGCCGAACATTTCAATCGTGGCCATCGGCGTGAAGGCCTCGCCTTGGCCATGGCGGGTGGCGACCGGGTGGACGATCTGGTCCACGAAGCCGTCGAGGCCGACCACGGCGAGCTTGCCGGAGACGGACGAGCGCCGGGTGCGCAGTTCCTCGAGGGTGCGGTTCTGGAAATTCATTGCGGTGATTACCCGCAAGCAGAAATCTTGCGGAGGGACGCGGCAATCAGATTCGCGCGGATGGCCGCGACCATTTTCGTTGCGCGTTTTCACCAATCGCGCCATCACTCGACCCCATGTCTCCGTCCGTCCTGTTGTCGCCCGTCCTTGCGACCACCAACCCGTGGCTACTCTTCGTCCGCTGCGATCCGGTGGGCCAGGTCATCTGCGTGTTGCTTGCGGTGTTCAGCCTGATCGCCTGGACGATCATGTTTGGAAAACACATGGAGCTGCGCAACCTCAGCCGGCTGAACTCCAGCTTTGAGCAGCGGCTGCGCGAACAGCGCGCCCTGCTCGATCTGCCCGAGTCGTTTCGCAACCACCACACGATCCCTTATGCCGACCTCTTTGCCGACGCGATTGAGGCCTACTGGCGCTCAGCGGCGATCCTCAAGGAGAAGGGCGAGGATACCCTGCGCGCCCGGCTCGAACACGCGGAGAACGCCCTGCAGCGGGGACTGGCCCGGCAGACGCTGCGCTATGAATCGAGCATGATTTTCCTCGCCAGCATCGTGGCCGGCGCGCCGTTTCTCGGGCTGCTCGGCACGGTGTGGGGGGTGATGGAGGCGTTCAGCTCTATCTCGGTGCAGCAGACTGCCAGCATCCAGACCCTCGCCCCCGGCGTGTCGGCGGCACTCCTGACCACCATTGCCGGGCTGATCGTGGCGATTCCGTCGGTTTTCGGGTATAACATCCTGCTGGCCCGCAGCCGGCGCCTGATTACGGAGACGGAGAACTACGCCAGCAGCCTCGCGGACCGCCTTGAGCTCGAGATGAAGATGTGAGCGGAAGAAGCATTAAGCGATAAGCTGTAAGCTTTAAGTGCCAAACTCGAAGAGATAATCGATAAACCCGACCATGGCCCGGACTTTTCGCCGCCAGCGCACCGCGCATCCGATCGCGGACCTGAATCTGACGAACCTCATCGACCTGGGGTTCACGCTGCTGATCATCTTCATGATCGCGACGCCGCTCATCCAGCAGGAGCAGACGATCCCCGTCAACCTGCCGACGGAGTCGAAGCGCGGGCAGCCCAAGCCGCCGAGCGAGACCTCATTTCAACCCATCATCATCGATCGCAACGGGCAGTACTATTTCGGCCATCAGAGCGTCACCTTTAAGGAACTCGAAACCCTGGTCGCCGGACTCGGCGCCCGGAAGAACCCGCCGGTGATCCGGATCCGCGCCGACCGGACGCTGCAGTACCAGCAGGTGATCCGGCTGATGAACCTGCTGATGAATAATAATCTCAGCAAGATCACCTTCGACACCCAGGGGGATTGAGCATGCATGAGCGGACCGCCAACGCATTCCTGCTCTCGGTGACGCTGCATGGCGGCGTGGTCCTGGCGATCGCCGCGCTGGCCTTTGCCGTGCACCAGAGCCGACCGCCGCCGATGCAAGTCTTCGAGCTGGTGGCCGGTCCCAATACCGATCCCACGGCGACCGAGGCGCCGGCGCTGGGCACTCCGGAGGGGCAGGTCGAGGTGAAGATCACCGAACCGCCGTCCGGATCCGAAGCCGTCCCACTGGAGCCGGCTCCGCCGCAGCCCGAGATCTCCCGCCCGGCGGTGCGCCCGGACACCAAAACGACCACGACCGGAAAGACGCCGGCCAAGGCGGAATCGCAGTTGTCGTACGACCAATACGTGAAATTGCATGGAAAGCCGACGCCATCGAAGTCAGGGGCCTCAGGTTCGCCCCGGGCGGCCGCCGTGCCGAAGATCAATGCCAAGGGCATCGCGAACGGTGTGCTCGGCGGCTCCTCCAGGTCCACAGGCGGACAGGGTGGAACGGCCCTGACCGCGGCCCAGCACTCCGCCTTGGATGCGTACGTCGCCCGTCTCGTCACCGCCCTGCGGCAGAATCACGAAAAGCCGCCGGGACTCTCGGACCTGCTTGACGCGGACGTGGAGTTCTTCATTGCCGCGGACGGATCGATCTCGAGCCTTCACATTGTGCGCTCATCCGGCAATACCGCTTTTGATCTGTCCTGCCTCGACGCCTTCCGAAGAATGGGGTCAATCGGGGCGAAACCCGATGGCCGGTCGGCCACCTGGACACTGACCTTCAAGATGAAGGACGAATGACGGGTTGGGCGAGGGGCGGTCCACCCAAAAAGTCCTTGCCTTCAGGGGCGAAACTTCGATCTTAGCCGTTCGCAGATTTTTTGGGCTCGTAGCTCAGTTGGAAGAGCGCCGCAATGGCATTGCGGAGGTCGTCAGTTCGATCCTGATCGGGTCCACCATTTTAAATCCCGCCTCCTCGAGGCGGGATTTTTCATAGGCAAAACCTGCAACGCAATATGACGCAATACAACGCTTTGCGATGTGCAATCGCTGAACGCTGCCGGAACGACCAACGGAACAGGATTGGAACGAGAGGTAGTGCGGGGCGTATGGAAGCGCGGTCCAATAGCGAACCGGCCTGGGCGGCTGCGGCGTTGTGAACGAGAGCGGTTGTTCATCGTGGCGTGCGGATCATTGGAGGTGCTGCTAGCCACTTCACGGCCGGTCTTGGCGGTGCCATATTGCAGGTGCCCGCATACAGCCGACGGCGAGGCCTTTCGTCCTGCCGAAGGGGCTGGACGCTTTAGTTGGGATGGCGCTCCTGGACAACCGGGCCCCTTTCCGCGAATGGACCCGACGAACCCGGCGGTTGCGCGCGTGCACCGATCCGGCCGTGGCCTCGCTCGGAATGGGTTGCGGCCGCTCCGCGAGCGGCGCCGGCAGGCCCCATCGGCCGGTGAACACAAACTGGCTCCACGGTTTTCGCTGTCGCGGTGCCCGATCGCGCTCTTGCGTAAGCTCAGGCCGGTGGGCTGGGTCGGCGGCATATCCAATAGCGATGGCTGTCCATGCCTCGGAGTGCTCAGGAATCTTATAGAGCTCGCGCGCCCTGTCCGGGAGGATGCCGATCATCTGATGGGCCGAGAGATGGCGTGACGTCGCCTCCATCACCAGATTGGCCGAAGCCAAACCAAGGTCGTGGACGGCGGCCCGATTATCTTTGTCGTTTTTTGCAAATCGCAAACTGACGACGCCCAAGACAAGCACCGGCGCGCCCTTCGCCCACGCCTGATTGGCCTCCACGAGGCAGGACAGAAGTCGGGCGAACTCCGGCGGGTTTTCGTTGGTGGCGAGCAGGTAGCTCCAGGGCTGTTCGTTGTAGGACGACGCAGCCCAGCGCGCTGCCTCGAACAACGATCGGAGATCGGCTGCGGACACCGGTCGGTCGGCAAAGCGGTAGGGACTCTATCGCTTTGCGAGCAATGGCAGAATGGGGAAGTCGGTCGGTGCCTTTCGATTCGTCATGATGATTCTCCTTGCGGCATAGCCCCGTTTCGCTCCGGTTCGTCGCGGCCGTTCCACCGCCGAGGATCGGAGGAGCCGGCGGCCGGCCGCACCAGTTGCGGGCAATCATGCCTCGCAAACGCCAGGGCCGCCATGGGGGCCTTGCCCTACCGGCGGTTTATGAACGTCGAGTTGCGGCGCCAAAAAGCGTACGCTACTCACCAATTCCGCGCTGCCATGATGCTGGGCAGGAGAATCGACTTCAGGCGCCAATTCCCCAGCCGGCAATCACGCGCGGGTAACGGCCCAAGTCCGTTGGCCGCGGCGCGTCGTCTCGCGCGATTACCCCCGAGAAGGACCCCACCTCAATTAGAGTGGGTTTCCGTAGTGGTCGTGCTGACCGGGGCGGGAGTCGTGGTTTCTTCGGTCGTGGTGGTCCTGGTAACGGGAGCAGGCGTGGTCGTTGCAGCCGTCGTGGTGGTTGTGCTCTTTGCGGGCTCCGTCTTATCATTTACCGTTGTGCAGGCAGACAATAGGATCAGAGAGGCGGCAAGACACAGTAAAACAAGGTGTTTCATAGGGACGATCATAGTCAGAGTTGTTGCTTTGCGGTGGGAGATTACGCCATCGCGTGATCGAATCCAATGGGGTGTAACCCGAACAGCGCTGGAAACTCCCGCGTCGTTTCTTCGGAGGCCGGCAACGCTAACGGCCCCGGCAAGCCATGATTGCATGTGCTGTTCCATCGCCTCTCCGGGGCCAGAGTGCAGTGCAGGGCCGACCTTGAGACAGAGTTCGACCTTCATGGCCCCAACCGCCGGGCCGAGCTTCGGCTACTGGAACTCATCCAACGTCTCGTGCCCACCCTGGGCAAATCTCGCCAACCTTGGTCGGTGGAGGCGCCGTCTTGCCGTCACTTCGCCATTGCATCGCCTCCTCCCCGGCGCCATTCTAAACAATGAAAGAAAAGACACCGATTCCGAATCCCACATAGGGAAATTCCCATGACAAAACGCCAGAAGAACACACTGTTCTGCGCCACACTGACCATTGTCTTAGCGGCACTACTTATCCAAGGGGCCGCCTTCGCCGGCCAATTGACGTTTGGCCGGGAAAAGCTCAAGGGCACATCCAAGACTCAGGGGATTTCGGCCTCGTGCCGCGGGCCGTTGGTGAGGCCCAGCAATTGACCGATCAGGCTTCTGCGAAGGTCACCGAGGCTCTCAACAGTGGTGGATGGGACGGGAAGCCTCACGCGCAGAAGGCCAAGACCCTGCTGGAGCAGGCCAGCAAAGAGCTGGGGCTCGCCGCCACCAATAGTTGAACTCCGACCTGTCGGGTTCTGATTGTCGTGGTCCCCGGCAGTTTCCGGTAGTCGACCCACAGTCCGTGGTCACCGAGGAAGATTGAGACCGAGGTTCCCGGCAATAGGTATGCCTGGGTGAGGTTCTGCAGCGCCGCACCCAATACCGCCTCAACCCCGAACCCAGGAATCTGGGAGCCCGGCAGCCCGGGGTCTTTGGCCGGATTAGACTGTCTGCTCCGTGCTCTGCCAGCTTGCCTGCACCCTAAAGCCAAGGTCACCACGAGCTCGGAGCAACCCGGCTCTTTCATCCTCTGGCCCGACAAGATAACGCCGGCGGCCCGGGGGTACTCGCTGCGTCAGCGAGGCCGCCGCACCGGTCTACTGCACACCGTGTTTGATGATATGGATGTAGGCTAGGTTGTGGTTGGAGTACACCTTGACGCCGATATCATCGCCGATCGCTACACCCGTATCGCCAAGGGTGGTTTTCACGACGTTCCAGCTCTCCATGCTGTTTCCAGAATGGACGGTCAGAACGACTCCGTTGATCGCCTTGACGACGCCGCCATGGCCGGTAGGGTGCTCTTCGAGCTGCAATGCCGTGACGTGGCCGGAATTCTCCACCTCGACGGAGACCCAGTCGTACTCTCTGATCGCTCCGGTCACCTGCGTGGCGTGGTTGACTTTCCACGTGCCGGTGGAGCCTTGCGTCGTCTTAACGACTACTTGGCCGCCGCCAAAAGACTCGACGACTCCATAGTATTGATTTGCCGCCGCCGGGAGGGCAGATCCCATCACGAACAGTGACAGGATGGAGAATGCGAACAGGGAGGTAGGGGTGATTTTTTTCATCAGGTTATCGAGCCTTTCTGGGCCGGCGCTGGAGAGCCGACACCGCAAGTCAATTTCCCGCCGCGGAAACTGTCAATAATGGCGGGCGACCCAGAAACGGGTCGCTTCTCCCGGGCGCGCCGACCCGGTGATGGCGAAGGCGACCACGCCCATCCCGCCGCGCCCCGCCAGCGTCTCAAGCCGGTAACGGCCGAAAACCTGTTCCCCCGCTCCCAGCCCGGCCCGCGTGACATAGTCGTCCGCATCGGCCCGCCGCGTGGAGTTCTCGTCGGCCATGCTCGAAACTACTGGCGCGAACAGGCCATACCTTCAACGGAAAATTCCGGCGAGCGAATGGACTGTGAGGCTGCTCGGGCGACGACCACAGCAGCGTCGAGGGCGGCGAGTTCCAGTTCCAAAGCCCCAAAAATGCGCGACAGTGAGCCTTTTCCCCGTGAATCCACGCATTGTGGTACGGGACGATCACCCTCGTCCCCTCACCAAACGTCGATTCAGCCGAAAAGAATCTTGCTCATGAAATCCACGCCTTCCGCCCGTCCGACCATTCGCGGAAAACCGCTGGTTGAGAAGACCTCCGAGATGAAGGCGAAAGGGCTGCCCGGTTGGAAACGCGCGGTCGACATCACCTTCAGCTTGGCGGCAATGCCCGTGCTTGCCGTTTGCACCTTAATGACTGCCACGGTGATGGCTCTCGTTTCCCCCGGGCCGGTGCTTTTCCGGCAGGAGCGCGTTGGTTACCGGGGCCGGCGATTCATGTGCTACAAGTTTCGTACCATGCATGTCGGAGCCGACAGCACGGTTCACCAGGAACATTGCGAGCAATTGATCCAGTCCAATGCGCCAATGGAGAAGATGGACATTCGCGGAGATTCCCGGCTTATTCCCGGCAGCCGGCTGATCCGGGCCGCGGGTCTGGACGAGCTGCCCCAGATCCTCAACGTGCTTCGCGGCGAGATGAGCCTGGTCGGACCGCGGCCCTGCTTGCCCTACGAATACGAGAAATATCTCCCGTGGCAGCGGGCGCGATGCAACGCCATGCCGGGATTGACCGGTCTTTGGCAGGTTTCAGGCAAGAATCGGACCACGTTTGACGAAATGATCCGTCTGGATATCTATTATGCTGTGAACCTGTCCTTTTGGCAGGATTTGAAAATCACTACAAAGACCGTTCCGGCCCTGCTCCTGCAACTCCGTGACATGGGGAAGGGACCCAGGGCCCCGGCGCAAACCAGGAAATCCGAGCAGGCAAGAGTATGACCATCGAGGTCCATCGCGGAATGCCGAGGCCGGGAAGCAGCCGTCCCGGCGTCCGGCAGGAATAAGTTCCAGGTCCGACCAGGCCATGCGCGTACACGCATGCTCAGCGATGCGAAGGAACGACAATGATTCGGATGACATTCGCGGTGTTCGGGATTGTGGTTCTCCTGATTGTCTTGGGAGCTGTCGTTGTGCTGGTGGTCGCCGCGCGGGCCCCGGAGGGTTTTGAGGATGAACAAGGCTACCACTCCGGTGCGGACCCACCCCCGCATACCTCCGTTTGAGGTTCAGCCTGCCTGATCAACCTGGCCGATATCCGGGAGGCGGGTTTCCGGGGGAGGAGGGGAGAGCCGGTCCAACACGCCGGTACCGCAGGCAGCGGATTAACCGCCAGACTTTGCCTCCAGCACTTCGCGGAGCGTCGCGCCCAATTTCTGCAAATCGTACGGTTTCTCGATGAAGCCTGCCAGCCCGCCATCCGGGAACCGGTTCTGGACATCAAAGGCGCTGTAACCGCTGGCCAGCACGATCGGCACGTCCCGTCGCAGCCGACGAAGTTCCCGGTAAGTCTCCTCCCCGTCCATACGCGGCATCGCGAAATCGAGCAGAACGCAGGCGATCTCCTCGGAATGCTCCCTAAACTGCTCAACCGCTTCATAACCGTCGCTCGCAATGAGCACGCTGAAACCACAACACTCCAGCATCTTGGTCGCCACATTTCGCACCGGCGCCTCGTCGTCCACGAGAAGGATGGTACCGGTCCCCTGCCACGCCGCCGGCTGCCCGTCGGTATCCGCGGGCACCGCGGCCTTCTCGCTCGCCGGAAAGAGAACCCGAAACGTGGTCCCCCGGCCGGGTACGCTCTCAACCTTGAGGTTTCCCCGATGCTGGCGCACAATGCCGAGCACCGAGGCCAACCCCAAGCCACGCCCGGAGAATTTTGTCGTATAGAACGGATCGAAGATCCGCGCGAGGGCCTCCGGGTCCATGCCGCACCCCGTGTCGATAACTTCAAGGTAAACGTACTTCCCGCACGCCAGCGAACCGGCCGGGTGGCATTCGCGTAAATAGGCTTCCTCGCACTGCATGATGCCGGTGAAGATGGCGATGACGCCTTCGGCCTCCCCAATGGCCTCCGAGGCGTTGATGATGAGATTCATGGCCACCTGCCGCAATTGCGCCGGATCGGCCTCAATGGCCGGAAGATCCTCCGCCAGCACGCAGCGCAGCAGGGCCTTCTTGGAGACCGAGACGTGCAGCAGATGTGTCAGCTCCTGAACCAGGCGTGGAAGATTCACCGGTTCCGCCACAAACCGGTTCAGGCCGGCATAGGCCAGCATCTGCCGGCACAGCTCGGCAGCGCGGCAGGAGGCTTCCTCGATTGACCGCAGGCTGTCGCGCACTGGAGACTCTGGGGCGAGGTCCATGAGGGCCACGTTGGCGTTGCCCAAGATCGCGGTGAGCAGGTTGTTGAAGTCATGCGCGATGCCCCCGGCCAGCACACCCAGGCTTTCCAGCTTTTGCGCCTGTTGCACCTTCGCCTCGAATTTCTGCCGCACTTCCTCCGCCATCCGGCGGTTGTCCTCGCCGCCGATGGCGGAGACGATAATTCCGAGGATGCGCCGATCATCGTCGGTCGGATGAAAGTTGGTGGCGAAGACCACATACAGTGACCCGACCGGCTTGCCCTCACAGCGAACCACGCATCCCAGGTAGGTCTGCAATCTAAAGGCGCGCACATTAGGATCCGTGCTGGCGTAGGAGCTGTGCGCCAGGTCGGTCACCAGCGTGGCGTCATCCCGGTTGCGGCGGATGACGTCGTAACAGATGTGCCCCTCCGCGAGGTCGGTTATCTTGTAGTCCGGTGGTGTCTGCCATTGGCCGACCGAACGAAGGCAGTCGTTCTCCAGCCGGTTATAGAGTGCGCAGGTCGCCCCGAGCAGATCGCCGCAAAGCGCCGTCAACCGATTGATATTGGACTGGTGATCGGGGCCAAGGGTCACGAGGCAGCGGTTGATCTGTTCCAGCCGGGCGCCGCTCATTTTCCGCGCCGTCTCGGCCAGTTTGCGCGCGGTCACGTCACGACAGAGAGTGAGGATTTGAATGACTAGTCCCGTCCGGCAGACGGTCGCGTTCACCTCGACCGGGGTGGTCTTTCCGGCCCCATCGATGTAGTTGATCTCCAGGTTGCGGACCGCGCCCTGCGCCAGGCATTGCTTCACTGCCGCCAGATTCCGCGCCCGATCGTTCTCGGCAGTCCAATCACTCACGCCTCCCCCCACAATCTCCGCCAATGATGCTCTTCCCGTCAGCCGGACGTATTCCTGGTTGGCGTCGAGCACTTTGCCGTCAGCGTCCAGAATGACATAGCCGGTGCCGGTTGTTTCAATCAGGGCCTTGTGTTTCGCCTCGCTCTCCCGCAGGGCCTGTTCGGTGCGCCGGCGTTCGGAGACATCGCGGGCGATGGCTTGCAGGAGGACCGCGCGGTTCCACTTGAAGCTGATCAGGCTGACCTCGGCTGGAAATGTGGAGCGATCGGAGCGGCTGTGCACCCATTCGAAATGCTGGGGGGATCCCGCCAGCGCGTTCTTGATTCTTTCCGCCGCTTGCTCGGCGGAATCTCGTCCATCCGGCTGGAGCAGCGGAGAGAACTGGAAGGCCCGGTGCAGCAGAATCTCCTCGCGGGACCGCCCAAACATCCGGACCGCCGCCGGATTGCATTCCACGCATTTGCCGTCTTCCACGATGAAAATGGCGGCGAGGGCGGTCTGAAACAGGATTTCGAATTTGGACTCCGGGCGCGGCATCGGGGGAGAGGGACGGGGAAAATTCCTATGATTCAAGATAGCCGCCGGATTGGTTCCATGGCGCAGCGAGCACCTGAGATCAAGTGCAACTTCGTCCGCTGGCGATCCGCGACCCTTCCAGTTCGCAGGTGGCTGCCTTCCGGGGCCGAGGGGCGGTTCCGCCTTCCTTTCATCGGCCGGCTCCAGCGCCGCGCCTGGCAGGCCCGCGGCTACTCCGGGGCGATGGGGGCAGCGGCTTTGCTGATGGCGCGGATCAGATCATGGGTCGGACCGCTTTTCTTCAGACAATCGACGGCGCCAGCCACGCACATCGCGTCATGCGTTGATTTGTCGGCGTGCATGGTCAGGCCAATCACCTTGAGGTGGGGCGAGGTCGCCACCAGGCGTCGCGTGGCCCACGACCTCAGGATCCTTCGCAGTGGGGAGAAACGCCCTCAATCCTTCGCGAACGACGGTGTGGTCTTCGGCCAGCAGAATCGTGAGGGACTTCATCGGATTGGAGCCGCGCCTCTTGCGTCGAAGTGACAGATATCAGGCAGAGGATTACTCCAGGTGGAGGCTGACTCAATCACGAATTTTCTGCCAACGGCCCGGAGGACACAACATCAGGGCGGGTGGCCCGCCTGATTCCCCGAGCTTTGCGTTTGTGCTAGCTGCCATCGGCGCGCTGACCTACTGGCTGCCGGCGAAAAGAGCTACCCGGGTGAATCCCATTGAAGCCCTCCGCGCGGAATAGGGCTTGGCCGCGTGACCAAGGTCAACACGGGGGAGGCGCTGCGCACGGAGTGAACTCATTCTCCGGTAGTTCTCCGGCGGTCCGCTGCGCGGCTCCGTTCAACGGTGGTCAAGCCCTAAGTGTCGAGCTCCACTTTGACATTCAGTGCGCACAGGCAAGCGGCCTGACTGGTGGCGCAAGAACGGACCGGAGAAATCGATCACAGCATCATCCGCGAAACTAGATGACGCCTACTTCTTTTCCGGGAGCATCGNNTGCTTTTGAGGTGTCGAGATACTTGACCGCAACACGTTGGAGGTTTTCGGCGGTGACGAGGGCGATCATTTCATCCGGGTTGGACAGACGGGTGAACGACTCGCCTTCACGGTAGATCATCTCGAGTTTCCAGGCCCATGCCTTGTTGTCCTTCTGTTCCTTCTCCGCCATGCGGCGCTGCGACTCGACCTCCTTCTGGAGTTCATCAGGCCGCAAGCCGTCTTTCCGTATGCGCGCGATCTC
>PMBT01000162.1 GCA_003153035.1 Opitutia bacterium
ACAAGGGAATTGTCCTGGTGTTCTTTGCGATCCTTCGCCTGCCAGCCATTATGTCGTGCCGTAGTGCCCGGACGAAGGCAGAAGGCCCGGCGACGGCTGGTGGCCAACCAACTCGGACACCATTGCCACATCCGCCGTCGCCCTGCTATGGGCTATGGCAGGACAAGTAAGGCGCCAGCCGTCGCCAAGCCTATGGCCTGGCAGGCATGATGCGCATAAAGGAGGCCCGCTATCATGAAAAACATCCTATTGGCGACCGCATTGCTCTCGATCGCGGCGTTCGCCGCCGGCTGCAAACCGTCAACGGAAACGGACCGTGTGGCCGCACAGTTCGACAAGGCCAAGGCGCGAGCCGAAGACGCCGCCCAAAGCATGAAAGATTTCGCCTACGCGCAAAAAACCGAATTCGTCGCAAAGATGCAGAGCCAGCTGACCGCGATCAACCGCGACGTGGACCAGCTCTCCGCCAAGATCGAACGTTCCAGCGATGCGGCCAAGGCTGAGGCCAAGCCCAAGCTTGAGGCATTGCGGGAACAGGCGGCCAAAATGAACAAACAACTTGATGACGCCCGGAACGCCACGACATCCACCTGGGACAAGGTGAAAACCGATTCCGGAAGAGCGTACGATGCGCTGAAGGACGATTTCAAACGGGCGCGTCAGTGGGCGAGCGACAAGATCGCACCCTAACCCGGACATTTCGCGGCCTCGGTCGTTGCCACGATCATGCGCGCTCTCTCGATTGTCGGAGGAGCAAGAATCGCAGGATTTGCGGGCTGAGCCGGGGTGTCCTGGACGCCGGGGCCGGCAGATGGGAAACCAGGACAGGCTGTGGCTCTGCGGCAGAGAGAGGAATATTATTGCTTCCCTATTTCGTCGCAGGTCGCGACGATTCTCCTGGAGGCGAGGCGCCTGCCGAGCCGCCATCCCGAAGTCCGCACGGCTCGCCGGGAGGCTCGCCCTCCAACCTTTGGTTGCGGTTCTGCCGCGGCGGGAAACATCCGCGTTTGGGGGCGGGTTGGGCAATTGCCGCAGGCGGTTTGCGGCGGATCATGGGCTAAACACCCCATGGTGTCGGGCTGAAATGCGCGTTAGAGTCTTCCTGCCGACCCCACCAATTGCTCCGTAACCTAGGTTTTCCATGAACTTCTTTTCGCTCCCGATCGACACGCTGGCCGCGTTTCTGCTCGGTGCACTGCTCGGTGCTGTGATCTGCGGACTTTACTTTTCCCGTCGTCATGATCGCACATTGTGCGAAGGAGAGCCCGGCTATACTCGCCGCACTGCTGAGCGCCCGTAAGGGCGTTGATCACTGAGCAACTGCTCAGGCCACCGCCACGGCCGGCGTCAGGCGGTTCGGCCGCGGATCCATCGACCAACGGGCTCGCGGCTGCGCACGATTCTTCAGCGCATACCATTTCCCTTGAAGGGCGGCTCCGGATGGCCTGAATTCCATCGAATCAATCAGACGAACCACCATGAAATCACATCTACCGCTTGTTCTCATCGCCTTCGGCATGGCCGGTCTGGGCACCGCACCGGTTTCCCGGGCGGAGGCGCCTAACGCCCCGGGCAACTCGGAAGCGCTGGCGTCGACCATCCCGAGTGACTCGAATCACCGCATGCATCCCGACTGGAACCGGGGTTGCGAGGATCGTCTGGCGGCGATGCAGGGGAAGCGTTGCGACGTCATCTTCATTGGCGACTCGATCACTGACATGTGGAACGGACCCGGGCGGGCGGTGTGGGATCACTACTATGCAGGGCGGCACGCCTTGAACTTCGGCGTGGGCGGTGACAAGACCCAGAATGTCGTCTGGCGCCTGGACACGTGGGCGGTCCGCGCGTTCAAACCGAAGGTCGCCGTGGTTCTCATCGGCACGAATAATATTGGCGATCGGGCAGAAGCGATTGCCGGCGGGGTG
Source organism: Opitutia bacterium (assembly GCA_003153035.1). Classification (GTDB taxonomy): domain Bacteria; phylum Verrucomicrobiota; class Verrucomicrobiia; order Opitutales; family Opitutaceae; genus Fen-1467. The sequence continues at coordinate 1,926 of PMBT01000162.1, forward strand.
AAAGCCGTCCTTGCCAAGACGGGGCAACTCTATCCCGGGGCGCGCGTCATCCTTGTCAGCATCCTGCCCCGAGCCGAGCAGCCGGAGAAAGTGACGAAGGTCGACCAGCTCATCCGCGCGTTTGCCGACGAACAGACCGTGTTCTATTGCGACCTGGCGGCAAGGATGACTCCGCAAGGCGATACTTGGACAGGTCTGGGTCCGGACCGGCTGCATCTCGGTCCAGAGGGTTACGCGCTGTGGGCGGCGGAGATGGAGCCCTTGCTGGCGCGGCTGCTCGAGGAGACGCCGCTGCCGCCGGGGTAGGGATCGTGATCGGCCGGGGGAAAGATGGAACATTGCGGCTAGACCACGGAATCACTGAAGTGGTTCATTTTATATGAGGCAACAGAGGGAACTGAGGGTCCAGACCGGACTCCTGCGATAAAATCGTGGTCGTTCTCAGAAGAGCACAAGCCCTTCAGTGAATGATGCAGGAAGCCTTCTGCTGGCTAGCAGAACGGGCGGTTTTCCTCTGGGATCGCGCGCAAGCGCGCATCCTATAAATGACTGAGTGCGCCTCTGTCATCCTCCTTCGCCGGGCCTTCCGCCGCTACCGCCCAGCCTATGGCGGACAGGATGGAGGACAGGTCGCGCGCACCTGTCGGCCGTAGCTTCATGCGAAGGCCGAAGCGCGCCTCAATAGAAGAGATTCCGGTCCAGACTGCGGTACTGGATGGCTTCGAGGAGGTGGGGCGCGGCGACGGCGCCGGACCCGGCGAGATCGGCGATAGTACGCGCGACCTTGAGAATGCGATCGTAGGCGCGGGCAGAGAGGTGCAACTGTTCCATGGCCTGCTGCAGCAGGACTCCAAGCGCGGCATCGATGGCACAATGCTGGCGGATCTGCGCATGGGTCATGCGGGCGTTGACGGTGGTGCGGGTGCCGGCGAAGCGCGCCTGCTGGCGCCGGCGGGCGGCCTCGACCCGGGCGCGGACGGCCGCCGATGGCTCGCCGGGCTGGGCCTGGCGCAGCTCTTCGACCGTCAGGGAAGGTGCCTCGACATGGAGGTCAATGCGGTCAAGCAGCGGCCCGCTGATGCGCGCGCGGTAGCGCTGGATCTGCGCTGGCGAGCACCGGCACTCATGCCGCGGATCGCCGAGGTAACCGCAGGCGCAGGGATTGGACTATTCACAGACACTGCGGTGCTTGCGGCGAAAATAGTTGAGAGGAGCACCGACGCCCCGAGCCAACGGCCGGCCCAAGGTGCGCTGGGCTGGCTGCCTCCGGCAGCCTTCGCCCAGCGAGCCATGAGGTCCCCACCCAAAATTACGCCCAACCCGGAAAAACTAACACTGGAACCTGTCCAGTAAAAGGGAGCGGATCAAAACCCTCCCGGACTCTCATTGAAAGCGCTCCAGTCCAGGGGGGCAGGTCAGAGGGTGTTTCGGACTGGGTCCCTTCCATACTACCGTCTCATGTGACACTGCGCGTTTTTGCTGTCATCACGTCCGCGACGGCGATCAGCAGGCAGATGTTGGGCACCTTATTCGCGGCGACTTTATTCCATTGGATGCCCCGCCCGCCGCCGAGCATCGGCTGGGCCGTGCCGGCGATGCGCGTCAAGACGCCCGCCACCGTCTCGATTGAGTGATGCATGGCATAGTCAGCCCGGCTCCCGGCGCTCCGGCCGATGACCAGGTACCCCATGTTCACGCCCACACTCTCCACTTCACTCCAGGGAAGTTCCTGGCCCTTGAATGCGAGACCGATCGGCGTAACCGTGAGGGGCCCGAATTCGAGCCGGTCTCCGCGTTCGAGCATGACCCCGGCCTTCGCGTTCAATGCCGTGGTGATTTGCAGCTGCAGGCGCCGCCCCAGTTCGTCAATGTCGCTATAACGCCCGTCGAGGCGGAGCTTCCGTCCGCCTTCAAGGACAAGGTTATATTGTCGAACCCGCGCGGTTTGCATGCCGTTCATGTACTGGTCGCGGAGGTTCTGGTAGATCTCCTTCACTTCACTCCACGCCACGCAACCGATCTTTTGGTCGTCGCCGACAAATCCTTGGGTCGCCAGGATCAGCGTGCGACCCCCCATCCCCAGGAACTGGGTTGTATTGTAAGCCTTGATCGGCTGGCCGAGGTTCCAGTCGCGGACGCTTTTCCCGGCGATCATCGTGTCGGGAGCAAGCGCCGGCAAGGCAGGTCGCCTGATGCTCGCCAAGAGGGTGGGCGTGATGACGGGGAAAAAGATGCTCATCAGGCCCCAGACACCACCGGGCATTCCCAATTCCTTGGCGTAACGGCTGGCAAAGATAGCCGGACCAAAGACGCCCCAGAATATTGTCACGACAACCAGCAGAGCTTCGAATCCGCCCATGCCCTGAGGATTTCCCTGCGGCTTTGCCGTGAACGCTTCGACGATCGAGACAACGCCAATCAGCACAGGGATGGTGCAAACAGACAGAATCAGTTGTTTTCGTTTTGGGGTCATATAATAAGGCTTTCGATGGCGATGCGCAATCACCGCGCCGACGACTCGGTGTCGGGATCAGCGGCCGAATCACCCGCCAGAAATGGCGCTGGGGAAGTGACGATCCAGGTAGAGAGAGACTGATCCTTTAGCTGAACCGGGCCCGCACAATTCGTATGACGGCCTCATTCTCCCGCGGAATTGTCGTCCGGTTTCTCGCTCGAGGCGGAAGTTTCCGTGTCGCTCCCCTGGCCACCGTCATGATACCAATAGTTATAGGTCGATGGCTTTCGCAAAGATTCCACAATCTTCAGCGGGACATAGATCGGTGCAGCCACCACTTTGACACTGGTCTTGATCAGGTCTCGAAAAAGTCCCACAAAAAAACCTCCTTTATAACGGCGGTATGAAAACGCTCTTTCAGTTTGCTGTCAACGCTCCGCCCAGTGTCACAAACCTGGCACTGATCGACGGGAACCGCTGCCGGGCAAACCCGTTGCCTGCGATGCTACAAGAGCCCCAGATCACGCTTTAAGGGCCGCGCCATGGCATACTCACGGCAAAGTTTTTCGAAAATGAAACGCAATTAGGCGAAGGAGCCCCGCTATGACCTTTCTTGAGGATCTCCTGGAACTATTCAAACCCGCCTGGAAATGCCGCAACAGGCCCATACGTATTGCCGCCGTCAAAAACCTTACCAACCAACGTCGACTCGCCATAGTAGCACAGACCGATGAGTGGTCGGAGGTGCTGATGGCCGCCGCGGAAAGACTCACCGACCAGAAGCTGGCCGCCGAGACATATAAGAAAATCGCGCTGAAATATCACGATAGCAGCCTGGGAACGATCAAGGCCGCCTTGGAAAAGGTCTCAAGTGAGACGCTCGCCGCAGTCGTCGAGAATCCCCGGGTCCGCCGACCGCAAGATTGCAGATCCGATGAGGTCGCCAGGAGGATGGGGAAGCTGCAAGAACAGGCGAAGAAAGCCGCCTTGGAGAAGCTCTCCGATCAGCGTCTTCTCGTCCCGATCGCCAAGTCCGGCAAGATCGCTGAGGCTTTGAGAATCGCTGCCGTCGACAAACTCACCGACCAGATGGTTCTCGCTGAGATCGCGCAAGGTCGCGACAATTCATTTTCTCTGCGGTTTGCGGCGGCCGTGAAGCTTGCGGACCAGGATCTGGCCCAGTCTCTTTTTGCTGAGTTCGTCAAGTCTGACAAGGTCCCCATCGAGGTGCGCGAAGCGGCCGTAGAAAAACTCACGGATCGAGAGCTTGTCCAGTCCGTGGGCGGCAAGATCAAGCAGGAGCGAACGGAGTTTGATCGTCGGATCGAACGGGAAAGACAAGCCAGGGAGTTGGATTGGAGAGCAACGTTACAGTGGGAGCGGGAGGAGAGATGTCATCACGATTACGAGTGGGATCCTGTCGGTTATTGCGATTTCTGCAAAAGCCTCACCCATACTGGCAAGTGCCGCCTCTGCGGTCACGAGTTGCGCCATATCTGCACGTAGCAGTGATACCACCTGCATTTTACCCCGACCAGGCTTCTCCCAAAGCCGGACACGCACTGCGCAGGCTCTCGGTTCCGCAGATCGTCCGAGCGATTGAGAACGAGCGAGATGCCCTAAATGCCCTCCGTGGTGACGCTGGCGAGTATAGACCCTAGAACGGCGAACAGTTTTAAACCTATGCAATCACTCCACCCTTCGCATGTTAGGGAGAGGCGTCTTGGCGGAGATCTCAATGAGAGACCCTGGGCACAGGGGTTCATGGCCGAGACGA
>PMBT01000053.1 GCA_003153035.1 Opitutia bacterium
GCATAAAGCTACGGCCGACAGGTGCGGGCGACGTGTCCTCCGAAGGCGTGGCGAAGGAGGATGGCAGCGGGAGAATCGGTCGCCAGCGACTCATCGAACCACGCGATAGTGCAGCAGCAGGGTGTTGGCGCCGAGCTTTTCGGTGGCCTGCAATACCAGACCCACCTCGGCCCGGCGGGCCAGCAACGGGGTGCCGCCGCCGAACAGGACCGGCTCGACCGTCAGCCAGACTTCGTCGACCAACCCTGCCTCGAAGAAAAGGCTGTGAACATGGGAGCCGCCCAGCACCGCGCAACGCTTGAAATCGCGCGCGCGCAGTCCGGCCACCAGCGCGGCGGGCGCCGCATCCGTAAACTCCAGCCTTTCCGCGATCGCCTCGGCGGCATAGCGTTCGGGTGATCGTGTCATCACCACGCGGAGCGCCGGGCCCGGCAGCCGCTCCCGGATGAAATCGCGTGAAACGCGGTAGGTTTCCCCGCCGAACAGGCAGGCGTCAAAACCGGCGAGGATCCGGCGGAAATAGGCCTTGTCCTCTGGCGACGTGAAGGCGGTGCCCGGCTCGGAATGTTTGGTGATGAAGCCGTCGAGCGATTGAGCGGCAATGAGCACCATGTCCATGAGCGCAGCGTAGGCGGACGGCCGCGGCAGGCAAGCCGCGGCCGCCGAAGGATGGCTGGTCCCGATGGCGTCAAGGCGCTTGCCAGCACCTTTCCGGCCAGTCTACCGTCCCGCTCCATCGAATGAAACGCGCCCTAATCACCGGGATCACAGGCCAGGACGGTTCGTATCTGGCGGAACTCCTGCTCGCGAAGGACTACGAGGTCCATGGCATCATCCGCCGCGCCTCGACCTTCAACACTAGCCGGATCGACCATCTTTATACGGATCCGCACGTCAACGGCGTGCGGCTCTTCCTGCACTATGGCGACCTCGCCGATCCGGTGCAGATGGTGAAACTCCTTTACGAACTCAAGCCGGACGAGATCTACAATCTCGGGGCGCAGTCGCACGTCCGCGTTTCGTTCGACATCCCGGAGTACACCGGCAATGTCGACGGCCTAGGCGCGCTGCGCATCCTCGAGGCCATCCGGGAGGCCGGCCTGGTGAAGAAAGTCCGTTTCTACCAGGCATCATCCTCCGAGATGTTCGGCAAGGTGCTCGAGGTGCCGCAGACCGAGCGCACGCCGTTCTGGCCGCGCTCACCCTATGCGTGCGCGAAGGTCTATGCCTACTGGCTCACGGTCAACTATCGCGAGAGCTACAGCTTGCACGCGAGCAACGGGATTCTCTTCAATCACGAATCCCCCCGGCGCGGCGAGACTTTCGTGACCCGCAAGATCACCCGCGCGGCGGCGCGCATCAAACTCGGGCTCCAGGACCGCCTTTACCTGGGAAACCTCGAGGCCCGGCGCGACTGGGGTTACGCGAAGGAGTACGTCGAGATGATGTGGCTGATGCTCCAGCAGGACCAGCCGGACGACTATGTTGTCGCCACGGGCGAGACTCACTCCGTCCGCGAATTCTGCGCGGAGTCATTTGGCCTGCTTGGGCTCGACTGGAACCAGTATGTCCAATACGACGCTCGTTATGAACGCCCCTCCGAGGTTGACATGCTGATCGGCGGCCCGGCCAAGGCCCGGAAGAAGCTGGGCTGGGAACCCAAGGTGCGGTTCAAAGAACTGGTGAAGATCATGGTTGAGGCCGACCTGGAGGAGGCGAAACGCGCGGCGCAGATCGCGAAGCTGCCGAAGCCGTGAAACCCAGTGGACCGGAAGGTCGCCGGCGACTGATTCCGCCCGCGAGCGGGCGACCTAAATTCACCCCATGAAACTCTACATCGCAGGCCATCAAGGCATGGTCGGGTCCGCCCTCGTCCGACGCCTGGAGCGGGAGCCGGGGGTTTCGCTGCTTTTGCGGACGCGCGGCGAGGTCGATCTAATCCGCCCGGCGGCGGTCGACGGGCTCCTGGCCGCGGAGAAGCCTGACGCCGCCATCATCGTCGCGGGCCGGGTCGGCGGCATCCAGGCCAACAGCGCCTTTCCGGTGGAGTTTCTCTACGACAACCTTGCCATCGCCTTGAATACGCTCCACGCCGCCTACCGGCATGGCGTGAAGCGGGTGCTCTATCTGGGCAGTTCGTGCATCTACCCAAAACACGCGCCGCAGCCGATGCCCGAGGAGTGCCTTCTCACCGGTGAACTGGAGCCGACCAACGAGGCCTACGCCATCGCCAAGATCGCCGGCTTGAAGCTGTGCCAGTATTACCGCCGGCAACACGGCGTGCTTTTTCATTCGGCGATGCCGACCAACCTCTACGGCCCGGGCGACAACTACCACCCGCAAAATTCCCACGTGCTCCCGGGACTCATCCGACGCTTTCACGAGGCCAAAGAAGCGGCCCGGGACGAAGTGGTCGTCTGGGGCACCGGGAGCCCCAAGCGGGAATTCCTGCATGTGGATGACCTGGCTGATGCCTGCGCATTCCTCCTCCAGGTCCCCAATCCCCCGGATTGGATCAACATCGGCACCGGCAAGGATGTGACCATCCGGGAGGTCGCCGCGATCGTCGCCGCGGTCGTGGGTTTCAAGGGGCGCCTGGCATGGGATCCGTCCAAACCGGACGGCACCCCGCGCAAGCTCCTCGATGTCTCCCGACTCACGGCCCTCGGCTGGAAGGCGCGGACCGGGCTGCAACCGGGGATCGAGCATGCCTACGCCAGCTTTCTCGCCGAGAAAGCCGCGGGCAGGTTGCGCGCCTAGCTTCCGCGGGCCCGACGGGGAAATGCCCCGGCGCAAAAAGGATTGGCAGAAAGGGGCGGGTGACATTCGCTGATCCGTGTGCCGTGAACTTCATCGGGTCCCCGCCGGCCCCCGGTTCAAACATCACCCACCAACCGCCGTCTTTCGCGTAGTGCCGTTCTGATCACCCTCCGACCATGGCCGATTCCCTGGATGTAATCCCGCCGGAAGGCGCCGCGGGCGGACCGCGCAAATCATTCCTCGAGCACCTGGAAGATCTGCGCCTGGCCCTGCTCAAATGCGTCGTGGTGATCTTCGTGGCGCTCGTAGTCTGCCTGTTCACCGTCGATAAGATTGCCTTGGTCCTCGAGTATCCCATCAGGCGGATGCATCTTCTCGACAAACCGCAGCCGACGGTGACCTTTCAACTCGGCTCCGTGCGGTTCGGCCCGTACGACGTGACCCGCGACCAGTTCTCCGGCCTGCCGCCCGGCGAGGCGCCGCATGTCGTGTTCAAGCTCGGCATGGCCAAGATCGGCGAGGAACAGGTGGCGACGCTGAAACTCGACCCGCAGGGCGACCCGGGCGCGACGCGCATCAAGCTCCGCAACCTCAATCCGGCGGAGGGCTTCATGGTGGCATTCCATATTGCGCTCTACGGCAGCCTGGTGGTCTCCGCACCCTTCTGGCTATATTTCGTGGGGCAGTTCATCCTGCCGGCCCTGCACGTCCGCGAGCGGAAGTTCCTTTTCACCTGGCTGGGCTGGGGCGTATTCCTGTTCATGCTCGGCGTCGCGATGACGTATTTCGTGCTGCTGCCTCTCGCGCTGCGGGCGTCAATCGAGTATTCCACACTGCTCGGCTTCGACGCCTACGAATGGCGGGCGGATGAATACGTCAGCTTTACCTGCAAGTTTCTCGTGGGCATGGGCCTGGGCTTTCAGTTTCCGCTCGTGGTGCTGACACTGGTGAAACTCGGCATCCTGCACTATCACCAGCTCGCCCATTTCCGCCGCCATGTCTGGGTGGGCGCGTTCATCGTCGGCGCGATTCTGACCACGCCGGAGGTCATCACCCAGGTGGCCATGGCGGTGCCGCTTTGCCTGCTTTACGAGGTCTGCATCTGGCTGGCCTGGTTCTGGGAGCGGAAGAAGCGCCGCGAGGATGCCGCCGCGGCGACGGCCTAAGCGGCCGGTTCCCCCTTGCGTCCCCGGGCGGGCGAAGCTGGAGGAAAGATGCATAATTCTGGACGGAACTCCCCATACCGGTCTTTAATGTCCGCTCTATCCTCTTAAACCGCGCTTTGCGCCCCTTCGCCATGATCACACCGGAAGTTCTTTCCCGCCTCGACGATATCAAGAAACGCGCCGGCCACCTGTGGAGGTTTCTTTGACGTCGAACAAAAGCAGCGCGAAATCGAGGCCATGGAGGCGCAGATGGGCGTCCCGACGTTCTGGGACAACCCCGAGCGCGCCCAGAAGCACATTGCGAAACTCAATGGCCTGAAGAAGGCGATCGCCGGGCTGGTCGCCTTCCGGCGAAAGCTCGACGACGCCGCGGTCATGGTGGAGCTGGTCGCCGCCGCCGCCGGCCCCGAGCAGGAGAGCTACGGGCGCGAGCTTGAACAGACCGTGACCGCGATGGTGACGGAAGCCGATCAGCTCGAGTTGGCCAGTTTTCTGAGCGGACAGTTCGACCGCAATAACGCCATCCTCTCCATCCAGGCGGGCGCGGGCGGCACCGAGTCGTGCGATTGGGCCGACATGCTCTTCCGCATGTACAACCGCTGGGCCGAGCGGCGGGATTTCACCGTCGAAGTGCAGGACGTGCAGTCGGGCGACCAGGCGGGCATCACCAAGGCCACAATGATGATCAAGGGTGAAAACGCCTACGGCTACGTCAAGGCCGAGCGCGGCGTCCACCGCCTCGTGCGCATCAGCCCGTTCGACGCGAACAAGCGCCGGCACACCTCGTTTGCCGCGATCGATGTCATCGCCGAGATCGACGAGGAGATCAAGATCGAGATCCCCGAGAGCGAGCTTCGCGTCGACGTTTACCGGTCCTCCGGCAAGGGCGGTCAGGGAGTGAACACGACCGATTCCGCCGTGCGTCTCACCCATCTGCCGACCGGCATGGTGGTGGTGTGCCAGAACGAACGCTCCCAGATCAAGAACCGGGCCAGCGCCATGAGCGTGCTCAAGGCGCGCCTCTACGAAAAGCGCCTCGACGAGCAGCGCAGCGAAATGGAGCGGTTNNCGCAGCTACGTGCTGCAGCCCTATCAGATGGTGAAGGACCTGCGCACCGGCCTGAGCACGAGCGACACCCAGGGCGTGCTGGACGGCGACCTCGACCGCTTCATCTACGCCTGGCTCCGCGCCGGGCAGCCGCTGCACCGGAACAAGGACATCCAGATGGAAGAATAAACCGGCCCGACAGACGCCGGCAGCCAGGAGCCAGCCGATTGATTGCGCCCGCTTGCCCTTTCTGGTTTCTGGCCTCTGGCTTCTGATCTCTGAGACCATGCTCGCCTACGAATCCATCCGATCCGCCCTGAGCGCCCAGCCGCTGTTCGCGGCGAAGACCTGGCAGCTTTCGCCGGAGGCGTGGCCATTGACGCACGAACAGGTGACGCAGCTCGAACAGATCGGCACGGCCTGCCTTGAGTTTCACCAAGCGCTGGAGACACTCTATTTGCGGTCGGCCGCGGGCAAGAACCTCCTGCGCAACAAACCGCTGCTGGCGCCGTGGGTCGCGGAATACCTCGACCGCGGCAAACCGGCCAGCCTCGTGGAGCATGCCCGGGACGCGCGTTTGCGCGGGGTGTTGCCCCCCGTGCTGCGGCCCGACCTGCTGCTCACGGAGGACGGTTTTGCGCTCACCGAACTCGATTCAGTGCCGGGCGGAATCGGGCTCACCGCGTTTCTCAACCGGTTATACGACAGCGGAGACGATCGCATGGTGGGTCGCGGGGATCTCATGGTCGAGAGCTTCTATCAATCGCTCGCCGCCTTGCAGCCGCGGACCCGCACCCCGCTCATCGCCCTGGTGGTGAGCGAAGAGGCGGCCACCTACCGCCCGGAAATGCAGTGGCTGGCCGGGGTGCTGCAGAAACAGGGCCGTCGCGTTTTTTGCCTGCGGCCCGAGGACGTCTTTCCCCTCGGCGGCGCGCTCTTCTTTGATGTGGAGGGCACGCCCGAGAAGATCGACCTCATCTACCGGTTCTTCGAGCTGTTCGACCTCGTGAACCTGCGCACCGCGCCGTATTTCTTCGAGGCCTGGGCCAATCGGGAAGTCGTGATCGCTCCGCCCATGCGTCCCTTTCAGGAGGAAAAACTCGCGATGGCCCTCTTTCACCATCACCTCCTGCAGGATTTCTGGGCCGAGCATCTGGGCGGTCGCACCTTGAAGTTGCTGCGCCAGCTCATCCCGATGTCATGGGTGATGGACCCGGCGCCGCTTCCTCCCGGCGCCGTGCTCCACGGCCCGCGGGCCGGAGGCCGGCCGCTGGCCGACTGGAACCAGCTAGGGCAGGCGTCGCAGAAGGAACGCGACCTCATCATCAAGATCAGTGGCTTCCATGAAACGGCCTGGGGCGCGCGCAGCGTGGT
>PMBT01000063.1:0-46941 GCA_003153035.1 Opitutia bacterium
CAGCAGCTCGTCCAACAGTGACGCGCCGTTTTGCGACCGCTGCCTGATCAGCGTCAGCACGGCAACGCACCTAGCTAGCGATTACTCCCGCCAGCGGCCTTTTGGGGTCAGTGACTGCGCCACCGGCAGCCTCACCAAGTCAACAGTCCGCCCGCGTAGGTGAAGCCGGCGCCGACAGCACAGCAGATGATCTTGTCTCCGGAATGGAAGATGCCCTCCTCGGCGGCCCAGCCCAACGCCATCGAAACCGAGGCGGCCGAGGTATTGCCATACTTGCCGATGGTGACGACAAACTTCTCGAACGGAATGCCGACGCGCTTGCTCACCGCCTTGAGGATGCGTTCGTTGGCCTGGTGCGGTACCACCCACTGCACGTCCGCCGGCTTGAGCTGGTGGCGGCGCAGGGCCTGCTCGATGATGTCGGCAAAAGCGATGACGGCGTTCCGAAAGACCACGGCACCGTTCATCTGCAGATAGAAGTGGTGCAGATCGTCTCCGCTGGGCTGCGGCATCGGACGCATCGCCCCGCCGCCAGGCCGCTGGATGGCGTCAAAGAACGAGGCGTCGCCGCTCAGGTGCATGCGGTTGAGGCGATGCCCGCCGTCCATGTTGAGTAATACCGCCGCGCCAGCCCCGTCGCCAAAGAGAAAGGCGGTGCCGTGATCGTTAGGATTGGTGATGCGCGAAAGGAGTTCGGCGGTGACCACCAGTAGCTTCCGGGCCGTGCCGGCGCGAATTAGGGCGCGTCCGACCTCCAGGGCGTAGAGCCAGCCGGCACAGGCCGCGTTGAGGTCGAAAGCCAGGGCGGTCTTGATGCCAAGATTCCTGGCCAGGCCGCTGGCCGCGCTGGGCACCGGCTGGTCCGGCAGCAGCGTTGCCATGATGATGCCGTCGATTTCGCTCACGTGGAGCCGCGCCTGCGCCAGTGCGTGCTGCACGGCAATGGCGGCGAGATGAGTGGCGGTTTCATCCTCGGCGGCATGGCGGCGCTCCTGAATGCCGGTGAGCTTGACGATCTCCGCTTCGGTCATCTTCGGGAACGCCTTCAAGATCTCGCTGTTCGGTTGAACGTTGTCGGGGACCGCGAATCCGATTCCCGCGACGCAGACGGTTTCATCCGCGAATGGAATGAACCCTGCCGACGCGACCGGCGCCTGGACCGCCGGCTCCCGAGACGCTCCGCGCCCCGCCAGGTATTTTGCGACATCGTCGCCCGAGACGCGTCCCCCGGGGCCGGTGGCCGAGATGTCCCGGATCGTGGCCGGATCCACCCCGGCCTCCCGGGCCAGCTTCGTGGCGCGCGGCGTCCACTGAATCTCGGTTTGGACAGCAGCGACTGGGGGTCGGACGGAGGCGGTGGCGGACTGCGGCGCCAACTCATCGCCAGTCTTTCCGGCATCCAGTTTCGGACGTCCGGCTTCCGACCGCTCCTGACTTTTGGCTCCTGGCTCCTTCACCTGCAGGTGCTTGAGACTCCCCTCCGCGGTCTCGATCCGCAGGAACGGCGCGCCGGATGGGAGGATGTCGCCCGCCCTCCCCTGAACGGCAACCACGGTGCCGTCGCACGGCGATTCAAAATCGAACACCGATTTGTCGCTCTCCAACTCGGCGAGCTTCTGGCCCTTCACGATCCGGGCGCCCGGCGTGACCAAAAGGTCAATGATCGTGAGTTCATTTACGGTGGCACCCATGGAGGGAACCGGCAGGTCGATGATGAAAGCTTCCATGCAATTCGGAGGTTTGGCGGTGACCATTGTTACGGAGGCAAAACGGCGCGGTCAACGCCAGGAGTGTCTGATTGTCGTGGTTGGAGATTTGTCTCGAGCCCCCGGTCTTGGGAGCTGTCTCCAGGCAGATCGTCCCACCGGCCGGTGCGCTGGTCAGCCCCGCGCCGCGCGCCAGACCGCAAGACACCGTTCGAGCAGGCCGGGAAGTTCGGTCAGCGGGATCATGTTGGGGCCGTCGGAGATGGCCGCCTCGGGCTGCGGGTGCGTCTCAATGAAAAGTCCGTCCGCCCCGGCAGCGAGCGCGGCCCGCGCCAGCGGGGGAATAAACTCACGCTGCCCGCCGCTCCGGCCGCCGCCGGCCCCGGGCAGCTGCACGCTGTGCGAAGCGTCGAAGATGGCAGGACAGCCGTTGGCCTTCATGAGGGCGAAGCTGCGCATGTCGACGACGAGATTCTGATAGCCAAAGGTGGTGCCGCGCTCCGTCTGCCAGATCTCCCCCGCCCCGCCCTGCCGGAGCTTGGCGATGACGAAGGGCATCTCCTGCGGCGAAAGAAACTGGCCTTTCTTCACGTTGACAATCCGGCCGCTGGCGGCGGCGGCGAGCAGCAGATCGGTCTGGCGGCACAGGAACGCCGGGATCTGCACCACGTCGCACACCGCGGCGACTGCGGACACCTGCGACGTCTCGTGCACGTCGGTCAGCACGGGAAAACCGTAGTCGCGTCGGATCAGCGCGAGGAGTTCGAGGCCCGCCTCAAGGCCGCTGCCGCGCGGACCGGTGCCGGAGGTCCGGTTGGCCTTGTCGAAGGAGCCCTTGAAGACGACGGTCAGCTCCGGCTGCTTCCGGGCGATCCCGGTCAGGCTCTCGGCCACGGCCCGGCACACGTGTTCATTTTCCAGTGAACACGGACCGGCGACCAGGAGGAGTTTCTTGGGGTCAAACAGCATGGTGCCGCCAGGTTGTCATCGTCCCTTTCCGGCCTTCGTTCTTGTCCCGCCCCGTTGCCCTGCGGCCCTCGGTCCCCGCCGGCCGGGCTTCGCCGCCTTGGCGCCGCCGCGCTTCGGGTGCCGGCGCTGCAGCGCCGCGGCTACAAATGCGGCAAACAACGGGTGCGCCGAGCTGGGCTTTGACTGGAACTCGGGGTGAAACTGCACGGCGACAAACCAGGGATGGTTCTTGAGCTCGACAATCTCGACCAGATTACGGCGCGGGTTGCGCCCGCTAACGATCAGGCCGGCCTCCTGCAACCGGCCCACGTAGTCATTGTTCACCTCATAGCGGTGACGATGCCGCTCGCGCACGCTGCCGGTCTTGTAGGCCCGCTGGGCGCGGGTGCCGGGCACCAGCTGGCATTCATAGGAGCCGAGCCGCATGGTGGCGCCCTTGTCGATGACCTTCTTCTGCTCCTCCATGATGTTGATCACGGGATGCGGCGTCTGCTGGTCAAATTCCGTGCTGTTGGCGCCGCGGAGGCGCAGGACGTTGCGGGCAAATTCCACGACGGCCACCTGCAGGCCGAGACAAAGCCCGTAATAAGGCACGCCATGCTCCCGGGCATAGCGGGCCGCGGCGATCTTGCCTTCGATCCCCCGCTCGCCGAAGCCGCCCGGCACGAGAATGCCGTCCAGGCTGCGGAGGGCGGCCAGGCCGCTCTTGGTCTCGAGCGTCTCGGCATCGATGCGGACGATGTTCACCTTGGCATTGTTGGCGATGCCCGCATGGGTGATCGACTCGTAAACGGACTTGTAGGCGTCCTGCAGCTCGATGTATTTGCCGACCACCCCGATGGTGACCTCGTGCCGGGGCGACCGGATGCGTCGCAGGATCTCGGCCCAGATATTCTTGGGGTTCGGCGGCGCCTTGAGCTCGAGCATCTCGACCACGAGATCGTCCATCCCCTCCTTCTGCAGCATGAGCGGCAGTTCGTAGATCGAGGATTCCACATTGCGCTCCTCGATGACCGCCTTGACCGGCACGTTGCAGAACAGGCTGAGCTTCTCGCGGAGCTCGGGCATCAGCGGATGGTCGCACCGGCAGACCAGGATGTGCGGCTGGATGCCGATTTCGCGTAGTTTGGCCACACTCTGCTGGGTGGGCTTGGTCTTCAGTTCGCCGGCGGCACTGAGGTACGGCACCAGCGTGACGTGGATGAACAGCACCTCCCGCGGTCCGACCTCGAGCGCAAACTGGCGCATGGCCTCGAGGAAGGGCAGCCCCTCGATGTCGCCCGTCGTGCCGCCNNATCACCGACTCGTAAATCTGGCCCGAAGTGAGATTGTTGAGCCGCGAGAGCGGGCCCGACGTGAACCGTTCATAATGTCCCAGGTCCAGGTCGGTCTCCGCGCCGTCGTCGAGCACGTAGACTTCGCCGTGCTGGAAGGGNNGGGCTCATCGTGCCCGGATCGACGTTCAGATAGGGGTCGAACTTCTGGATGCGCACCCGTAGTCCGCGCATTTCGAGGAGCGCCCCCAAGGACGCCGCCGTCAGCCCTTTGCCCAATGAGGAGACCACCCCGCCCGTGACAAAAATGTACTTCACGGGATTCCATGAATGGCGTGCCGCAATCGTGATGCAAGCCAAAGCGGACCGCCTCGCCTGCGCCCGGTCCCCCTTAGCCGAGGAACCAGCCAAAGGCCACCAGGACCGCCAGGAGCACCACGCCAGCAACCACTAGGTAAATCGTCAACTTGATCACCTTGGCGAGCACCCACAGCCCCGCCACCGCAACCAGCACGAGGCAGGTGATCACCAGCCAGCGCGGGTACGCGGCCAGCGGCGCAAGCAGGCGATGAATGTCATCCATGCGGCCAACATAGCCACCCGGCGCTCGGCGTCACCAAAAAGATTGCGCCCAGCCGCGAGCGCCGCCCATTTTCGGCCGGTGCATCTGCCGCCGCCGTTGCTGTCCGGAATTGCCGGCGGCGGCCTTCATCTCGGTCCGCTTTCTGCATGAACTCTGCTGCCGCAACCTACGAACTCATCGGCGTGGGCTCGCCGATCATGGATCTGCTCGCCCCGGTGCCCGACGCGTTCCTGGCCCAGGTGGCGGGCGCGAAGGGCGGCATGGTCCTCGTTGATCCGCCCGAGATGCAGCGGATCCTTTCGCTGCTTGACCGCGCGCCCGCCTGCACCACCGGCGGCTCGGCCGCCAACGCCACCCTCAACGCCACCCGTCTGGGCCTGCGCACGACGTTCCTCGGCAAGCTCGGCAACGACGGGCTCGCTGACACCTATCGCCGCCGTTTCGAGGCGGCCGGCGTCGACAGCGGCCGCTTCAAACGCGCCGAGCTGCCCAACGCCCGCTGCCTCGCCCTCGTCACGCCGGACGCCCAGCGCACCATGCGCACCTGCCTGGCAGCCGCGATGACGCTCGCGCCGTCAGAGGTCTCTCCGGCGGATTTCCGCGGCTGCCGCCACGCGCATATTGAGGGTTACCTCGTCTTCAACCAGGCGCTGGCCGACGCGGTGCTCGATTCCGCCCGGGCCGCCGGCTGCACGATCAGCCTCGACCTGGCTTCGTTCGAGGTCGTCAACGCCTCCCGCGACTGGTTGTTGGACCAGCTCCGGCGCGGCCTCGATGTCGTTTTCGCCAACGAGGACGAGATCCGCGCATTGTTCCGGGACCACGCCTCCGACTACGCCGCGCTCGCCCTTCGGCTTGCCGGCCACGGCGTCCTTGCAGCCGTGAAGATCGGCCGGGACGGCGCCTGGCTGGCGCAGGGCAACGCCCTCCACCGTGTCGCCCCGGTCGCGGTCCCCGAGGTCGTCGATACGAACGGCGCCGGCGACGCGTGGGCCGCGGGTTTTCTTTTCGGCCATCTCCGTGGCTGGCCGCTGCCGGCCTGCGGCGCTCTCGCGTCGCTTCTGGGCGCCGAAACCGTGCACCACCTGGGGCCGATCATCCCCAACTCCGCTTGGGCCGCCGTGCATGCCCGGGCGATGGCCCTCGCGCCGGCCTAGTCGTAGCGTCAATGCCCCGGCGGATTTGTCATTTAGCAAATGACAACGGGCCGCTCCGTTTGGCGCAGATCGACCGTTCACGCCGCTCACCCTGCAACGACTTTGTCATTTAGAGGATGACATCGGGCGGCGCGAAAACTCGCCGGAAGCTCCCGCTCGGCTTTTGCGATCACGACCGCCGGAACCAGCACCGGGCTCGGGGAACCGATCACCACCACCGACGCACGCGCCGGCAATAGCCACGATAATCCTCGCCGAATTTCCCCCCAAGGTACCGCTCCTCGCGAGCGATTACGCCATACCGCATCACCACGGCCCACGGCGCAATGATCACCAGCAGTGCGAGGCTGTTCACCGCCAGCGCCACGCCGGCCATCCCGACGCCCATTGCCAGGTAGATCGGGTTGCGCGTAAAACGAAACGGACCCGACGTCACCAACACCGTGGTCGTGCGATGGGGCAGAACCGTGGTTCGCACGCGCCAGATCCGGCGCGCCGCCGCTCCCGCCAGGAACCCAGCCGCCAGGAAACAAGCAGTCGCCGGAATCCACGCGTGTCCCCACGGCCAAAGCGCCATGGGCCAACGGAATCTCAGGCCCACTCCTGCCAGCAGGGCGGCGACCACGATCAACGGTGGCGGCGCAATCACCTGAGCGTGATCGGAAGCCGCGGTCATGGGTTGACGTTACGAACAGCCGGCCCCGACACAATCCCCCGCAGATTGATGTTGACAAAGTACTCTGCATTGTAGAGTACTCTAATCATGCAACTCACCCCGGAAGAAGCCGCCTGCGCCCTCGCCGCCATCCAGACCTCCCGCGAGACGATGCGCTCGGCTATCCGCGCCCACCGTGGTCACTATCACCTCTGGCTCTGGGGCGTCATCTGGATTGGCATGGCGATGCTCGCCGAATTCCGCGGTCAGGCCGGCATCCATCTTTTCCCTTGGCTGTGCGTCGCCGGCATCGCCGGGTCGATGGCGCTCGGCTTTGTTCAGGGAAGCCAGATCCGTGGGTCGGTGGACAAGCGCTTTCTTGGCGTGCTCTTCGCGGTGATCCTTTTCTCCGCCCTTTGGCCGGCGGTGCTGCGCGCGCCGTACCATGACCAAGCCCTGTTCGCCTACCTCGGTCTCGTTGCGATGCTCTGCTACATCATCGCCGGAATATGGTTCGACACCTACCTGGTCTGGCTGGGCCTGGTCATGACCGCTTTCATCCTGGTCGGGCTGTTCTGCTTCTCCGCCTTCTTCTGGTGGTGGATCGCCGTTTTTGGCGGCGGCACCCTGATCGTCACCGGTTTCTACATCCGCTATTTCTGGCGCTAGCGCGCCGGCTTCCCGCCATGCCAGAACTCGACCCAATCATCCATCAGCCGGTGCGCCTCCAGATCATGGCGGCGCTCGGCAATCTTGGCTCGCACGAGCAGGTGGACTTCACCTTTCTCAGGATCAAACTGGGCTTGACCGACGGAAACCTCGGCGCCCACCTGCTCACGCTCGAGCAAGCCGGTTATATCGCGGTGGAAAAGACTTTCGTCGCCCGCAAGCCGAAGACGTTTATCGCCCCCACCGCCGCGGGCCGCCGCGCATTCGAGAGTCACGTGGCGGCGCTGACCGCAATCCTGAAGCCCAAAGGCCTTTCTTAACAACCGCCCAGGTCCTCATCCAACCCGCGGACCCAGCCCAGCCACCCCATGGCGGGCGTCTGCTCCGCTCCAACCCACCATGATAACCAGATTCCCACTCCTTTCCTTCGTGCTCCTCTCGGCGGCGATTCTCTCCAGCGCGCTGAGCGAGCCGATTAACACCGATAAGATCGCCGCGGACGCCGAAAGCTCCATTGAGCGTGCCGGTCTGCGCGCGGACGGAGCGGCGCTCGCCACCGCGGTCAAACCTCTTGAGGCTGCGCTTGCCGCTGCACCGGACCAGCCGGCGCTGCTCTATACCCGTGGCTTTGCCTACTACGTAAGCAGCGGGTTGCATCGCGGGCCCAAGGACCTGGCCGCCCGGGAACAGTGCTTGAGGGATGCCGTGAGTCTTCTGGAGCGCGTGAAGGGCAACCCGTGGGAGGCCGAAGCCGCCGCGATGCACGGCTCCATTCTCGGCGAGCTTATTGCTCTGTCGAAAGACCCTGCCAATGCCGGCGCGACGCTCGGGCCACAATCAGGACGGCTGGTTGCGCAGGCGGCGGCCGCGGCACCCACGAGTCCACGGGTACTCGTGTTCCGAGCCCGGTCGCTATTGTTCACCCCAAAGGAATACGGCGGCGATCCGGTGGAAGCGGCGGCCATGCTCCAGCAGGCCGTCGATCGCTTCGCCGCCCCGGGCACTCCTCCACCCGGCCCGGCCTGGGGATACGCCGACGCCCTGGCCTGGCTGGGAATCGCCAGGCAACAGACCGGCGATCTGGCGGCGGCGCGAGCCGCCTGGCTGCAGGCGCTGGCGATTGAACCCAACTTTGCCTGGGTGAAATTTGCCCTGCTGCCGTCACTCGCCAAGCCTCCGCCGATGCGATGAATCTCCGGCCCGCCCGGATCAAAGAGTCATTCTGCACCGGTCGCGGTGGGACCAACGATCGTCTGGCCAAGTCTGCCCATGACTTCCGGCCTAGTGCGGGACCCGCCACCATGACTTCCCGCCGCTTGCGCGCCGCTCCTCGCTTCCCCAAGTGTAATGTTTCGTAACCATTCGCAGCCCGGCCGGTTATCATTCCTTTAAGCCCCATGCTCGCTCTCCGCAAGGTCACCAAACGCTTCGGCCCGATCACCGCGCTGGACGATGTCTCGCTTGAAATCGCGCCGGGCGAATTCTTCGGGCTGCTCGGCCCCAACGGCGCCGGAAAATCCACGCTCATGTCACTTGTCGCGGGCCTCCGCGCGCCGGAAGCCGGGACCATCACGCTCGATGGACAGCCGGTGGCGAGCGGCGCCAGCGTGGTTCGCCGGAATCTCGGCCTGGTTCCCCAGACCATCGCCCTGTTCCCCGGCCTCACCGCCGAAGAAAACCTCCGTATTTTCGGCGAACTCCAGGGCCTGCGCGGTTTGAACCTGAAGGCCGCGCTCGATGAGGCTTTTGCGGCCGCCCAGCTCGAGGATCGACGCCGGTCGCTGGTGAAAACGTTCTCCGGCGGGATGCAGCGCCGGCTTAATCTGGTCGCCGCGCTCCTCCACCGGCCGAAACTCCTGCTGTGCGACGAAGCCACCGTCGGCGTCGATCCCCAGTCGCGCAACGCCATTTTCGAATACCTCCAGCGACTCAACCGCTCTGGCATCACCATCATCTACTCCACCCACTACATGGAGGAGGCCGAACGCCTTTGCTCACGCATCGGGATCATCGACCATGGCCGGATCCTCGCGCTGGGCACGCTGGATGATCTGCTCACCCGGCTGCCCTTCGAAGACGAACTCACCTTCCCCGCCAACTCCGCGACCGCGCCGCTGGCGGCACAACTGGCCGCCGTCGGGGAAATCACCGTCGTCGACGGCACGCACCGGTTCCGACCACGGCCGGGCTATCCGCTTTCGGCCTTCTTTGCGCTGGCGGAATCGCTCGGCCTCCCGCCGCGCCTCTTCACCAGCCAGCGCCCCACGCTCGAGGCGCTTTTCCTTCACCTCACCGGCCGCAAATTGCGCGATGCCTGAACCCGCTGCCTTCCCCGCCATGTCCCAAGTACGCATTCTTCTTCGCAAAGGCCTGCTCTCCTTTTGGCGCAACAAGGCTGCCGTCTACATCACCTTTCTCGTGCCGATCCTTCTGATCTACCTCTTTGGCCATGTCTTCGGCCTTTACCGCAAGGACTCCGGCCCGACTGGAATCCCGATCGCCGTCGTGAATCTCAGCTCCGAACCGGCCGCCCAGAAGCTGATTGCCGCGCTGAGAGCCGAAAAAACGTTCGCCGTGATCACGACGCGCGACCTGGGGAAGGGTGCGACCCGGCCGCTGACCGAAGCCGATGTGCGCGCCGGGCTCCACGACAATTGGTACCGGTATGCATTGATTCTGCCCGCGGACCTTCTCCCGGACCAGGATTTCGGCGTGCGCATGAAGTTCCTGTTCAATCCCCGCAACGAGATCGAGTCCCAGATGGTCAACGGCCTCTTGCAGAAGACCGTGTTTTCCAACGTGCCGCAGCTGCTCGGCCAGTCGCTGCAAAAGAATGCCCGCCGGTTTCTCGGCGACGAGCGATTCAAGCGTTTCAACCGGACCATCGCCAACACGGTGGCCGACAATTTCGGCGGCGACCGGGACGCGATCTATCGGCAGACGATCGCGGGCGATTTCGGATTCAGCGACCTCAGCAGGATCGACGCGAAACCGGAGCTGGCACCTCCCGGCGTACCGACTGGGGATGGCCCGCCGGGGCTCCGCCGCCTGGATCAGTCGAACACCGCAGTCTCCCCGTCTCCCAATCGGAAACCGGAAATCGAAACTCAAAAACCGGCGGATATTTTCTCCCGGATGGTGAAGATCGAGACCGAGCAGGTGGCCGGCAAGGAGCTGAAGAACCCGATGGCNNGCGCGCCTGGTGGGAGGTTATGCGGTCATGTTCCTCCTCTTCGCCGTGAGCGGTTCGGTGACGACGCTGTTCGAGGAGAAGGATTCCGGGGTTTTTCAGCGCCTGCTGTCCTCCCCGGTCCGGCCCGCGCACATTCTCTGGGCCCGGTTCCTTTTCGGGGTCATTCTCGGACTGGTGCAGATCACCGTGCTCTTCTGCGCCGGCCGGGTGTTCTTCGGGCTCGACATTTTCGGCCACGCCGGCGCGCTGCTGGCCGTGAGTCTGAGCGCCGCCGCGGCCTGCTCGGCGTTCGGCATGTTGATCGCCGCCATTTCCCCCAGCGCGGCGGCGGCGAACGGCATCGCCACCTTCGTCGTCCTCTCCATGAGCGCCGTGGGCGGGGCCTGGTTTCCGGTCAGCTTCATGCCGGACTACATCCAGCGGGTGAGCAAACTCACCCTGGTCTACTGGTCGGTGGAAGGGTTCGCCGATGTGCTCTGGGCGGGCCGCTCGCTGCTCGAGGTGCTGCCCAAGGTCGGCATTCTCGCCGGCATCGCCGCCGGCGTGATGCTGGTCGCGGTCTGGCGCTTCAACCGCGGCCGGCTCTTCGACTAGGTTCACCAGGAAGTCACGAAGCCCCCCTCCCGATCAGCGACAACGCGAGATGATTTCTGCGAAAAACTCCACTGCCAGTTCGCGGGTTTTGCCGGGTTCATGCCCGGCGTCAGACTCGACGATGAGTTTCCAGGCGGCGCCAGCCTGACGATTGACGGCGAAGATGCCCTGAATGCTTTGGATCCGGAATGCCTCATCTTTGCCCCCGACGAAGAAGATGCCAGGCACGGCCCGCGTGGCGGCGGGCGCAAGGTGGGTGAAGTAGTAGCCGCCTTTGTTGACGACAAAGGCCGCCACCCGCGCCGGATCCCAGCAGGCGAACTCGTAATTGAATTCGCCGCCAGCGGAGTGGCCCCAGAGCAGGAGCGGCGCGATGGCCGCTTCGGGATGCGCGGCCGCCTTCGCGAGGCGGTCCACCGCATCCAGCAGCGCTCGGCCGCTGCCATCCCGGGCGCGGGCATAGTCCTCGATATTCATGTTCTCGTGTGGATGATCCTGGAACCAGCAACCGACCAGCGCGAGGCGGTGCTGCCTGGCGAAGTCCTGCCAGAACGGGTCCTCGACCTCCGCCCGTCCGTCGCAGTTGCTGCCAGGAACGAGCACCGCTACGCCGAGCAACGCCTTGGCTTCCGGTGGGTGCCACCAGCGGAAGGCCGCGACTGCAAAGTTGGGCCCTGGAGGGATCTCCACGTCAAAAGTGCCCCCGGGGCTGGCGAACGCGGCCGCGGCGACGACGCAGCTCAGCACGGTGAACATGCAGGCAAAAGGTAGCGGGTTCATCCCGGTGCGCGTTCGAAGCCGCCTGACACTGTTATTGGGACAAAGGGACAGATCAAGAGATTCCGGTGCTTTCCAGCACTAGGACAGCGGATCTCCGCCGACAAGGGAATTGGCATTCCGGCCCCATCCTCTTTCTTCCTGCCCTTCATGCTCGGCTGGCCAGCAGAGTGGTTCACTTTGTTGGGTTTCACCCATCGGTCCAGATTTCTTTTGCGCTTTTTGTGCCTTTTTGCGGCTATTCCCACGCCGTGTCCACCGACCTCGTCCAGCTTGTCACCGCCATCGCGCAGCGCGCCCGCGCCGCCTCGCGCGTGCTCGCCACGGCGTCGGCGGAAGCCAAGAACGCCGCGCTGGCGAGGCTGGCCGAGCTGCTGCTGGGGTCGACAGACGCCCTGCTCGCCGCCAATGCGAAGGATCTTGCGGCCGCAAGAGAGAATAATCTGACGGGCGCCCAGATCGACCGCCTGACGCTTGACGCGAAACGCATTGCCCAGATGGCGGAGGGCGTCCGGCGGGTCGCCGCCCTGCCCGATCCCGTCGGCGAGGAATTGGAGCGCACCGTACGACCCAATGGACTCGAGATCCGCAAGCTTCGCGTGCCCATCGGCGTGATCGGCATCATCTACGAGTCGCGGCCCAATGTGACCATTGACTGCGCCGTGCTTTGCCTCAAGTCCGGCAACGCCGCCATCCTTCGCGGGGGGACGGAATCCTTTCATACAAACAGAATGCTGGTCGAAATCATTCACCAAGCACTGTCGGCGAGATCCACGCTCCCCTCGTCCTCCGAAGCATGGGCGAAGGAGGACGGTCTGCCTGCCGATGCGGTGCAGCTCATTCCCACCACGGATCGCGCCGCCCTTACCACGCTGCTCAAGCTCGACGACCTCATCCATTGCATCATCCCGCGCGGCGGCGAAAGCCTGATCCGTTTCGTGGTGGAGAACTCCACCATTCCCGTCATCAAGCATTTCAAGGGCGTCTGCTTTGTCTACATTGACAAGGACGCCGACCCCGACATGGCCGAGCACATCGTGATCAACGCCAAGGTGCAGCGGCCCGGGGTATGCAACGCCGCCGAGCAGCTCCTGGTGCACGTCGGCGTGGCCGGCGCGTTCCTGCCGCGCCTCGCCCGCGCTTTGCTCGAGAAGAACGTGGAACTGCGGTGCGATGCGGCCAGCGCCGCAATCCTCCAACAGCACGGCCTCGCGCATCGCGCCGCCGCCCCGGAGGATTTCACTACCGAGTTTCTTGACTTGATCATCGCCGTGCGCGTCACGCCGTCGCTCGACGACGCCATCGCCACCATCAACCGGGACAGCTCCGCGCACAGCGACGCGATCGTCACGCGCGACGCGGGCGCGGCGCGGTGCTTCCTGGCGGGCGTGGACAGCGCCACGGTATTCTGGAACGCGAGCACGCGCTTCAACGACGGCTTTGAGTTCGGCCTGGGCGCCGAGATCGGCATCAGCACCGACCGTCTGCATGCCCGTGGTCCGATGGGCCTGCGCGAGCTCTGCTCCTACAAGTACGTCATCACCGGGACCGGCCAGGTGCGCGGATAGCCGCGCGTCGGACCTTGGGTATTTTAAACAGCCATAAACACGCGGCTGGAGGCCCGACTCCGAATCCGGCCACGGGTGGTTTGACGGCGGCTCCGTTTCCCGCAGGCTGGGCGCATGCTGTCCGGCCTGATTCTCCGCCGCGCCGCCCTTGCCAGCAGTCTGGTGCTGGCCGGCCCGGTCTGGCTTTCTGGTCAGCTCAAAGTGACCAGATTGACCGGGGAGGCGGACGCAGCGGTCTTTTACAGCGAGGCCACCTGGGGCAACCTCCACGGCCTGGTGCGCCTCACAACTCCGCTGCTCAACCTCACGTTTGTCACGGAATCCGGTTTCCGCCCCGCGCAGCGCACCGAGGCGGATCGCGCCCTGCCCGCCGCTCTCCGCCTCGCCGGTCTGAAGACCGCCGATTTCCAGGAGATTGCCGATGCCGTGCACGACGCTCTCACGGCCGAGCTCACGGCGCAGGGCATCGAGATCCTGCCATACGAACCGCTCGCGGTGAACCCCGGTTTTCAGAGCCTCGCCGACAGCGCGCCGCCGGCCGGCAAGGAGCGGCCGGTGCCCGCAAGCTATGAAACCATCGCGGGCGTTTCCGGCGCGCGCAGGACCGTGACCGTAATCGGACATCACTGCCCCTGGGTGGAATCGTTCATGTCGGCGAATTACCTTTCGGCCACGAGCCTGACCCGCCAACTCGGGGCCACGCTGCCGGTTGTTTCGTTTCTGGTCGAGTTCGTCGAATACTCCGCCGATCGCACGCTCACGTATGACTGGCACGAGTTCCTGCCCGCGAAGCAAATCACCGACGCTCCCCGGCTGCGCGCGCGGCCGCTGGTTTATCTGGCGGCCGGTTCCGCGGCGTTTCTCCTGCCGGACGGGCAGACCGCGATGCTCACGCTCACCAAGCCCGTTGGCCAGGACCAGACCTTTGCGACCGCCCTCCGGCGCAGCAAGCCGCGCGACCGCGACGAGCGCAAGGGCGGCAGTTACGAGGTTTGGGCGGACCCGGCGGCCTACAAGCAGGCGGTCATCGCCATGCTCAAGCCGCAGGTTGTGATGATCGCGCGCAGACTGGCCACGGCTGCGCGCTGATTTCCGGGTAGATCGTGTCGCGGTGGTCAAGCCGCCGGCTGCAAGGCAGTCCCAATTACAACCGCACTTTCGCGGGCAGGTTGCCTCCTTCGAAATTACTCGGGCAACATTTTCCAGAATTTCCCGTCTAACCTGCTAATGACCCTGCGCAATCACAGCGCTGCATGTCGGTTTCTTCTGGTATTGGTCCTCGGCGCGTCGGCCCGGGCCGCGCCGGAGGCGGCCGACCCCAAAGCCTCGCCGGCCCCGCCCGCCTCGCCACCGCCGGTCGCTGCAAACACCAAGGAGCCGGCCGCCGAACCACCAGCGCCCAAGCCCCGGCCCAGACTATCCGAGCGGATNNCCCAAGGCTTTGGATGCAGAACTGGTCAAAGAGTACATAACGCCCTTTGACCGCTATTTTCTCAACCGCTTCACGGTGCCAATCGTCGGCATTTCCCCTACGGCGCGCGCGCGCATGATGTACGAGGAGGACAAGCGCCTGCGCGATCTCCGTTGGATGAACGACGAGATCGACCAGATGAAGCAGCTTGATCCGGAGGCGGCGAAGGAGCTGAAGAGCATCCGCAACAGCACCTTCACGCGCCCGGGAGACTAGGCTGGGATTTCCAAGTGGCATCGCGAGGAGCGCGAAGCGCGCCGTGGCGGTCCAGCTGGATTGCTTCATCGCTCCGCTCCTCGCAATGACCGTCTGTTTATCATGGGACGTTGGTATTAAATGACATTTGCCGAACCCGGCCCCTTTGGTTTTTACTTTCCACACCACCTCTCCGACTGCCTTCTTCATGCCGTCCGCCCCGCGATCCCCCTCCGTCGAAAGATTCAGCCAACGCCTGCGAGGGGACGATCTTGATTTCGCAGGCCTGCGCCGTCCGGGGGAAGGCGCCGGCAAATCCCGCCACGGCATCCGGTCCGTCTGACGGTTCCCGCCCATGACCTCCCCCGAATCCACCATCCTCGGCGAACTGCTCGCCAGTGATCCTAATTTCGTCTCGGGCACTGCCCTGGCCCGGAAGCTGGGCATGAGCCGGGTCGGCATCTGGATGCACATGGAGAAGCTGCGCGCGCAAGGGTTCGAGTTCGAGGCTGTGCGCGGCCGCGGCTACCGCATCAGCAGGTACCCCGCGGGCATCAACCCCCTGCTTGTGCTGGCGCATTTGAAATTGCGGCGCCGACCGTTCGACCTGCTCTGCCTCGCTGAGGTGGATAGTACTAACGACGAGGCCGAACGCCAGCTGGCGGGCGGGCGGGCCACGCCGTTTGTCGTGCTGGCCCGCCGGCAAACGCTTGGTCGCGGCCGGTTCGGCCGCGTCTGGCACAGCGAGAACGGCGGCAACGTCTACGCGAGCTTCGTCTTCCGGCCCCAGCTCGAGCCCGGTCGCATGACCACCTTCACCCTCTGGATGGGCGCCAATCTGTGCGACCTCGTGGCCAATTTCTGTCGCATCCAGCCCGGAATCAAATGGCCCAACGACCTCTACATTGACGGTCGGAAACTCGGCGGCATGCTGACGGAGGCGCGGATCGACTCCGACCAGATTCGCGATCTGGTGTTCGGCCTCGGCCTCAACGTCAACGGCCCCCTCGACTTGCTGCCGCCCGAATTCTCCGGCCGGGTCGCCACGCTGGCGGATTGCACGGGCAGACCGGTCGATCTCAATCGCCTCACCGCCGCAATCATCGGCCGGGTGCTCTCGGCCTACGACCGGTTCGTTGACGGCAGCTACCGGGAAACCTTCGCCGACCTGTGGAACCGCTACGACATCCTGCGCGGCCGACCCGTCACGCTCGTGCAGGGCAGCCGGCGCATCGCCGGCGTTGCCGGCGGCATCGACGATGAGGGCTCCCTGCTGATCCGCGGCGAAAACGGCCGGCCGCAGCGCTTTCCTGCTGGTGAAGTGACGCTGGAGAAAAGCGAAAGGAAAGGGGCGGGCTAGGCGAATGCTTGCCTGATCCCGCCGGATCGATTTCCCTTCGACCTCCGACTCCTGCCCGCCGCTTCTCCACCATGCTCCTTTGCATCGATATTGGAAACACGCACACTCATTACGGCGTGGTCGCCAACGGGCAGGCCTTGTTCCAGCACGACTTCCCTACGCGCGCCATTGATCAGCCGGTCGGGGGCTTCGGTCTGATTCTCGAACACCTCACCGCCGCCCATCCCGCCCTGGAAGGCGCGGCGTTCTGCTCCGTGGTGCCGGGGGCGTCAAGACTGCTGGCCCGGGTCTTTGAGCAGCACCGGTTCGCTCGGTCGGTTTTCCAACTCACTCCCGACAAGCGGCTCGGCGTGCCGCTCAGTTATCCCAAGCCCGAGGAGATCGGCCAGGACCGCCTCGCCAACGCCGCCGGCGCGCAGGCGCTCTGCGGCACCCCCGCCATCGTCATCGACCTCGGGACCGCCGTCACCTTTGACATCCTCACCCGCTCCCGCGGCTATGAGGGCGGCATCATCGCGCCAGGTCTCGACGTGATGCGCCGCTACCTCCACGAGCAGACGGCGCTGCTGCCACTGCTGGACGACTCGCTGGAGCTGCCGGGAGTCATCGGCCGATCCACCGTCGAAGCGATGCGGATCGGCACAGTCATCGGCCTCGGCGGCATGATTCAGGCGCTAATGGACGCCGTGCTGGCGGAAATGGCCCGGCGCGGCGAGTCCATCCCCCGGGTGCTCGCCACGGGCGGGACGGCAGCGCTGCTGGAAAAAACCCTGCGGCAGCCCTTCACGGTCGTTCCCGACCTCACCTTGCGGGGACTCGCCGCCGCGTGGCGCTTGAATCCGCCCGCGGTGTAACCTTGATTAGGGACGGCTGTCCATCACCCTGTTACCCATCGCATGTCCACGATCGATCCAACCACGGCTCCCCCGACCATCGAGGTTGAGCACCTGGTCAAGACCTACAGCGGGCTGGCGGCGGTGGACGGCATCAGCTTCACCGTGCGCCGCGGCGAGATCGTTGGACTCCTCGGTCCGAACGGCGCCGGCAAGAGCACCACCATGCGCATCCTCACCGGCTTTCTGCCGGCCACCTCCGGAATCGTGCGCATCTGCGGCATTCCTGTTGCCTCCCGCACTGACGAGGCCAAGCGCCACATTGGTTACATGCCCGAAAACAACCCGCTGCCCGAGGATATGCGGGTCAACGAATACCTCTACTACCGCGGCCGCTTGAAGGAAATTCCCCGGGAAAAACTCCATCCGCGGCTCGATGAGGTGCTCGAGCTATGCGACCTCAAGCGGATCCGCCACCGCATCATCGGCAAGCTGTCCAAGGGCATGCGCCAGCGGGTGGGCATCGCCGAGGCGATCCTCGGGGAACCGGAGGTCATCATTATGGACGAGCCGACGATCGGCCTCGATCCACATCAAATCCTCATCGTGCGCGACCTCATCGGCGGCTTGCGCGGCCGCATGAGCGTGATCATCTCGAGCCATATTCTCCCTGAAATCGAGGTTACTTGCGATCGCGTGATGATCATCAACGGCGGTCGGATTGTCGCACAGGGCACGCCGGCCGAGCTGCGCCGCAAGGTGCTGGGGCATACCCATTACGAGCTGCAAATCGCCGGAGACCAGGCTGCCCTGCCCGCCCTGCTCGCGGGCGTCGAGGCGACCCTCGTGGTGGAATCCACCCAGGGTCCCGACGCCGAGGGATTCCACCTCCTGACCCTCACCACCACCCGCGACGAGGAGCTCGGCGAAGCGCTGCTCCGGGCGCTGGCCGCTGGATCCTACCGCGTCCGCGCCCTCAACCGGGCCCACCCCACCCTTGAGGATGTCTTCCTGGCCGCGACCAAACGCAGCTGGGACATTGTGGACGCGCGGGCCGGGTCCAAACCCGGACGTTAGCGATCAGATGCCAGCCGAATCCACCCACCGTATGCCCGCCGCCCAGACCGCCGCCTTCCGCACTCTGCCGTCCGGCCGTTAAAGGACCATGCGCCACATCTTCACCATTCTCGGCCACGAGATCCGCATGCTGCTCGTCAACACGAGCACGTATATCGCAGCCGTGCTCTTCCTCACAGTCATGGGCTTGATCTTCACCGGGCTGCTCGAGGTCTACAGCCAGGCCCCGCAGGAAACCTCGCCAGCCTCCGATTTCTTCCGGCTGTTTTTTTTGCCCGTGTTCATCCTGGTGCCGTTGATGACGATGAAGAGCCTCGCCGAGGAACGGCGGCTGGGCACGCTGGAAACCCTGCTCACGACCCCGGTTTCCACCGCGGAGGTCGTGATGGGAAAATACGGCGCCGTCTATTTCCTCTACCTGCTCTTCTGGGGCTCAACCGGCGGGCTCTTCTACATCCTTCACCGCTTTGCCGCCAATCCGCGGCTGCTCGATTCCGGCACGCTGGTCGGCGGCTACCTCTACGTCGTCGTGTCCGGTCTGCTTTACGTTGCGATCGGCGTGTTCGCCAGCGCCTTGTCGCGCAACCAGGCGGTGGCCGCCGTGCTCACCGGAGTGATGCTCATCGTGTTGATCTGGGGCGTGCCCCTGGCCCTGAACGTTTCCCTCCTGCAGCTCCCGGCTTTCCAGCCGGTCCACGCAGCTTTGGAATACGCCCAGGTTTCCCTGCACTTGGATGACTTCAGCCGCGGGATTATCGACACGCGGCATCTGTTCTTCTATTTCACCGGCACGGCCCTGATGCTCATCCTCACCATCCTCGGCGTCGAGGCGAAGCTGCTGCACAACTGACCCGCGCCATGCTGCCGATTGAAAGTTATCGCGCCGCCCGCTGGCTCCGCACCATCAACCTGGTGCTCCAGGCCGTTCTGTTCCTCACGCTTTTCGCCGGCCTCAACTACCTCGCGCTCCATTACCACTGGCGCTACGATCTGAGCCAGCACCGGCGCTTCTCGCTTTCACCCGAGACAATCTCCTACCTCGGCGAGTTGAAACGCCCGGTCCGTATTGTCGTCACCCTGACGCCCGATTCCGAGAATCCGGACGCCGTGCAGGCCTATCACGACGTCCAGAACCTGCTCCGCGAGTACCTCTACAACACCGCGACCAGCGCCGATGCCAAGTCCGGGCGCGACGGGCGCATCACCGTGGATTACCTCGACGTCTACCAGAAGCGGCGCGAAGCGGAGGCGCTCGGCGTCGACCAACCCGATGTGATCCTGTTTCTTTGCGGCGAGAATCACGAGACGGTGCGGCTCAACCAGCTCTACGAATTCAAGGATCGCCGCCGCACCGCGTTCAAGGGCGAACAGACCATCACCGCCGCCCTGCTTGATGTTTCCAACCCGGAAAAGAAGAAGATTTTTTTCCTGGCCGGCCACGGTGAGATGAGTCCGGACGACGTGAGTCCCGTCCGCGGCCTGTCCGGGCTGAGCGACGAACTGCGCCAGCGGAACTTCGACCTGGAGGGACTGGATCTTTCCTTGACGAAACGAGTGCCCAAGGGCGCCGATGTGATCCTGATCATCGCCCCGCGAGGCCCCTTCCAGCCGTTTGAGGAGGAGTTGTTGCGCCAGTACCTCTCGACCGGAGCGGGCCGGATCATCCTGACCCTCGATCCCGCGCGCGAATGCGGCCTCGAAAACCTGTTCTACGACTGGGGCGTGCGCGTCGACGACGACGTCATCCATGACGATGCCAATTCCGAATTCACCGCGGACAACGGCGACCTGATCATCCGCCACGTCGACGGGACCCATCCCATTACCAAGTCGCTCTTCGATTACGGATTCCCGGTGCGCATCAGCCCGCCGCGATCGGTCCGGCCCGATCCCGACCGGCCGCTGGACAACACGTTGAAGGTTTCCGTGCTGGCCGCCTCCTCGCCCACCTCGTGGGGCGAATTTGGCTACCGGCTGAAGACACCGGCGGCCTACACGCCCGGATCCGACCTGAAAGGTCCGCTCGGCATCGTGGTTTCCTCCGAACGCGTCACGGCGGGGGCCCTGCCCTTCAGCGTGCCGGGGGGACGTCTCGTGGTCATCGGTTCAGGGGACCTCTTCTCCAACCGCCGCCTGGCCGATTCCGGCTGCCAGGCGCTCTGCCTCAATGCCGTCAACTGGGCCGTCGATCGCGACACCCAGCTCCACTTTCCCCCGCGCCCGATCGAGCGATTCCAGCTCTCGCTCTCCCAGGAGGACCTGGCCAAGCTCCGGTTGGGGCTGTTGTTGCTCCTGCCGGGCGCGGCCGGCCTCCTTGGCCTGGTTGTCTATTGGACGCGCCGCCGTTAACCTCACCATGCCGCACCCAGCATCAGGCAAGTCAACCGGGGCCGCCCGCAGGAAAGCCCCCCGGCCGGGTTTTGCCCCTCCGGCGTCCACGGCTGGGTGCTTCGTATTCGTCAATTAACCGCTCCAGCCATGCGCACCAAAGTCACGCTCGTCCTGCTGTTGCTCAACGTCGTCCTCTTCTTCTTCATCTTCACGTTTGTGCGCAAGTGGCAGACGGACGCCCTCTGGGGCCGGGACCAGAAACGGGTGCTCGGGCCCGAGGCCGCCGCGATCCAGTCCTTGGTAATCTCCGGCGGGCGCTTGGCCGAGCCTGTGAGCATGGAGAAGCGGTCCGACGGTTGGACGATGACCAAGCCCATCGAATGGCCCGCCAATCCCCATGCGGTCAGCCGCATCCTCAACGAGCTGATGTTCCTTGAGCAGGAGACCAGCTTCCTCGTCAAGGATCTCACGAAGAGCGGGCTGTCCCTGGCCGATTATGGGCTGGACAAGCCTCAGCTGACCGTGACCTTCACCGGCGGCGCAGATAATGCGCTTCCGACCGGGAGCACCGCGCCAGCCAAGCTCAAGACCGTCAGCCTGCGGATCGGTGACACCACCAAGGTCGGCAACCGCTTGTACGTCCTCTCGCCGGACGGCGAACGCATTTATGTCGTCGGCCGCAGCCTGGTCGACAGCCTTGCGCTGACGCTTAACCAGCTGCAGGCCGACACCATCTTCAACATCCCTCTTTTCGAGGTGCGCTCCTTCAATCTGCAGACGGCCGCGCCCACCAATCTCCGCATCCGCATTCGCCGCGACGGACCCCGTTGGTCGTTTGAAGCGCCCATCCTCACGCGGGCGGATCGGCTCCAGGTCGAACTCGCCATCAACGGCCTCAACGCGCTCCATACGAAGTCATTCATCGAACCGTCCGCGCTCCCGCCCCCCGAGCGCACGGCCCTCGCCAATCCCACTTTTCGCATCACGCTCGAAGGCAACGGCCGCCGGGCGACCCTGCTCCTCGGCGCTCCCGTCACGCCCGCCGGTCCGACGCCCGCCGCCCAGCCGGCCGGCGATGACCACCCGCCCGAACCCGCCACCGACTATTACGCCAAGATCGAGGACCGGGCTCCGGTGTTCACGGTCGCGGTTTCCGACCAGCTGTTCGCCACCTTGCGCAACGCCCAGGAGGATTTGCGGGACAAACACCTGCTGAGTTTCGATCCGCGCGCGCTCACGTCCCTCACGCTAGCGGCGCCCAACCGCTCCGAGGTGACCCTTCAGCGCCTCGAGACCGGCCAGCAGCCGCTCGACACCGACCCCTGGCAGATCGTCACGCGCGCTGCCAACCAAGCGCCCCAGACGCTGCCCGCCGATCTCGCGCTCGTGCACCGGGTCATTCAGAAGCTCAATCTGCTGCAGGCGTTGAGATTCTTGCGCGACGCCCCCCAGGCCATCGAGCTCGAGAACTGGGGTTTCAACCGGCCCGAACGCGAAATCACCCTCAACTTTTCCAACAAGGGCACGTTCGTGGAAGGGAGCTCGCCGGCGGCGATGCCCGCGGCGATCACGCTGCTGATTGGCGTTGCCAGCGAGCGCGAGGGCCGCGCCTACGCCAAGCTTGCCAACGAGCCATTCATCTATCTGGTCGACCCGGATATCCTGCGCGAAACCCCGGTTACGACGACCTACTATCGCGATCGCCTTTTGCGCGAGCTGCCGGAAGGGGCGCGCATCACCGGGCTGGCCCTCACCGACACCGCGGCCAAGACGGAGCTCTTTTCCCACCAGCTCGCCGCTGGCGAAACCTGGCCCCAGGCGCTTGCCGCCGAGCCGGAGGCGAAACGGACGGCCGTGCTGGCTCTCCTGGAGCAATTGAGCAGTCTGCGCGCAAAGAACTTCGTGCTCGATTCATTCCCGCCGACGGTGGAGATCGCCGGCGAGGCGCGGGCCTGGAAATATTCCTTGGAGGCCACCGTGTCACTGGTGGGCGGCACCGGCGCCCAAACGGAAACCACCACCCTCTTCTTCACCGAGCGCACCGGCGGTGGCACCCAGTTGGCCGGTTCGCCTTCACCGAAATTCAACGTCGTCTTCGAGGCCGATCAAAAGCTGATCGACGCGCTCTTCGCGCTCACCCAAAGCCCGCGCGATTCCGGATCCGCCGCGCCGGCTCCAGCGCCGCCGCCGACCGCGCCCGCACCGGCCCCGGCGAAGGAATCGCCCCCCGCGTCCGAAGGCCAGAAATGACCGCCACGACGGCCGAGCTTATGGTCTTGCCTGTTCACTTCGTCGCGGCCTGCGACGGTTTTGCTGGAGGGCGGTGCGCCGTCACCGCCAATGATCGATTCCCTGGCCCGGCCCGCCTGCGCTCTGCGAGCTCTGGCGAGGCCCTGATTCCTGGACGTGCCGCGACGAAGCCTTGGCGAAGTCGGGACGGCGCCGGGCCCTCCCCTTGTGGCGGCGGTACCAGCCGCGGCAAGAAACATGTGGGCTAGGCAATTGTCCAGGAACAAGGCAGCCGGCGCCTGATGACCTTCCGCGCACCGCGCCTTCCACCATGAATCTCCCGCAGTCCATCCGGTTCGCGCTGCATTGGTGCGGCTCGTCCGCCCTGCTGCTCCTCTGCTGGGTGGCATGGTTGGTCTTGTCCGCGCTGCTCGCGCTGCAGATCTGGACCGCCCTTCATCGTGAACTGGCCCTGCCTGACTTTGCCTTGCACGCGCTCGAGCGCCGGCTGGCCGCCTCGGAGGTCACGGCCACCGTGGGCCGGGCGGTGTTCGATCCCACCGGATGCATCGTGCTCGAGGATGTCCAGCTCTTCGCTCCCGGCCAATCCAGCCCGCTTGTGACGATCCGCGCGGCCTACGCCCGGGTGGATTTCTGGCCGTTGCTCGTCGGCGACTTCCGCCTGCATGAGGTCCGCGTCACCGGCGTTGACCTGCGGGTGCCCGCGATGCTGTCGCCCTCGGGCATGGATGAAGCCGTGGTCAGCGAACTTGACGGCGTCTTTCACATCCAACGCCGGGATTACGAAATCGCCCTGTGCCGGTTTCACATTGGCGGCATCGCTGTCGCCGGCCGGGGCGGCTTCCACCTGCCGGCCACCTTCCGCTCCCGCCCCGGCTCGCTGCCGCTGCTCGATCTGGTGCTCCAGCGCTATCTTGACGCCGGCCGCAAACTCCTCACGTTGCGGCCCCGGCTCGCCGCCTTGGAGGAGCCGTGCCTGCAACTGGTGCTCACGCCGTCATCGGACCGGGGCGCCATGGTGGCCGCCGAACTGTCTGCCCGCTCATTCCGCGAAGAAGGCTTCCTGAATGTGGCCGCGGCTCACGCCCAGACCGCCTTCCCGCTGCTTGGCGAGGCGCCCTTTGCCACCCGGGTGACGATGGAGATCGATCACCTGGACTGGCGGACGCAGGCGCAGATCGAATCGTTGCACGTCGAGCTTGACGGCTCGCTCGTGCCCGACCGGTTCGCATTCAAACCGCAGCTGGCACGCGTAACCGCCGCCGGCGGCACCGCCATGGGTTTTCCCTTGGGGGCCCCTGTCGCCGAGCTTGGGCTGACGCAGCTTCCGCGCCTCCGTGGTGACGTTTCTGTCCGGGCGGGCGGAGCGCCTTTGGCGGCGCACGGCGATCTTGATCTGAAGAAGGGCGAGGGTTCGCTCGCTCTTTCCGGATCGCTCACGCCGGCACTCCTTCGACTCGCCGCCGACCGGAGCAAACTGGCCTTGGCCAACAAGCTTGCCTTGAGCGAGCCAGCCGTGGTGGAGGCGAGGATCGAGCTCGCTCCGGGCTGGAAGCCGGCGCGCGCCGAGGCCGACGTCTCGGTCCGCCATCTCGTGGCCCAAGACGTGCCGCTCGACGCCGTCAGCGGGCACGCGATCTTTGCCGACCATGAACTGAGCGCTATCGACATCGCCGCGGTCCAGGGCGACAACGCCGCCTATGGGTCCTATGAGATGGACACCATCACGCGCGACTACCGTTTTCTCCTGAAGGGCCGGATGCGCCCGCCCGACATCGCCGGCTGGTTCAAGCCGTCGTGGCTCCGCTTCTGGAGCAACTTCGACTTCAGCGCAGCACCTCCCGACGCCGATGTCGACGTCTCGGGCCGCTGGGGCTCGACCGGGCGCAGCAGGGTGTATTGCCGGGTGGACGCCGTCCGGCCGGAAATCCGCGGTGTGCCGTTCGACCGGCTGGGCACCACGCTCTTTTTCCGGCCCAATTACTACAACGTCTCCGCGTTGATGGCCGAGCGGGCCGGGCACTTCGCGCGCGGCTCGTTCATCGTCACCCTCGATCCCCAGCTGTCCACCTACCGCACGCTCGACTTTGCCGGAGACTCTGAACTCGACATTGCCGAATGCGCGCGCCTCTACGGTCCTGCGGGCACGGAGCTGTTCGCGCCCTATCAGTTCGCCGAACCGCCCAGCGTCCATCTGACCGGCCATTTCGACGGCCCCGGCATGCCCGGTGGCCCCCACAAACGGGTGAAATTCACCGTCACCTCCCACGGCCGCTTCGCGCTGAACCGGTTTCCGCTGGACAAGGTTAGATTCGACGCGGACTACGATGACGACGATCTGGACCTGCGGCAGATTGAGGCCGAATTTGCCGGAGGCACCGCCACGGGCAAAGCCCGGCTCAAGGCGCCGCGCGAGGGACGCACGCTCACTTTCGACGCGAAACTGAGCGGCGCCGACCTCGCCCGTGTCATCAATGTGCTTGATGAGTTCCAGTTGGCCGGCAAGCCGCCGTCTGTTGAACGCTCCAAGGGCCGCTTTCTCAGCCGGGCAACCGGTGGCCGCCTCGACGCCGTGCTCGCCGCCGAGGGCCGGTTCTGGGAGCCGCTCAGCTTTCACGGCGACGGCCACCTCCTGATCACTGGGAAGGAACTGGGCGAGATCCATCTGCTCGGATCGCTTTCCGAGTTGCTCAGCAAGTCGATGTTCAATTTCACCTCCCTGCGCATCGAGACCGCCCAGGCCGGTTTCAAGCTCGATGGCCGCAAGGTCCATTTCCCGCAGGTGAAGCTGCTGGGTCCAAGCGCCTCCATTGTTGCGAACGGGGACTATCTGCTGGACGCCCGAACCCTCGACTTCAACGCCAGTGTTTATCCACTCCAAGAGAGCAAACTCGCGTTGCCCTACGGGCTGGGCCTCCTGCTGACGCCGATCTCCGACTTCCTGTCGCTGCGCCTCACTGGTCCGCTTGAGAAGCCATCGTGGGTTTTCGTGCTGGGACCGACCAACATCCTGCGCGGGATCTCCGGATTTTTGACCGGCCGGCCGGCCTACGCGCCTCCTGGCGCGGCGCCGCTCGCGCCGCCGACCGCCGGGTCGCCACCGCCCGCGCAGCCGGCGCCGCCTCCGGAGAAATCCCCGCCTGACGATCCGGAATAGGGCGGCTGATGCCGCAACAAAAGGTGGAGGGACCGGCTTCGTCCCGACTTCGCCAAGGCGTCGTCGCGGCACGTCCAGGAATCAGGGCCTCGCCGGAGCTCGCAGAGCGCAGGCGGGCCGGGACGAAAAACCGAGCAATGGCGGCGACAGCCTGCTAAGCCGAAGCTTCAGCGAAGGCTGGCGCACTGCCCTCCAGCCGAATCGTCGCGCCCGATGCGCATAGCTAGTCACGCCCATCCCGCTGGAGCCAGTCGAGAAACGCGTTGCTCTGGGCTGGCGGTCAGGCCTAGCTGAAGACTGCCTCTCATGACCCGCCAATCCCCCGTTGTTGCCGGCGACTGGTTGACCCGCGCGTCATTGCTCGGAAGCGCCTTGCTTGTCCTCATCGGGGTGCTCGTGCTGGCCGGCTGGCAGCAACGGATCGATGTGCTCGTGCCGTTTCGGCCGGACAACGCGCCGCTGCCGGCAGACTTGGCGTTGAGCCTCCTGGTGCTTGGCCTTGCCTTCCTGGCCCTGGAATGGAAGGCCGACCGGCTGGTGTGGCTGGCAGCAATCCCGGTGGCCATCGGTTTTCTCGCCTTCGCGCAGCATTTCACGGGCTGGCCATTACGTTGGGATGAGCTTTTCTCGCAAATGCCCGTTGGGGCGGACCCGGCGATCTCCGGCGGGATGTCGCGCTTCACCGCCCTTTCGCTTCTTGCCGCCGGCCTGTGCCTTCTCTGGATCCAGGTTCCGCTGCTCACGCGAGGCCGCCCGCTGGTTACCGTGCTCAGCGCCTCCCTGATCATTTCCTGCGGTCTGGCCCCGCTGCTTGGGTGGATTCTCGGGCTCTCGGAAGTCACGGTCCTCAACCAGGTCCTGCGCGCCACCCCGCTGGGTGCCGTGAGTCTCATCCTGCTCGGGACCCTCCTGCTCAGCCGCATCTGGCGGGACGATCCCGACCGCGCCGCCGGCCTGCCCGGCTGGCTGCCGGCACCAGTGCTGGCGGTGGGCATCACTCTCACCCTGCTGTTCACCACCGCCCTGCGGGATCGCGAAGCTGGCTTCATCCGCTCGAACACCCAGCTCGCGATCAACAACGTCGCCACGGTGCTTAATTTCGAGCTGGATAACGAGGCGAAGACTTTGCAGCGCATGGCGGCCCGCTGGGCGCGGATTGACCGCCCCACCGATGCGCTGCGCGACCGGGACAGCGAGGCCTATCGGGAGGACTTTCCCGCGCTTCGTTCGCTCACCTGGATTGATGCCTCCCGGCACACGAGCTGGGTTTTCCCGCGGCAGGGCAACGAGTACCTGCTTGAATACAACCACGACAGGGATCCGTTGCACCGCGGACTTGTTCAACAGGTGCTGGCCTCCGGTCAGCCGGCGTTTTCCTCCCTGATTCCGCTGCCGCTCGGCGGTCAGGGCTTTCTCACCTGCGTGCTCTTGCCCGGACCGGGCGGCCCCGACCAGCCCGTGCTCATGGGGGAGTTTTCGTACCCCCGGCTGCTGGAGGCCGTGCAGAACCGCCTGCATCTCTCCACCCTTTACGCTGTCGCGATCGAGATCGACGATCACCGGGTGTTCGAGCAGTTTCCGCCCGGCCCCGTGCGGCAGGATCTCCGCGAGGAGTCGGCCTTCAATCTTTTCAATCAACGCATTCGTATCAGCCTTTCCCCTTCGGCCGTCGCCCTGCAGCGCGGCCGCCGGTTCTTCCCGGAGCTCGTCACCGCCCTCGGACTCGGACTGACCGTGCTGCTCGGCGCCGTCGCCCATCTTGCCCGGACCGCCCTGGTGGGCCGGCGCGCCGCCGAACAGGCCAACACGCGGCTGGTGGCGGAGAACGAGGAACGCCGCCGGGCCGAGCAGGCGCTTCAGGCCAGCCAGGCGGCCACGCGCAAGCTCTCGCTGGTCGCCAGCAGCACCGACAACCTCGTGGCCATCACCGATGCCGCCGGCCGCCTCGAGTGGGTCAACGACAGTTTCGTCCGCCTGTTCGGGTTCGGCCCGACCGAGGTGATCAACCAGCCCCTCACGCAATTCCTTGTCAGCCCCGACGCCGATCCGGCCACCGTTTCCCGCCTGCGCAGCACACTGCAACGCGCCGCGCCGTTCAACGCAGACCTGGTCTGCCATGCCCGGGGCGGCCGGCGTTACCACCTCCATCTCGACCTCCAGCCTGTGCGCAACGAGAGCGGGGCGGTCGAGAACTTCATCGCCCTGCTGGTGGATATCACCACCCGCGTGGAGACGGAGAATCATCTGCGCCGGGCCAAGGAGGAGGCCGACACCGCTTCGCGCGCGAAGTCGGAGTTCCTCGCCTCGATGAGCCACGAAATCCGCACGCCGATGAACGGGATGATCGGCATGACGAGCCTGCTGCTGGAAACCCCGCTCACACCCGAACAGCGCGAGTGCGTCAACACCATCCGTGTCAGCGGTGATGCGCTCCTGTCCATCATCAACGACATTCTCGATTTCTCGAAGATCGAGTCGGGCAAGATGGAGCTGGAGCAGCAACCCCTGGACCTCGCGGCCTGCCTCGAGGAGGCGCTGGACCTGTTCGCCGTGCAGGCGGCGGCCAAGCACATCGACCTGGCTTACGCGATCGACGCCTCCGTGCCCGCCTGGATCATGGGCGATGTCGTCCGGCTCCGACAGATCGTCGTCAGTCTCGTCAACAACGCCATCAAGTTCACCCCTCGTGGCTACGTTGCCGTCGAGGCGCGCCTCGCGCCCCCTTCCCCTCCGGTCGACCGCGGAAACCCTGCCCCTGATCCGGCGCTCGCCGGCCCGCCGCCGGTTCTGCCGCCCGAGTCCATCGTACTCGAAATCGCCGTGCGGGACTCCGGCATCGGCATCTCCACCGAAAAGCAGCACCGGTTGTTCCGGCCTTTTTCCCAAATCGACTCCTCCACCACGCGCAAATATGGCGGCACCGGCCTCGGCCTCGCCATCAGCCGGCGGCTGTGCGAATTGATGGGGGGCGACATCCGGGTGGAGAGCGTGCCGGGCCAGGGCTCGGTCTTCACCTTCTCACTCGAGACCCGGTCCGCGGCGCCACCCGTCTCCGTGCCGATCGAGCCACTGCCCACCCCGTTGTGCGGGCAGTCCGCGTGGGCCGTCGACGATCACGAGGTCAATCTTCACTTCCTCGCGACCACCCTGGGCGCAGCGGGGCTCCCCTGCGTGACAACGGCGTCCGCCCAGGCGGCGCTGGCCCTGGCGAGGGAAAGTCCGGCACCGGCGCTGCTCATCGTGGACCAGATCCTGCCCGATGGCGAGGGCGGGCGCCTCGCCCAGGAGTTGCGCGCCTGCTGGCAGCGACCGCAGCTGCCGGTCGTGCTGCTCCTGCCGCCAGGCGAAGCGATGCTGCGCACGTGGCTAAATGAACTGGCCCCGGCGGCGCATCTGCTCAAGCCGCTGAAAGCCGCGGCGTTGCTCCTCACCATCCGGTCGCTCTTTACTTCCCCGTCCGTCCCCGCCCCTGCGATCGGCATCAAACCGCGGCTGCTGAGTGAGGACATTCCGCTCGAGATTCTCCTCGTTGAGGACAATCCCGTGAACCGCAGCGTCGCCCTCAGCCTGCTGGGGCGGCTGGGCTACCGGGCGGATGCAGTCGTCAACGGGCTCGAGGCGGTGCAGGCATGTGGCGAGCGGCATTATCCGCTCGTTTTGATGGATCTGCAGATGCCCACGATGGACGGACTCGAGGCCACGCGCCAGCTCCGCCAGCACCTTCCGGCCGATCGCCAGCCGTGCATTGTCGCCGTCACCGCGAATGCCATCATGGGAGACCGCGAGATGTGCCTCGCCGCCGGCATGAACGACTATATCACCAAACCCCTCAAGCTCGACGATCTCGCCGCCGTCATCCGGCGCAATTGCGCGGCCAGGATCGCGGGCTAATCGAGGGATTGGCACCAGGCGCCGGCGTCATTCAAAGCAGGCGGCGCAGCGCTGCCATCTCCCGCGCCCCGCCCGGATCGCCCGACAGGTTGTGGATCTCATCAGGATCGCGCTCCAAATCGAAGAACAGCCAGGGCGCGCCGCCCTCCGCGAGCACCAGTTTGCGCGTCCGGGTGCGCACCCCGTGCCACACCCGGTCACACTGGTGCGGGAGCCGCACCACGCTGGGCATCGAAATCTGCTGGACCTCCGCTTCGGCTTCCGGGGCGGCGGATCCCGCCCCGGCCCAGCGGAGCGTCATCCGCGGCAAATCGATCAGCGATACCAGCTCGGAATTCGGCCGACGGGACTGCGAACCGCCCCGGCCTGGGTCGCGCACCAGCAGGGGTACGCGCACGCTCTCCTCATGCGGCCAGCCTTTGCGGAAACGCCCGTGCGCCCCATGCATGTCGCCGTGGACGGAGGTGAACACCACCACCGTGCTCTCTTTGGGTACCCGTGCCAGCAACCCCCCGATCGCCCGGTCGGTCGCCTCCAGATGCGCATAATAGCCGGCCAGCTCGCGCCGGGCCGTGGCCTCCACGGCGTCGCCGCGCGGCACGTTGGCCGGCAGGACGATCGCGCGCGGTTCCCATTTCGTTCCGCCTCCTGGGACCGGAGCGTCATAGGGTGGATGCGGCGGCTCGAGGCTCACCACGCAAAACCACGGCCGGGGCCGATCTTGGCTGCCGGAAATCGGATGCCGGAGAGAAGGCCTGCCGCCATTCTCGCGGGGCCTGCTTTCCGGGCCTCGGCTTTCCCTCCCGACCCTGGGCAAACTCGGTTCTTCATCTTCCAGTCGCCGCTCTCCGAATTCCGCTCTCCGCCCTCCAAACTCAAAGATCCAGTCCCCGGCGCGCCCGCAAACGACGTCGGACTGGTACCCAGGAAACTGCTGTGGTGACGGTAGGCGCGTTCCGTGCAGCCACGGATCATTCAACAGGAACCCGCTTTCAAATCCCTCCCAGAATTCGAATCCTCCGCGCCATTCCGGCGGCACGATGATCTTCGCATGGGCGCTTCCGACCAGCTCCGCCTGGCGGTCGCGCTGGAAGAGGTGCCACTTGCCGAAAAACGCTGTCGCGGAGCCGCGCGCGCGCAGCGAGTGGGCGACGGTCCGCGCATCCCGCGGAAGCGGATCGAAGTAGTCGCTCACGCCGTTTTCCGGCGAAGGCACCCCCGTGAGCATGGCCGCCCGCGCAAACGGACCGAATGGATGCGGAGTCACCGCCTGGGCATAGTTGACCGATTCCGCCGCCAGGGCATCGAGGTGCGGCGTGCGCGCATTGGGATCGCCGGCATAGCCAGTCGCCTGGGCGCGCCACTGCGTGGTGACGATCCAGAGGATGTTGGGAGAAGGCGCGGTCATGGCGTGGCGGCAGGTTGGGCGCAAATTGCGGAGGGTTCAAATGCGACTTTGCCGCCCGGGCTGGGACGACCAGGCGGCCGCCGGGATGGTACGCAGACCGGGAAACGCGAAGCCCGACCGGCTGTTCGCCTGGATTCTTCACGCTCACTTTTGTCATCGCGAGCCCGAGGAACGANNGGCGATCCAGCTAGCTGGATTGCTTCGTCGCTTCGCTCCTCGCAATGACAACGGTGGAATACCGCGCCCCACCTCCTGCGCGGGTTCCCTTCGGGCGTGAAATCTCCCGGCTATTCCATCCGCCGGAGGACCAGCGAAGCGTTCTGGCCGCCAAAGCCGAGGTTGTTGCTCAATACGATGCGGAGCGGAGCGGAGCGCTTCAGATTCGGCACATAGTCGAGATCACACTCGGGGTCAGGCACCTCGTAGTTGATCGTCGGCGGCACCTCCCCCGTCTGCAGCGCCTTCGCGCAGATCAGCGCTTCGACGCCACCCGCGGCGCCGAGCAGGTGGCCGGTCATCGACTTGGTCGAACTGACCATGAGTCTGCGCGCGTGCTCGCCGAAGACATGCTTGATCGCGAGCGTCTCGAACTTGTCGTTGTAAGGCGTCGAAGTGCCGTGGGCGTTGATGTAATCGATTTGGTCCGCCCGCACCCCCGCAACGGCCAGCGCCCGCGTCATCGCCAGCGAAAGGCCGCGCCCCTGCGGGTCGGGCTGCGTGATGTGGAAGGCGTCGCAACTGGCGCCGTAGCCGACGAGTTCGCAATAGATGCGGGCGCCGCGGGCCCGCGCATGCTCGAGGGTCTCCAGAACAAGGATACCCGAACCCTCCCCCATGATGAAGCCGTCGCGGTTCCGGTCGAAGGGCCGGCTGGCCTTGGCCGGTTCGTCGTTTCTCGTGCTCATGGCCTTCATCGAGCAGAAGGACGCATAGGAGAACGGAGTGATCGCGGCCTCGCTGCCGCCGGCGATCATCACATCGGCATCGCCGCGCCGCAGCGCGTGGAAGGCTTCGCCGATCGCATGCGCGGAGGAGGCGCAGGCGCTCACCACGCTGAAATTCGGGCCGCGCGCACCCAGCTCAATCGCCACCAGTCCGCTGCACATGTTGCTGATGAGCGACGGAATCGCGAACGGGGACACCTTGCGCGGCCCGCGTTCCAGGAGAATCTTGAGCTGCTGCTCGTAGGTGTGCATGCCCCCGATCCCCGAACCAATGATGACCCCTACGCGGTCGCCATTCTCCGCGGCTGGATTCAGGCCGGAATCAGCCACCGCCAGCTTGGCGGCGGCAAAACCGAAGTGCGTGTACCGGTCGTTGCGCCGGACCTCTTTCGGATCCATGTACCCGGCCGGATCAAACCCAACGACTTCGGCCCCGATCTTGCAGGCATAGTCGGTCACATCAAATTGCGTGACCCGGGTGATTCCATTCCGGCCGGCCAGGATGTTCGCCCAGAATGTTTCGACATCAAAGCCGAGGGAGGCGACGACACCCAAGCCGGTGACGACAACACGGGGGAGCGCAGGGACAGAATCCATGGGTACAAAAAAGCGTTCTACCGAGAAGTTCCCAAAGGAAACGCGGTAGAACGCGGAAAGGCAAAAGACAGAGTTATTTCGAAGAAGATTTTTCTTCGATATAGGCGATTACGTCACCGACCGTCTGGAGCTTTTCAGCGTCGGATTCCGGGATCTCCCCTTTGATTTCGTCCTTAAACTCTTCTTCAAAAGCCATGATCAGCTCGACAGTGTCGAGCGAATCGGCGCCCAGATCATCGAGGAAAGAGGCTTCCGGGGTGATCTGCTCCTCGTTAACATTCAATTGGTTAACGATGATTTCTTTTACGCGTTGTTCGATGGTTTTCTGATCAGCCATGTTGNNACGGTAAAAACTTGGCCGGTGATATATCCTGCTTCTTCGGAACACAAAAAGGCCGTCATATGAGCCACATCGGCGGGCTCGCCGAAGCGCTGCATTGGAATGAACTGCATGACGGCTTTGGTGACATCCTCGCTCAGACCTGCCGTCATGTCAGTCTTGATGAACCCGGGTGCGACCACGTTGCAGGTCACCGTCCGGCGGGCGAATTCCTTGGCAATACTCTTGCTGAATCCGATCAAGCCGGCCTTCGCCGCCGAATAATTAGCCTGGCCGGCATTCCCCGTCAGGCCGACCACAGAGGCGATGTTCACGATGCGACCCCAACGCTTCTGGGTCATGTTCCGACCAAGATGTTTTGTCCAATGGAAACAGCTGGTGAGGTTCGTTGTAACCACCGAATTCCAATCATCTTCCGTCATACGGAACAACAGCCCATCGCGGGTGATGCCGGCGTTGTTGACGAGTATGTCGATGGTGCCGAATTCAGTCAGCAATTCCGCGGCCGCCTTGGCAACCGCTGCGCCATCCGCCACATCGACTGCCACGGCTTTGGCTTTGCCTCCGGTCGCAAGGATGGCAGCGGCGACTGCGCCACAATTAGACTCGTTCTTGCTGACACAAATCACGGTGACGCCGTGCCGCGCAAGTTCCTCGGCAATGGCCTTGCCAATGCCCCGGCCGGCGCCGGTGACGAGGGCGATGCGATTGTTGAAGGTCATGATCCCAGTAGCACGAATTAGGGCGACGTCCGCGAGCCGAATTTTTAATGACCCGCGGGAGAAACCGCCCGTCGGTGGCAAGAACCGGCACCTGAACCCGTCCCCTGCGCATTAGGCTGCGGTGATTGCGGCCGATTTCCGGGAACTTCCAACCCTTCATTGGTTGCCATAGCACTTGGCTCGAACGGGGCGCCCGCACGGCTTTGGGGTCGACAATTATCGCGAGATCTGTTTTATTATAAACATAATACACAACTTTACTATTCTTCCATCGCCCATGATGGAATCGGCCCGTCACTCTTCCCCGAGCACAA
Organism: Opitutia bacterium; assembly: GCA_003153035.1. GTDB lineage: Bacteria > Verrucomicrobiota > Verrucomicrobiia > Opitutales > Opitutaceae > Fen-1467. The sequence goes on from PMBT01000063.1 coordinate 34,036, forward strand.
TCGCACTTTGATGATTTTCTTTGCGCGAGAGGAAACAAGTGCCTAACAAAGCGATCGAATCTGTTTCAGGGTGCCACCATCTTTCGGCACCGGCTTGCTGATCCCACCCCCGCCATGAAGACGAATCTCTGCCTTTTCTTTTCCTCCCTTTTGCTGACCACCGCATTGAACGCCGCACCGCTGATGGAAACCACGGCGATTCATGCCCAGCCCGACGCCGCCACTGCCGCGATCGGCTACCTCAAAGCGGGCACCGATCCGACCGCCGCCCCTAATGTAACCGCTCCCAATGGTTGGATGGCGATTGAGCTGCCGGGACCGCACGAGGCGTATGTGAGGAACAATGATTTCAGCAAGAGTCTCGACATCCATCCTGGTTCGGCGATCCACCTGTTGCCCAAGGCTGACGCCCCCGTCCTCGCCACCATGCAGGACGGTGACAAAACCGAGATCACTGGCCTTCGCAGCGGTTGGACCCAGATCAAACTCTACAAGACTGTCATCGGCTACATCAGGACAGGCGGCACCACGCCTGCGACTGTCGTCGCCGCCGCGCCCCCTCCAACCGTCCCGCCGCCGGCACCGGCCATCACCGCAGCTCCGGTTGCGCCGGTGCTCAGCGGCGGATCCGCAGCCGGGTTGCCGCGTGAGCTCCAGGGCTTTCTGGTCGAAACCCGGCGGCGGCTGCTGGTCGGTTCCCGGCCGCCTTATGACTACCAGCTCAACGATTCCGACGGCAAACGCATTGCCTACCTCGAGGTCAGCAAGGTGCTCCCCACTCTGAAAATGGAGTTCTACATTGACCGCTTTGTGACTGTGTCGGGCGCCATCACCCAGACGGATGACTGGAAGAATCTGGTGGTCCAAGTCCAAACCTTGGAGGCGAAATAACTCCGGTCCCGGCCGGCTTGGGTTTGGCGGCCGCCTTTTGAATCCTTGATGGAACTCATCGACGGCAACCGGATCGCTGCGGAGATCGTCAGCGACCTCAGGGCCGAGGTGGCCGCGCTGCCGGGTCGCCCGCCGTGCCTTGCACTGGTGCGGGTTGGCGACGACCCCGCCTCCGTCTCCTACGTCAAGAACAAGGAGAAGACCGCCGCCGCGATTGGCATCGCGGGCCGAATCCTCCTTCCGCCCGCCACGATTTCTTCGGACGAGTTGTTTGCCCTGATCGACCAGCTCAATGGCGACCCGGCGGTGGATGGCATCCTCGTGCAATCGCCGCTGCCGCCGCACCTCGACGAGCTCGCAGTCTTCCGCCGGATCGCTCCCGCCAAGGACGTCGACGGGCTCGGCACCGTCAACCTCGGCAAGCTCGCGCAGGATGACGATACGGGGTTCGTTAGCTGCACGCCCGCCGGCATCATGGAACTTCTCGCGCGCTCCGGGGTCCGGCTCGCCGGTCGGCACGTCGTCGTCATCGGCCGCAGCCTCCTCGTCGGCAAGCCCGTCGCCCTCCTGGCGCTGCAGAAAAGAGCCGGGGCCAACGCCACCGTGACGGTCTGCCACTCCCAAACCCGCGGCCTGCCCGCTCTCGCCCGCCAGGCCGACGTCCTGATCGCCGCCATCGGCCGCGCGGAATTCGTCACAGCAGACATGGTGAAGCCCGGCGCAGTGGTCATCGATGTGGGCATCAACCGCGTGGCCGATCCGACCCGGAAGGCGGGCTACCGCCTCGTCGGTGACGTGCATTTTCCTTCGGTGGCACCGCTGGCCGGCAAAATCACGCCGGTGCCCGGTGGCGTTGGCCCGATGACGGTCGCCATGTTGATGAAAAACACGCTAAAGGCGTACCGCCAGCAGCACGGAGCCTGACTGAAGCGCAAGCCAATCTTGCCATCAGGCTGATTCTGAACTTCTACTCTTCCCTCATGCCTGTCCCAACAATCCTCGTGGTGGACGACCAGCCCATCAACGTCCAGCTCCTCAAGCGCAAACTGGAACGCGAAGGGATGCACGTGGCCACCGCCTATTCGGGACAGGAGGCGCTTGATTTCGTCGAGCAGGAGAAACCTGAGCTCATCCTGCTCGATGTGATGATGCCTGAAATGGATGGCATCGAAGTCTGCCAGCGCCTGCAGGCCAGTGAAGCCACTCGTTCGATCCCGATTATCTTCGTCACCGCGCGCACCTCGAAAGAGGGCAAACTCGAGGGTCTCGGCGTCGGCGCGGTCGATTATATCACGAAGCCGATCGACCTCGATGAGACGCTCGCCCGCGTCCAGACCCAGCTCCGTTTTGCCGCCATCAACCGCGAGGTCATCGACCTGCAGCGCCGCCTCGCCGAGGCGCGCCGCGCCGCCACCATCGGCGCCGTCACGCAGGGCATTGCGCATAACCTCAACAACCTGCTCGGCGTCGTCATTGGCTACCTCGATCTCATCAAGGCCTACCACGACAAGCCGGAACTCGTGAAGAAGAACGTCCAGAGCGTCGAGGAGGCCGTGCAGCGCATCGTGACGATCATCCGGCAGCTGAGTTCGCTGGTGGTGAAGACGCGGCTGCCGGTCACGAAGGTCAGCCTGCAGCACATTTTGGAATGCGGCGTACAGCGTTACGCCGCGGAATACAAGATCACCCAGCCTGTCACGATCAAGAATCCGCTCGGCGACCTCATCATGGAAACCCATGTCGAGGTATTCGAGGAGGTGCTGGCCAAAGTTCTGATCAACGCGTGGGAGGCCTACGGCGACGGCGTCGCGCCGACGAAGCGCCCCATCAGCATTGTCACGGAGCTGGTCGACAAAGACGAGGACGGCAAATTCGTGCAGATCCGCGTGGAGGATCAGGGCCGCGGCATCGACCCCGAGCTGCGCGACCACATGTTCGAACCCTTCATCAGCGCCAAACACACTGTCGGCGTGGGCATGGGGCTCACCGTGGCCCGGCATTCATTGCGCAACATCGGCGGTGAAGTGACGATGGAAGACCGTCGTGGTGGTGGCACCGTGGCCGTGCTGATGCACCCGCTGGCGCGGCGGCAGAGGAAGCTGGCGAATGAGTGAGTCGCCCCGCCCCGCTCCCACGGCGAATTTCGCCTTCCTCGGCGCCGGCCGCATGGCCTCGGCCATGGTCGGCGGGCTGCTGACCAAGGGTGCGGCCACTCCGCAGGAGATTGCCTGCATCGGCGGGAATGATGACACCGCCGAGGTCCTGGCGCGGCGAACCGGCGTCACGGCGCACCGTGAGCTTGCGGCGCTGCTCGCCACGGCGGACACCGTCGTGCTGGCCTGCAAGCCGCAGCAACTCGCGGGCCTCGACCAGCGCCTCGCCGAACTCACCGCCGGCCGCCTCGTCATCTCGATTCTTGCCGGCAAACGCCTCGCCCGCCTCGCGCAGACTTTTCCGCGCGCCCGCAACCTGGTGCGCGCCATGCCCAACACCCCCGGCCAGATTGGCGCGGGGATCACGGGCTGGTGCGCGCTCAAGCCGCTGAGTCCCCCCGACCGCCGCCTGGTCGACACCGTCCTTGGCGCGCTGGGAGTAATGGTCGGACTGGAGGAGAAGGACCTGGACGCCGTCACTGCCCTCAGCGGCAGCGGCCCGGCCTTCCTTTTTGAATTTGTCGCGGCGCTGCGGGAAGGCGGCGTGGCCGCCGGTCTCCCCGCCGACGTGGCGGCAAAACTCGCCCAGGTGACGGTGCTCGGCTCCGCCCGCCTGCTGGCGGAGACCGGGATCGAGCCGGAGGCGCTGCGCGACCAGGTCACCTCGCCCCACGGCACCACCTTCGCCGGCCTGCAGCGCATGGCCGCCCGCGGCTTCCGCGACACCATCAAAGAGACCATCCTGGCCGCCAAGGCCCGTTCTGAGGAGCTCTCCAGGGATGCCTGAGCGGATCCGTTGGTCCCGGCCCGGGCGAAGATTCGGGTGTTCATCGTGGGCGCGTCTGTTCAAACTGGCGGCATCCCAATGAATGGCATCGGTACTCTCGGGCATGATCGCATCCTGGTCACCGGTGGCGCGGGCTTTATCGGCAGCGCGCTGGTGTGGGCGCTCAACGGCCGCGGCCTGACCGACATCGTCGTCACCGACTTCATTGAGCCCGGCAAACAGTGGAACGGCCGGGTGCCGCTTGATTCCGGCCGGGACGGCAAGAAGCGGAACCTCGCGCCATTGAAGTTTGCCGAATACGTCGAGGCCGACGTCTTCCGGGCGCGCTTGCAGGCGAACCCCGGCGGGTTCGGACGCTTTGGCACCGTGTTTCACCTCGGCGCATGCTCGTCGACCATGGAGAGCAATGAGGCCTACCTCCGGGACAACAACTTCGCGTATACCCGGGAACTGGCGGAATGGGCTCTGGCGCAGGGGGCGCGCTTTATCTACGCTTCATCGGCGGCCACTTACGGCGACGGGGCCGCGGGCATGGACGACAAGGATGACAACCTTGCCCGGCTGCGCCCGCTGAACCTCTACGGCCGGTCGAAGCAGCTCTTCGACCTCCATGCCCACCGGTCGGCCCTCCTGAACCGCCTGGTTGGCCTGAAATACTTCAACGTCTTCGGCCCAAACGAGGACCACAAGGGCGACATGCGTTCGCTCGTTCACAAGGCGTATGGGCAGATCCTTGCCACCGGGAAAGTGCGCCTGTTTAGGAGCTGCAGGCCGGAGTTCAAGGACGGTGAGCAGCAGCGTGATTTCCTCTACGTAAAGGACGCCGTGGAGATGACCCTGCACTTCGCCGAGCACGCGACGACCGCCGGCGGGCTCTACAACATCGGCTCCGGCCAGGCCAACACCTGGCTGGCGCTGACCGCGGCCATCTTCGCCGCTCTTGGCCGGCCGCCGGCCATCGAGTTCATCGACATGCCCGCGGCGCTGCGCGACAAATACCAGTACTTCACCCAGGCCAAGATCGCCAAGCTGCGCGAGACGGGCTACAGCCGGCCGCTAACGGCCCTTGGCACAGCCGTGGCCGACTACGTCCGGAACTACCTCGTACCCGGCAAACGCCTGGGCGAGTGAGCGGCTTGCTGGTTGCGTTTCGCAGCAAGCCAATAGTCTGTCCGCTCTGCCGCACGCACAACTGTGTTCAAGCTTGAACATAGCTATGCATTACTCTATTTATTTGAATATTCCGTATGCGAGCTTCGACTGAAGAGTTTCTCTATACCCTCCTCTGGACGGCCGACTCGATCCTTCAGCCCACCTGGCGGAATCTGAATGAGACCTTCGAATCGTGGGCTTACCGCAACGCACTTGGACGCCGGCTCGAAACTTTCGAACGCACAAAGCTGCTCGAACGGAAATCGACTTTCGATACGAGCCGCGTCTACCGGCTGACGGCGGAAGGCAGGCGAATGGCTTTGGGCGGAGGTGATCCGCAGGAACGCTGGGAGCGGCATTGGGACGGTTACTGGCGGGTCGTGATGTTTGATCTGCCCGTTAGGGCTTCAGCCCTCCGGATCCAACTGCGCCGCTTTCTCCTTCAGCACCGCTTCGGTTACCTGCAGCAGAGTGTCTGGATAACGCCCGACGGTCTCGAGGAGGTTCAGCAGAAGCTGGAAGGTTTACCGGCTGATGCGGAGTCATTGACTTTGTTTGACGGCCGGCCTTGCGGCGGCGAGTCGGACGCGGCCCTCGTGCGCGGTGCCTGGGATTTCCCTGCGATCAACACGCTGTACGAACGGCATCGAATGATCGTTGGCGAATGTCCCGATCTGCCCTCGCGTCGCACGCATCCCGGACCGCGGTTTTGGGCGTGGGCCCGGCGGGAACGCGCAGCGTGGAAGGCGGCGGTCCACGAAGATCCTCTGCTGCCCCTGGGATTATTGCCCGCCGAGTACTTTGGCCGTCGTTCGTGGGAAGCTCGGAAGCAGCTCTTCAGCCGCCTGGCTCTGGGCTTCCGGCATTAGCCAGGATGCACAACTGTGTTCAAGGTTGAACATAGTTGTGCATGACGATAGCAGGACAAAACCGAGAAGAAGCGGAAGCCCGCGACGACTCGAGAGGCGATGGCTAAAGGCGGGCGATCCCTCTGCGCCAACCCCCGGACCGCGAGGATCTCGCTCGCAGTCGGGTACGGACATGACCACCGCCCGGGAATTCCGGTGAATCGATCAGGGGATCTTCAGCAACTCCTCGGGACTCCAGGGTCCGGTCCGCCCGGTGACCGCCGCACGGATTTGTTTCACCCGGTCCGCGGTCACCGCCGGGGCGCTGTTGCCCCACTCTGACCGCACATACGTCAGGACATTGGCAAGCTGCTCGTCCCGCAACTGGGTGCCAAACGCCGGCATCGAGTTGTTGAACTGGGTGTTTTTGACCGTGATCGGACCGCTCAGTCCATCCAAAAGGATGCGGATGATGCGCTCATCCGGCCCAATTGCCCATTCGGATCCGGCCAGCGGCGGATAGGCGCCCGGCAGGCCCAGGCCCGTCGGTTGATGGCAGGCAATGCAGTTGGCGAAGACCCGTTTTCCGAGCATCTTGGGATCCTGGACCGCGGGTGCCGCGCCCCCTTCCAGCATGCCCGGCAGGATCCGCTCATCGTAAACCATGGGATCGAACCCGCCCGAATAACGCCCAAGGTAGATGGCAGAAAAGAGAATCAACGCGCTCATCAGGCCCAGCAGCATGAGCGGCAACGGCGAAAGCCCTTCGGTGGGCTCGGGCTTCTCGCGCAGCAGGATGGCATGGACTCTTTGGAGCTGTTCGTCTGACGCACCGGCCTGATCGAGGCGAAGATCGCTGGAAGGATCGGTGCTCACTTGGATCCAACCTCCTGCTTGGGAGGCACGTAGGGCTTCGCCTCCGGAAACTCATAGGTGTCCTTCAGGCTCAACAAATACGCGACGAGCCCCTCGGCCCGCGGCGTGGGCACGAGCTCGTAGCCGGACCGGTCCCACCCATGCGACCTAGCGTAATCGACCGGCAATTTCAACGCTTTCGGGGAGCGCTCGCCGATCACCTGGCGGTACTCAAACAGGAAGCGGAACGGCGCCATAATCGAACCGGGTGAGGTGAGCTGCGGATCGAATAGATGAAGGAAATGCCAGTCGACCGATGGCTGACGGGCCCCGATGTTGCGCAGATCGGGTCCCGTGCGCATCGTGCCGAGGAAGACGCGCTTCTCGTACACGTAGTCCCGCGCCACACTCTGCCGGTCGCCCCAGCCGCGCTCGGTGTCACCGCCGAAGCCCGGCCGGCGCACTTGCTGGGAATGGCAATACAGGCAGCCGAGATCCTGGTAGACCAGTCGGCCGCGCTCCGCCAAGCCGGACGGCTTGTCCGGATAGGCTTTGCCCTCGTTCGCGTCATAATAGGGCGTCAGGCTGCCATACTGGATCTGGTTGGTCAGCACGATGCCCGTCCACGAGAAGGCGAGCGCCAGGAAGATGCCGAGGAAGATGAGCGGGCCCCGGTTCATGGAACGGAGCCAACCGGCATAGCCGGCGGCGGACGGAACAGGGTGGGCGCGGTGGCCCCGGCCGGCTGCCGGGCGCAGAGCATCCACCCGATGTTAACGGCGAAGGCGAGATGGCCGATGGTCATGACGATGCCGGCGACACTGCGCACAAACAGCCAGGGAATGGTGTGCTGGACGACATCGATGAAGGCGATGTTGGCGTTGTTCATCTCGCTCCCCTGGATCCAGCCGCCAACCGAAAGGTCGAGCCAGTAGAGCGTGACGCCGATCGCCGCCGCCCAAAAATGCGTGCGGATGAGCGCCGCCGAGGGCCATTCCTTGAGAAGGATGCGCGGCAGGATGTAATAGACCGCGCCGAACATCACCATCGTGAAAAACGCATACATGCCCTGATGGGCGTGGGCCACGGTGAAGTGGGTGAAATGGGTGATCTCGTTAAACGAGCGGATCGCCATGGCCGAACCGGTCAGGCTGACCAGCGTGTAGTTGACGGCGCCGAAAACCACGAAGCGCAGCGTCGGGCTGTAGCGCAGCGCGCTGAAACTGCCAACCATGGTCAGGTGGTGGTTGATGGCCGTCACGACCACCGGGATGACCATCATGAGGCTGGCCGCGATGCCCGCCGAGAGGACCCAGGCCGGCACCGGTCCGCCGATGAGGTGATGCACCCCGGCCCAGTTGTAGAAGATGGCGAGCGACCAGAAGCCGAGGACCGAGAGATAATAGCTGTGAATCGGCTTCCCGAGCACCTTGGGGATGAAGTAATAGGCGGCCGCGAGGCCGATCGGGGTGAACCAGAGACCGAGCACGTTGTGCGCGAACCACCAGTTGACGAGCGCCTGCACAGTGCCGCGCGCCGGTTCGAAGATCAGCATGATCTGCGCAATCGAATAGAGCCACGGAAACCAGAAAAGCGCCGCGAGCAGGTACCATTGCGAAACGTAGATGTGCTCGGACTTGCGGAAACGGAAGGTGATCACCGCCCAGACGCCGATCAGCGCGTAAGCCACAAACAAAAGCGGCGTGGCGTAGGGCGGGATCTCCAGCCATTCAATCGAAGTCGAATCGCCCGCGAGGATGCCAATGATCCCGATGGTGACTCCGAGGTTCCAGAAACAGGCGGCCATGATGAGCACCCCGGCATGCCGCAACTGCGCACGGGACAGCCGCGCCATCAGCCAGAAGGCGACGGCAAACGCCACATTCATGCTCCAGCCATAGACGACCGAATTGAGATGAGCGGTGCGGGCGCGGCCGAACGTCAGCCACTCATAGTCGCCGAGAAACTCGGGGGTGTGCAGCTTGATGGAGGAGACCAGCGCGAACCCGGAGCCGACCAGCAGCCAGACGAGGCCGGACAGCAGAAAGACAATGACCGGCCACTTGGCGGAAGCATCGATCTCCCGCAGCTCGGCGCGCGCGACCGCGTCGGCCGGGGTGGCCGGGTTGAGCGAGGCAGCGAGACTGGAGACGGAGGCCATGAAAGGATTCGGGAAGAGGCGGCCGGCTAATCGTTTCTTGCGCCGGGCTGCCGCGAGGGCGGCGAGGAGTGTTTCCCGCGTCTCGCCGGAAATTGATCCGTCATCTGCCCGACAGGTTCCTGTTCGTCAAAGATCGAAGCCGCGCCGCGTTCAAAATCCCGGAGCTGCCCGTGTTTCGATGACCAGTAAAGCGCATATACGGCCATGCCGCTGAGGCCGGCGGCGAGGAGAAAGGCGAGCGTGTAGAAGACCCAGGCCATGCGGGTTTATCGTTTCGATCCGGCGGCGAGTTCCTGCAACGTCAGCTGCATGGCCCGGTCGATGGGGAGTTGCACAATTCCCTTGTTCTTGTCGATCCAAGCGTAGGACGTGGCGGCGGCCTGCTCCCGGGCGCGCATTTCGTCGAGATGCGCCTTGCGCCCCTCCGGAGTGTATTTCCACTGCTCCTCCGGAGGAACCTTCGACAGATCCACCTCAGGCGCCAGGCGCCGCTGTGGGATGTAGGCAAGGAAGAGGACAACCAGAAAGATGACAAAGCAGCCGAGGGCGGCCAGAAAGGTCACCCAGAAACCGGCCTTCACTCCGGCAGCGGAGGTGTCAAGCGGTGGGTTCATGATAAGTCAGGCACTCGGCAATGCGCGGATCGCGGATGGGCAGGAGTTTCGCGGTCGGGAAGCTGCGGAGGTAGGCCCACACGCAGACGCCGCCCACGCCAGCCAGCGCCGTGATGTGCCAGATGATCATCGGCGAGAAAAACGGCCGCGGATGTCCGGTCGCGTCCCGGATGGCCGGCAGGGTATTGAAGCAGATGTCCACGAAAAGCATCACGAGGATCCACCACGAGATGAAAGCGGCGCGGCGCTGGTCGATCTTGTGGCGGTACGAAAGCAGGTAACAGAATGGGAAGAGGAAATAGAGGAAAAGGACCGCCATGCCGACCCAATACCAGTCGCCGTACTCCCGCAGGTTGAAGTAAAAGGTCTCCTCGGGCACGTTGGCGTTCCAGATAAGGAAATACTGGGAGAAAGCGATGTAGGCCCAGAACACCGTGAANNATGAGCTGGCCGATGGAATGCAGGTGGTTGTTATTGAGAATGCCCCGGTAGTCGCCGCGGCGATACAACCAGACCATGATGAGCACGCCGATCGCCAGGGCGCCGCGGACACCGGTCGCAAAGAAATAGACGCCGTAGATGGTGGAATACCAGTGGTACTCAAGGCTCTTGAACCAATCGATCGCGGCAAACGAGATCGCCAGACCGGCCAGAGGAATTCCGGCTCCCGCCCAGAACCGACTCGAGAAGGTCCACTTCGGATCGCCGTCGGCATCCTGGCGGAACGAGTTGCGCCGAACCACGTACGCCAGCCAGATCCAGATGCCAAAGAAAAGGGCGACGCGCAGGCTGAAAAAGCCGATATTAAGATAGCCCGACTTCTTCAGGAAGAGGACATCCTCCCCCACCGTCTCGTGGGTGCCGGGCAGCAACGCCTGCGGGCTCATCCATCCCCAGATCAAGCCGGGCTTGAGGTATGCGGATACCAGCAGCAACGGCAGAAAAAGCAGGAACAACCATTTTATTGACGCGAGCCAGTGTTCGAACTGACGGCGGATGACGGTCCCCCAAGCCGCGTCAAGAATATGGTGAATTAACACCAACAGCAGCATGCCGACTCCAATAACGGTCCAATAGCCGACGGCCATCAGCCACGAAAGCGCCACGCTGCGCGGGTCGGACACGAAAAAACCGACTACTGTGAGCGCGAGACCGGTCACGCCGACACCCAGTGCCCGGCCGGCCTTCGAAGCCGGCGATCCGGTCGCCGCCGCAGATCCAGGAATGGAGGCAGTCAGGCTCATTGGCCAAGATCGGCTTTGTGGTCCGGCGGCACGTCCGCGACGGTGCCTTCGCGCGCTCGTTCCAGGGCCCGCACATACGCGATGACCGCCCAGCGGTCCGCCGGGCTGACTTTGTCGGCGTAGGCGGCCATGGTATTTTTGCCGTTGGTGATCGTGTTGAAAATCTCGCCCTCGGCCATCTGGCGGATGCGGTCGTCGTGATACGAGGCTGTCGTCACCATGCCGTAGGCCCTGGTAACGCCCTGCCCGTCGCCGAGCGCGCCATGGCAGGGAGCGCAATAGAGCGTATAGCGTTCCCGGCCGCGTTCCATGAACTTCTGGTCAATGGCCAGTCCGGGCGGGAAGCCACGGGCAAATTCGCCGGTGGCCGCCTTGCCGCGGTATAGAAAATCGTCGCTGCGGAGGAATTCGGGATCGGCGGCGACCGTCCGGCCGCGCGGCACCACTCCCGCCGGCAGGGGGCGGTCGGCGCGGCCGTCGGCGAAGAACTTTGACTCCGCCTGCGGCTTGTATTTCGCCTGGCGGTCCATGTCGGGAAAAACCTCCACGGGCGGCTGGGTGGACCGCCGGCCGCGGAAGCCGGCGATGGAGATCGTCAGCACCACGAGAAAGGCGGTCGCGTAATAGAGGTAGCGCATGATCCTTAGTCTTCCAGCTCGGCAATCTCCCGTCCGCCGACGCTTTCGAGCAGCGCCTTGGTGGCCGCGGGATCATACTGCGGGTCGCGAGCCTCGATCACGACGAAGAACCGGTCGTCCGTCGCGCGCTTGAAATTGGCCTGTTTCATCACCGCGTGGTAATGCATCGGCAGGCCATTGAGCAGGAACATGCCGATGATGGTGGCGAACGCCGTGAACAGGATGGTGAGTTCGTAGGAAATGGGGAAGGCAAACAGCGGACTGAACAGCGGCTTGCCGCCGACCGTCAGCTTGAAGTTCCATGCGTCCGCCCACCAGACCAGCGTCATCCCGGTGATGAAGCCGATGATGCCGCCGGCGAGCGAGAACCGGGGGACAAACGAACGGCGCACGCCCATGGCGCGGTCCATGCCGTGAACCGGAAACGGCGTGATCACGTCCCAGGATTGGTAGCCGGCATCCCGCACCGCCTCCGCCGCCCGCACGATCTCGGTGGGTGTGTCAAACATGGCGATCAAGCCGTAATGTTGGGCGGACATGGCGAGGAAGGAGATAGGAGTCAGGAGACAGGAGCTAGAAGTCAGGAGGCTGGGCACTCCGCTTCAGGCAATTCGCCCGGAGCGTGCAGGTGGCTCCGCTTTACGATCTTCGGTTTCCCTGTTTGGAGATTTGGCACTTGTCACTTGGAACTTGGGATTTGGACGTTGGAACTTGGGATTCTCCCGTTAATGGCGCGAATGCCCGGCGTGGATGTCGGCCTGCGGCGTGACTGCCTTGATTTCGGCCATCGGCATCATGGGCAGGAAGCGGATGAAAAGCAGGAAGAGCGTGCCGAAAACGCCGAAGGTGCCGAAGAACGTGAAGATATCGACCACCGTCGGTGACAGGTAGCCCCAGCTCGAGGGCAGGAAATCGCGGGTCAGCGAGGTGCAGATGATGACAAAGCGCTCAAACCACATGCCGACGTTCACGAGGAGCGAGAGGAGCCAGACGATCGCGGTGTTGCGACGCACGCCCTTGAACCAGAAGAACTGCGGGACGATGACGTTGCAGGTGATCATGGTCCAGTAGGCCCAGGCGTACGGACCGAAGGCGCGATTGATGAACGTGAAGCTCTCGTTGGGGTTCGCGCCGTACCACGCGATAAAGAACTCCATCATGTAGGCGTAGCCCACCATCGACCCGGTCGCCAGGGTGATTTTGCACATGTTGTCGATGTGGTGCTGCGTGATCAGGTCCTCGAGTTTGAACACGGCGCGCAGCGGCAGGATGAGCGTCAGCACCATGCCGAAGCCCGAATAGATCGCGCCGGCGACGAAGTACGGCGGAAAGATCGTCGTGTGCCANNTTGCTCCAGTGGCGGTTGGAGCCACGCCACCCCATCGCGAAAAGGCCGTAGAGAAAGGCGTGCACCTTCTTGCCCGCTGCCGTGAACCTGTCGCGCAGCAGGCCAAGGTCCGGAATCATGCCGACATACCAGAACAGCACCGAAACCGTGCCGTAAGTCGACACCGCGAACACGTCCCACTCCAGCGGAGAGCGGAAATTCTGCCAGATGCCGTT
>PMBT01000063.1:47003-48163 GCA_003153035.1 Opitutia bacterium
CCGGCGTGGCCGATGCCGATCCAGAAAACGAAATTGACGATGGGCCAGCCCCAGTTGATCGGGCTGCGGTGTCCCCACACGCCGACCCCGACGGCCACAAGATAGATCAGTCCGCCGACCGTGAATGAAGCGATGAACGCCGCGACGCCAAAACAGATCCACCACCACCGTGGGGTTGGCCCCTCGATGATGCCGCAGATCTTGTCGCTGATCCACGCGAAGCTGCGATTGTTCTCGACCAGTACCGGGCGAGGCATGACCACCGGCCGGACCTCATCGAGAATCGCCGGAGCAGCGACGGCAGCTTGATCAGCGTCAGCCATCAGCGAAATCCTCCGGCAAAATGCGCCTGGATCCCGTAGCCGTGGCCGTTAGGACGCGGACTCGCGCGATCTGCATTTCGATCCCTCAGCCGCGGCCATGAGGACGCGGACCGCGCGGCCCGAGGTTGTAGGGCGGGGTCGCCGCACCCCGCCTCGTCCGACGAGACGGCGGGATCCGGTGATCCCGCCCTACATCCGACAGCATTGTCAGATCCGAGCCTGGCGCCACGGCCCGGGTTGCGGGCCGTCCGGTAGAAAAAAGAGATGTGCATCTCAGCGTTCACCGTGTTCCTTGCTTCCCTCTCCCGACTCCCCCGCCTGTCTGTTCTTCAGATTGTACTCGCGACGGCTGAGCGGCAGATCGGCGTAATCCGGCATCCGTGGATTCGGGTTGCGCAGTTTGCCGAGGTAGGTCGTGCGCGGGCGGACATTGAGGTAGCCGAGCACAGCATAATCGCGCGGCTGCGCCTTGGCCTTCGCCACGGCGCTGTTCTCATCCAGCAGATTGCCAAACACGATCGCCTCCACGGGACAGACCTGCTGGCAGGCCGTCTTGATGGCTCCGTCCCGCACCAGAACGTCACCGGGATTTCCGGCCTGCGCCGCTTTCACCTTCTGCTGGATCTTGGCGTTTTCGATCCGCTGCACGCAATAGGTGCATTTCTCCATCACGCCGCGCATGCGGACAGTGACCTCGGGGTTGCGCACCATTTTGAGCAGCTCGGGCATCTCCTTCTGAGGACCCAGCGGTCCGAGGTACAACGCGTCGGTGGCGTGTTTGTTCCAGTCGAAATAATTAAACCGCCGCACCTTGTAGGGACAGTTGTTCGCACAGTA
>PMBT01000014.1 GCA_003153035.1 Opitutia bacterium
CGACTCCCTAAGTCCGACAGGCTGCTTAAAGCTTTCAGCTTGCCTCAGATCAGCGCCACGCTCTTCGGCACCTGCACGACCACCGTGCCCGCGATCTTGTCATGCCACGATTGCTTCTCGTCATCGAATGCCACCCAGAGGAATCCCAGTCCAACGACGATCAGCGAAAGGAAGCAGCTGAGCGCCCGCACAATGGTGCAGGTCCAATCCAGAGGACGATCATCGATGCGCACGACCTTCAAGTGACAAATGCTTCCGCCCACCGTGGTGCCGCGGAGTTCCCACATCACCGCTCCATAGGCGGCCAGGATGAGCAGAAACACGCCGCAGCCGAAATGCACGAACGGGATCAAAATGAGGACCATCCCGCACAGGATGACGTCGATGAGCAGCGCGGCCGTCCGGATTCCAAAGCCGGCGCGCGGCAGCGTCGCGGCGGAAATCACCGGCTGACCCGGAGCGGCGGCCATGATGGGTGGCACGGCGGCGGCGCCAGCCACGTCGCCACTGCTGCCGGCCGCGAGCGGTACCGCGGCAACCACGGCAGGCGTGCCGGCCGCGGGCGGCGCGATCGCACCGGCCGGAGCGGGCTTGGCTCCATTGCGCCGCATCGAACGAAGGATCGTGTAGATCACCGTCCCGAGCCCGAGGAATCCGATCAGCATTGCGACGATGAACGCCAGGATCGGCACCAGATAGAGCATCATCACCAGGACGCCGCCAATGAGCACGGAGACCGCGGCATGCGCCCAGGGTCCTTCACCGAACATCCCGGTGATGCGCCGGCCGAACCAGGCGAGCATCGTGGCGCGCCCAAACACCCGGCACCCGAACAGACCAAGGCCCAGGAAAGGAATCACGATCAGGCCGATGCCGGTGATGGCGAGCAACAGGAACACCAGCGGCATCGCCAGCATTGTCAGAAACGCGGTCAGGATGCTGTAGCCCGGGTGCTCTTCGAGCGTGACGGCGCATTTCTCGATGCTCCGGGGAAAGATCAGCGCGAGCAGCACGTAGAAGCCAAGGGCCGCGCCCGCCACGAGCCACGCCCAGCCGGCGCCGCTGGCGAACGAGAGCAGGCGGCCCTTGAAAAGCGCCGACTGCATCCACGCGTAAAGCCAGTCGAATTTCGGGAAATGCTTCATGAACGAGACCTGCTGCACGTTGCCATGCACCACCGCACCGGGATCGCGGTGCACCGCTCCGCCCACCGAAACGATCTCGCCGAAAACCTCCGAGTTTGGACCCAGATCGACATCACCGCCCACCGCAACCACCTGGCCGTGCACTGTGCCGTTGACGCGCACACTGCCCATGACCGCCACCGCGTCCCCGCCCACCGACCCATCGACCGTGGTGGTACCCATGATCGACACCGCCGCATCATTGACCTCGCCGTTGACCGTCGTACTGCCGATGATTGAGACCGCCGTCTCAACCTTCTCGTCCTTCCCGACGGTGCTGTCCTGGCCAAAGTTCACGCGCTCGCCGCTGCCATCGCCCCGGTGCATGCGGGCGTGCCTTTCCACGGCCTTCTTCACCTTGTCGTGAATCCTCTTGCTGGTTTCGCTGCTGGCTGGCGCGACCTCCGTGTCGAGCCGGCGCAGTTCCGTTTCCGGCGCCGGGGCGGCGGACGGTTTGGCGGCCTCGGGAGCGGGCGCCGATGATTCGGCGGCAGTCGTGGTCGCTGCGGTCTCGGGCTTCGCCGGCGGTGCCTCCGGGGGTGGCGCCGGTTTGTCCGCAGCCGGAGCCGCAGGAGTGGGCGCCGGGGTCTCCGTCGCGGTTGGAGCCGCGGCGACGTCGGGCTTCGCCGGCTGGACTGCCGGGGGCGGCGCCGGGTTGTCCACGGCTGTGGCCGTGGGCGCGGGCGGCGGCGGATTCTCGCCGCGCGTCGCCGGGGCGAACGTCAGAATGAGGGCGAAAAGTGCGCCCAGTAAGCCAAAGAGATGTTTTGATTTCATAAGGGGAAGGTGTTGCTGCGGATTCGGGAGAAAGAGTTTTACCGATGCGTCCAAAGGGTGCGGTAGGCGGCGGCGCCAAGACCGAAGAGCATGGCGTAAAGGCCGGCGACAAACGCGACTGTGCCGTAGAGCCAGAGCGTCGGAATATTGCGACCGACCAGAGCGACGAAATCGGCGAGCCCGCGCCCAAGGGCGACGATCCGGCTCCCCCAGGCGAGCACCGGCGCGAACGTCCCATTGAGCTCGGCGGAATCAATGCCCGCCTGCAGCGAAACTACCGCAAAGACCAGCAGGCCGGCGAGACCGGCGCAGAGCGCAAGAAACGCGACCCGCACCGGCGAGGGCCAGTAGGCGTAGGACTTGTGCCACCACGGGATAGCGGCCTGCGCCTCGATGGCGGCGCGCACCCGGGCTTCGAGCGTGGCCGGCGCGCGGCGGTTGGGCAGCGAACGCAGGGCGGAGTGGACCATCTTCTCGAGCTGCTCTGGATTCATGCGTTCCATAAAAAATCCTCTGGTGGATCGGCGAGTTTCGGATTCTCCGAGTCGGTTAAAATTCAAATTTCTCGTGGCTGGCCCCACTGTGTTGCAGCACCCGGGCCAGCGCTTCGCGCCCGCGCATGATGTCGGTCTTCACCTTGCTGAGCGACACGCTGAGCCGTTTGGCGATGTCCTCGTAGGGCAGGTCCTCAAAATGATAGAGCACAAGCGGCACGCGCTGGTGTTCCGGCAGCTTCTCGAGCGCGCGTTCCACCCAGGCCCGGCGGTCGGCCTGACCGAGTTCCTCGACGAAATTGTCCGGCGAGGCGAACTCGACCGGCTGCTCCTCGCCCTCGTCGTCGCCGCCACGTTTGAATTCGGAGAAGAAG
The DNA here is from genome assembly GCA_003153035.1 of Opitutia bacterium. GTDB lineage: Bacteria > Verrucomicrobiota > Verrucomicrobiia > Opitutales > Opitutaceae > Fen-1467. The sequence continues at coordinate 2,830 of PMBT01000014.1, forward strand.
CGCCAGCGTTTCCGATACCGCTGAAGGTGGTTGATGCTGAGATTGGTCGTGACCGTCTTCAGCCAGCCACCAGCCGTAACGCTCCCGCACAGGTTGTCCCAATGCTCGAAGGCCTTCAGGAACACATCCTGAGATATGTCCTCGGCTTGCGCCTCGTTGCCGAGGAGGCGCACCGCCGTCGTATAGACCATATTCTGATAGTTGTGCATGAAGGTGGTGAATTCGATCGGGGCGGCCGGCCCCTCTTCGGTGGCTTGCACTGGTTTGTGAGCTTTCGAGTCCAGAACACCCGATCGCGCATCCGAGTCGCAATAATCCTCGCTTTCTTGACCCGATTGCGGTGACCCCCGACCGTCCGAAGGCATCCGGTCCAAGTCCATGCAATGATATAAACCAAAGTATTCTAATGTCTTATGAGATCCAACCCCTGCCAATTTGGGACATGGCAGGCTCAGGCCGATCCAATGAAAAATGGCATCGACCTGCTTTAGCCGGAACCAGGCGGTTGAACTGTGATCATGCGCTGAATTGCCGCAAACAAAGCGGTCGAGCACGTTGTCCTCAACGCGCTCAGCCGGAATGATGCAGTTGAACCATGATCTCGCTCGCGATTTCCGAAACCAAATTGTGTAGGGCGGGGTCGTCTGACCCCGCCATTTCTCCCGAGGCGAGGCGGGGTCAGGCGACCCCGCCCTACAATTCCAATTGCATGGATCCAGCTCGGACCGTCTTGTGGACAAGCCGCTCCACCCAATTGCATGCATCCGCCCAAGTGCAGATCGGAGGGTGCGAGCAGCTGCCAGTATTTGCTCCAGGACGTTGGCGCTCGTGGAGGCCATGGGGTTCAGGTGAGCCCATAACCAACGGCCGATTTAGGCAAGCCCGCCGAGCCGCGCCGGTGACGAATGCGACGGCAGCGGCGGACCGGGAGGTCCGCCCTCCAGTCCGTGATGCGCGGTGTGAACCGCAGACCATCCGGGAAATGTTGGCAATCCGCCGCAGTTTTGTTCTCCTTTGCCATGACAAACCCAATCGCATCAAGCGGTCCGGCTACGGGATTTCTGCCCCTTGATCCGCAGATCGAGGCGGCGGTTCGCGCCGAGGGTGACAAGCTCTTCGCGCTCATGGATGCCCATCCTGTTCCCGGCATCTTCTCCAAGAAAGGCGCCTACGCGCGCCTCATGGAATGGTCGATGAAGGATCCGGCATTCAAAACGCAGCTCTTCCGCTTTGTCGATGTGCTGCCGTCCCTGAACTCTTCCGCGGAGATCGTCCGGCATCTCCAGGAATACCTCGGCGACAAGGCCGTCGAGCTTCATCCCGCCCTCAAGACGGGCCTTGCCGCGGCCTCCTTTGCCCCGGCGCTCGTCGCCAACCCCGTGAAATCGCAGGTCGTGGACATGGCGCGGCAGTTCGTCGCCGGCGACGGCCCTGAGGACCTCGTGAAACAGCTGCGCAAGAATGCCCGGGCCGGCCTGGCCACCACCATCGACCTGCTTGGCGAAACCGTGGTCAACGAGGCGGAGGCCGCCGGCTTCCTCCAGCGCAACCTCAACGTGCTCAACACGGTCTCCGCCGCGCTCGCGGAGGAGCCCGCCCCCGCCTTCAGCGATGTCGGGCCCGCCGGACCGCTTCCCCGCCTCAATCTCTCGGTCAAGATCTCCGCCCTTACGCCGGACGTTCATCCGGCTGATCCGGAAAACAGCATCGGCGCGCTGAAGCAGCGCCTGCGTCCGATCCTCCGCCGCGCCACCGAGGTCGGGGCCCTCGTCAACTTTGACATGGAGAGCTACAGGCTCAAGGACCTGACGCTCGCGCTGTTCAAATCAATCCTCGAGGAGGAGGAATTCCGCCGGCAGCCGCAGGTGGGCATCGCCCTCCAGGTCTATTTGCGCGACTGCGAGCAGGATTTGCGCGAACTCATCGCCTGGGCGCGCCACGCCCAGCGCCCGCTGTCCGTGCGGCTCGTGAAAGGCGCCTATTGGGACTACGAGACCATCCTTGCCCAGCAGCGCGCCTGGCCGGTGCCGGTCTGGTCGCGCAAGCCCGAGAGTGACGCCAACTACGAGAAACTCACGTGTCTTCTTTTCGACAATATCGACCTTCTCACCCCGGCGTTCGCCTCGCATAACGTTCGCTCATGCGCCCACGCCATCGTCCAGGCCGAACGCCGCAAGATTGATCCCCGCGCGTACGAGTTCCAGGCGCTCTATGGCATGGCGGACGAACTCAAGTCGGCCCTCATCCAGCGCGGGCACCGCGTCCGTGAGTATTGCGCCGTCGGCGCCTTGCTGCCCGGCATGGCTTACCTTGTGCGCCGCCTCCTCGAGAACACCTCGAACGAAGGCTTCCTCCGCGCCAAGAACACTGGCGAGGCCACCAAGGAACAGCTCCTGCGTAATCCGGTGGAACTGCTTGAGGCCGGAAATGCGAAACCGGAAAGCGGCAAGACCGACCCTTCGAAAACCCCTCCGGTATTCAGGAACGCGGCCAACACCGACTTCACAATCGCGACCAACCGCGAAAAACAACGCGCCGCGCTGGCCGCGGTCGGCGATCCGAACCGTCCAGGACCGGCGGGCAGCATCCGCGTCGGCCGGAAACATCCACTGGTGATCGGCGGTCGGAAGATCGCCGACCGCGAATATGTCCCGTCGGTCAACCCCGCCCACCCCTCCCAGATCGTCGGCTCCTGGGCGCGCGGCACCATCGCGGACGCCGAGGCTGCGGTCGCGGCCGGGATCGCGGCGTTTCCGGCCTGGCGCGCCACGCCTGCCGACGATCGCGCCCGCATGCTCGAGCGCGCGGCCGATCTCATGGAGTCGCGCCGCTTCGAGATCAACGCGCTCCTGATTCTCGAGGCCGGCAAGCCGTGGGTCGAAGCGGACGCCGACCTCTCCGAGGCCATCGACTTCTGCCGCTTTTACGCGGTCGAAATGCGCCGGCTCGCAAAGCCCGTCGTCACGCAGCCGGTGCCGGGCGAGCGTTGCGTCCAGATGTGGACGCCCCGTGGCCTCGGCGTGTCCATTGCGCCCTGGAACTTCCCGCTCGCGATCCTCACCGGTCTGACGGTCGCCCCGCTGGTGGCCGGCAACTGCATGATCATCAAACCCGCCCGGCAGACCTCGGTCATCGGCGCCTTGCTGATGGACGTTCTGACCGAAGCTGGCGTGCCAGCAGGCGTGCTGGCCTACCTGCCCTGCAACGGTGCGGACGCCGGCGCCCATCTTGTCGCGCACCCGAAGGTGGACTTTTACGCATTCACCGGATCGCGCGCCGTGGGCTGCGGGATCTGGGAGGCCGCGGGCAAGACCCACCCCGGCCAGCTCAATCTCAAGAAGGTGGTCTGTGAAATGGGCGGAAAAAACGCGCTCATCATCGACAACGACGCCGATCTTGACGAGGCCATCCCCGCCGCGCTTTACAGCGCATTTGGCTACGCCGGCCAGAAATGCTCCGCGCTATCCCGGCTCATCGTGCTTGAGGGCGTCTACGATCGGTTCGTGGACCGTTTCATCGCCGCTTGCCCGACGATTCCGATCGGCGATCCGGCACAACCCGGCACCATCGTAAATCCCGTCATCGACGGGGCCGCGCAGAAGAGCATCCTCGGTTACATCGAGCAGGGGAAGAAGGAGGCCCGGCTCGCCTGGCAGGCCAAGCTTCCGCCCGAACTCCTGGCGGGCGGCGGTTATTATGTCCCGCCGACGGTCTTCGCCGATTGCCGGCCCGAACATGTCATCGTGCGCGAGGAAATCTTCGGTCCGGTCGTGGCCATCCTGAAGGCGAAGGATCTCGACGCGGCGTTTGCGTTGGTGAACGGCGCCGACTACGCGCTCACCGGCGGCCTGTTCTCGCGCAGCCCCCACGCCCTGGAGCGGGCGAAGGAGGAGATGTTCGTCGGCAACCTCTATCTCAATCGCGGCATCACCGGCGCGATTGTGGAGCGCCAGCCGTTTGGCGGCTTCAAGATGTCGGGCGGCGGCACCAAGGCCGGCGGCCGCGGCTACCTCGAGAACTTCCTGTTCCCCCGCGTGGTGGCCGAGAATACGCTGCGCCGCGGCTTCACCCCGCCGGAGGAAGACTGACCCGGCTGGGAATCGCCTCTCGATCACTTTCTACAGGGATGGAATCGCTCGGTAGGAAGCGCGCCATCCGGGGGGCCTGTCCCTATCTTTGTTTCCCAAGCAGCCTCCCGCGAACTACAGTCGGCAAATCAGCAGCTCCCGCTCGAAGATCATCTCCTTCGGCAGGTGGTCGTGCAGGCCGAGGAAAAGCTCCTCATGCTCGATGACCTCCCGGCGCCAGGCCGTACGATCGACCGCCATGATCTCGTCCCACCGGCTGCGCGGGAAGTCGAGTCCGCCCCATTCGATATCCTCGTAGCGCGGCACCCAGCCGATGGGGGTTTCCTTGCCCAGGGCGCGTCCCCGGGCGCGGTCGACGATCCATTTGAGGATCCGCATGTTCTCCCCGAAGCCCGGCCAGAGGAACCGGCCGTCGGCATCCTTGCGNNGCGGCGGTGGTCTCGGAGCCCATGGTGGCGCCGACATAGACGCCGCTCGACCAATTGAAGGCCTGGAACACTAGCGGAATCGTGCTCGGACGGCGGCCGCCGAAGATGAAGGCGCTGATCGGCACGCCGGCGGGGTTCTCCCAGTCGGCATCGACGCTCGGGCATTGCCGCGTTGGCGCCGTGAAGCGCGCGTTGGGATGCGCCGCCTTCCGACCGCAACCGGGCACCCATTCCTGGCCCTGCCAGTCGATCGCCCGGGCGGGCGGCTCATCCGTCATGCCTTCCCACCACGGCCCGCCGTCGGGCGTGAGGGCCACGTTGGTGAAGATCGAGTTCTTCGTCAGCGTGGCCATGGCATTGGGATTGGTCTTCGCGCCGGTGCCGGGCGCCACGCCGAAGAAGCCCGCCTCAGGGTTGATGGCGTGGAGGCGGCCGTCCGCGCCGGGCTTGATCCACGCGATGTCGTCGCCCACGGTCCACACCTTCCAGCCCTTGAAAGCCTTCGGCGGGATCAGCATGGCAAAATTGGTCTTGCCGCACGCGCTTGGAAACGCCGCCGCCACATGGGTCTTCTCGCCCTGCGGGTTCTCAACGCCAAGGATGAGCATGTGCTCGGCCATCCAGCCCTCGTCGCGCGCGATGTTGGAGGCGATGCGCAGGGCGAAGCANNTCGCGCGTCTCGGGAAAATGCACGATGTATTTCTGGTCCGCGTTGCAGGGCCAGGGCACGTCCCGCCGGCCCTTCGGCAGCGGCGCGCCGACCGAATGCATGCAGGGCACGACGCGCTGGTCGCCCTTGTCAATCAGCGCGAGCACCGGCCGGCCAATGCGCGTCATGATGCGCATGTTGGCCACGACGTAGCCCGAATCCGTCAGCTCCACCCCGATCCTCGACATGGGCGAGTCCAACGGACCCATGCAGAAGGCCAGCACATACATCGTGCGCCCCTGCATGCAGCCGCTGAACAGGCCGCGCAGGGTCTTCTTCATCTCGAAGGGATCCACCCAGTTGTTGGTGGGACCGGCGTTGTCCTTCGAGAGGCTGCAAATAAACGTCCGGTCCTCAACGCGCGCCACGTCGCTGGGATCGGAGCGCACCAGGAAACATCCGGGCCATTTCTCCTCGTTCAGGCGGACGAAGGTGCCCGCCGCGACCAACTGCCCGCACAGGGCGTCGTATTCCTCCTGGGATCCGTCGACCCAGTGGACATGGGCGGGCTTGCAGAGAGCCACCATCTTCCTCACCCAGGTTACCAGATGGGGGTTGGTGCTGAGCGGAGTTTCCAGATTCCTTGTTTTCATTGGCGGCGGCACGCTAGAAAGCGCCTTCCGTCGAGTAAACAGGAAATCACGGGGAAAAGCGGAAAACCCAACTCGTCCCATGATTTTGGGTGGATCTTTCTGCGGGCGGTCCTAGCTTCCGGGTTTCCCCGGCCATGAATAAACTCTGCACATTCGGCGGCGCGTTTATTGGCAGTTATGCGGGCTGGCTCCTCGGGATGCAGTTTGGAATCGGCATGGCCATCGTGCTCAGCGGAGTGGCGGCCCTCCTCGGCGTCTATGCCGGCTGGAAGCTGGCGCAGCGCTTCCGCTGACCGCGCAAGGTTGACCGGCCGATCCTCCTGGCCCAGCATCGCCGCGGTTCCGCCCGCCCATGGCCGATCTCACCCTCTCCACCGGTCCTGTGAAGCAGTTCTCTGTGTTCACCGAGAACCGCGTGGGCCGCCTGTTCGACCTCACCTCGCTTTTGTCCCAGCACAACGTGCACATCGTGGCGGTTACGGTGCTCGACACCACCGAGAGCGCGATCATGCGCCTGATCGTCGACGATCCCGACCGGACCCGCGAGCTGCTGGTGAAGAACCATTTCCCCTGCGTCGAGGAGGACATTCTTGCGGTGGAGCTGTCCGGCGAAGCCAGCCTCAAGCAGGTGCTCGCGGCGCTGCTCGAAGCCGAGATCAACATCCAATATGTGTACGCGTTTTCCAAACGGCCCGAGGGACGGGCGGCGTTTGCGCTCCACACGGAAGATGCGGAAATCGGCGCGCAGGCGCTTGGCCACCGGGGTTTCCGGGTGCTCACCCAGCGCGACATCTCGCGCTAAAACGGGCCGCGCCGCCGCCCGGCGCCATCGATTTGCGACGGCGGGTTGCACTCCGGCCAACTTCGATTTTCTTGTCGCATGCAAAAATTGAAACTCATCGCGCCGGCCCGCCGGTCCGGAGAAAAACCCGGCCGAAATCCCTAGTTCATCCCTTTACCCCATGAGGAAAACTATTCTTTGGCAGCCTGCCGCCCTGGCAGCTGCGGTGGTGGTTTGTTCTTCCGAGGCGATTGCCGACGAATCCCAGATCCAGCTCCCCGATCTGCACGCCGTGTCGTTCCGGGTACCCGGCGGAGTCGTCTCCGGTCTGGCGGTGCTCTACGCCGGCATCGCCGTCTGCGCCCTCGGCCTTCTTTTCGGCCTGTGGCAGTATTGGCAAACGCGGCGGCTCCCCGTCCACCCCGCGATGGCTCGCGTATCCGCGACCATCTGGGAAACCTGCAAGACCTACCTGCTGCAGCAGGGCCGGTTCCTGGTCGGGCTCTGGGGGCTGATCGCGATCTGCATCGCCTACTATTTCGCCGGGCTGGTCCACGAGTCGTTCTTCAATGTCAGCGTCATCCTGCTCTGCTCGATCCTCGGGATCCTCGGCAGCTATGGCGTCGCCTGGTTCGGCATCCGGATCAACACCGTCGCCAACTCGCGCACCGCGTTCTCGGCGCTGCGCGGCAACTCGCTCGCCACGCTCTCGATCCCGCTGCGCTCGGGCATGAGCGTCGGCCTGGTGCTCGTGGCCATCGAGCTGTTCTTCATGATCGCGATTCTCACCTTCCTGCCGGCCTCGCTGGCGGGCGCGTGCTTCGTGGGCTTCGCCATCGGCGAGTCGCTCGGCGCGAGCGCGCTGCGCATNNATCGTCTTCCAGCTCCCCGAGGACGACCCGCGTAATCCGGGCGTGATCGCCGATTGCACCGGCGATAATGCCGGCGATTCGGTCGGGCCCACCGCCGACGGCTTCGAGACCTATGGCGTCACCGGCGTGGCGCTGATCGCCTTCCTCGCCCTCGCGCTGGTCCACGATCCGGTGATGTGCGGCACGCTCATCGTCTGGATCTTCGCCATGCGCATCCTGATGATCCTCACCTCGCTCGGCTCCTACCTGCTCAACGAGGGGATGAGCCGCACACTCTACGGCCAGCACAACGATTTCGACCTCGAGGCGCCGCTGACCAACCTGGTCTGGATCACGTCGGTGGTCTCGATTCTTGTGACGTTTCTCGCGAGCTACCTGCTGCTCGGCGGCCTCGTGGGCCACGACCACCTTTGGTGGAACCTCGCCATGATCATCAGCCTGGGCACGCTGGCCGGGGCGGTCATCCCCGAGTTCACCCGCGTCTTCACCAGCACCAAGTCGCGGCATGTGCATGAGATCGTCAGCTCCTCGCGCCAGGGCGGCGCCTCCCTCAACATCCTCTCGGGTCTGGTGGCGGGCAACTACTCCGCGTTCTGGATGGGCCTGGTCATCCTCGTCCTCATGGCCGCGGCCTACCATTTCTCGCAGAATATCGCCGTGGCCGGCCTGATGCCGGTGGGGATCCGGTTCGCCGCGCCGATCTTCGCCTTNNGCGGTCGACAGCTTCGGCCCGGTCACCGACAACGCGCAGTCGGTTTTCGAGCTTTCGCAGATCGAGCGGCTCCCGGGCATCGCCGCCGAAATCGCGCGGGACTTCGGCTTCACGCCCGACTTCGCCCATGCCAAGCTCGCGCTTGAAAAGGGCGACGGCGCGGGCANNCCGGTGCTGATCGGCACCGCGGTGGTCGGCGCCACCACCATGGTTTTCGGCATCATCCTCCTGCTCGAGCGGGCGTTCGGCGGCGTGGTGGACCGGCTCAGCCTGGTGCATCCCGAGGTCGTGCTCGGCCTGCTCGCGGGGGGCGCGGTCATCTACTGGTTCACCGGGGCCTCCATGCAGGCGGTCGTGACCGGCGCCTATCGCGCCGTCGTCTACATCAAGCGGCACCTGCGCCTCGAGGCCGCCACGGCGTCGACGGCCGACTCCAAGGAGATCGTGAGAATCTGCACGCAGTACGCCCAGCGCGGCATGATCAACATCTTCGTGGTGATCTTCTGCTTTGCCCTGGCGCTGCCGTTCTTCGATCCGTATTTCTTCATCGGATACCTGATCGGCCTAGCGTTCTTCGGCCTCTACCAGGCCATCTTNNAAGTTCACCACGCTCTTCGGGCTGCTCGCGGTGGAGATCGCGGTGAAGATGGCCGACAACGACCTCAAATATGTCATCGGCACCGCCATCCTGATCGTCGGGCTGGTCTTCGTTTACCGCAGCTTCTACCGCATGCGCATTCCCGACGACCCGGCGGACGACGCTGCCGTCCGGGCGGAGATGCGGGACTTCTGAGCAGCCCCCGGCCGCCTTCCGCCGAATCCACCCGCCCATGCTCGGCTCCCGCCCAATCATTGGTTTTGTTGCGACGACGGACTTCGGCCGGGCCCGGGCCTTCTATGAGGCCATGCTGGGATTGCGCTTCATTGCGAACGACGGGTTCGCGCTGGTTTTTGAGAGCGGCGGCACGATGATCCGCGTTGTCAAGGTGGGCGGTTTTGTGCCCGCGCCGTACACCATTCTTGGCTGGCAGGTGGCGGCGATGCCGGAAACGGTGACCGCGTTGTCGGAGCGTGGGGTCGTTTTCGAATGCTACCCTGGGCTGGAGCAGGACAAGCTTGCCATCTGGACCGCTCCGGGGGGAGCCCAAGTGGCCTGGTTCAAGGACCCCGACGGGAATCTACTCTCGGTTTCATATCACGGTCCCGCCGCGTAAAACTCATTTGCGCGGACCCTGCTGCGGTGTCCGGCAGAAGGCGCTGCCTGCGGCGCGCCCCGCCGAGCGGCTCCGTCAGCGCCGTTTGGGGATTGGACAACGACAGCGCGTGCCCTCCAATTCCTACCGATTCTCAGCTAGGCTTTGGACGCTTCCTTGTTCAACAACCCAAACTTGTCCGCCTTGGCGTCGGCAGAAAAGTGTCTGGTTGCCCTCGCCAACGTCCGGCCAAGACAAGCGGGCGATCAATGCTGCCGGCCTCCTGCTCTGCACGTCTGCACGGGTGGCAGCAGTCCGCGGAGGTTGCGTCTTTCGAAATGCGCGCAGTGGAAACCAGCCCATCGCGTTGGCCTCGAGGGCGGGGTCCACCCGGGACTGCCCGGCCGGAAAAAAAGGCCAAGGGCGCCGACGAGTTCAGCGCCGAGCCCGTCACCGCGCGGTTCCTCTCGGCCACTGATGTCGGACCGAACGTACCGGAGCGCTGCGCGGCGGCCGTCGCGGTTCTGGGGCCAATCATCCCCCGAGGCTGCCGCCAGCCGTCTTGACATCGGCGGTGTGCGGTTTGAACCTCCGGCAGCAGCTTGTCATGCGGAACATGGTTATGCTTTCCCGGTTCGGCGCGCTTTGTGTCGCCCTGTTGTTTCTCGGCGCCGGGCGCAGCGCGTTGCGGGCCCAACCGGCGGCTGACGTTCCGCCGCCCAAGTCCGCCAACCCTGAGGACCTCGGCCGCGACGAGTTACTGAAGTCCTACCTGCAACTACGGGAGCAATTGCACACGGCAGAGGTGGCCATCGTGAACAACCGCCTCGAGAGCGAGGCGACGGCCCGCTCCCAGGCCGCGGCCATCACGGAGAAGCTCGACGCGATCAAAGCGGATTTGGCCGCCGAGCGCGCGCGTCAGCAACTCGAAGCGTCGCGCGTGGCGGCGGAACGCGAGCGTCAGCAGGCCGAGGCGCAGCATTCGTATCACACGGTCCTCTATGTCGCGTCGGCAATCGGTGGCGTGGGCTTGCTGGCGATGCTCTTCACGACGCTGTTCCAGTGGCGGTCGGTCAGCCGCATCGCGGAAGTCACGGCCCTGCGCCTGCAGCTGCCGGACCAGGCCCGGCTGGGGTTTTCGCCCGACGACAACGGCGCTCCTTCGGGCGAGGCGGTGGCACTGTCCAACCAGCGTATGCTATCGGTGATCCGCCGGATGGAGCAGCGCATTTCCGAGCTCGAACACACCGCGGAGCCTCCGTTGCCGGCCGCATCAGCTGAGCCGGCGGGCGAAACTGATTTTCCCCAGCGCGCCGCCGCCGCTGACACCGCGGCCAACGATCAAGCCGCGCTGATCACCGCGTTACTGGGCAAGGGCTGGTCGTTATATAACCGGAACCGGGCCGCCGAGGCAGTGGCCTGCTATGATGAGATTCTGAAGCTCGACGGAAACCATCCCGAAGCGCTGGTCAAAAAGGGTGCGGCGCTGGAGCAGTTGAAGCAGGATCATGAGGCCCTCCAGTGTTACGATCGCGCCATCAAGGCCGATCCAAGAATGGCCATCGCCTATCTTTCCAAGGGCAGGGTCTGCAACCGGCTGCAGCGCTACGACGAAGCGCTGGAATGCTATGAGCATGCCCTGCCGGCGCGAGCCGAGGAAAGTAAGTCGGCCGGCCACGCCTAAACCGGACTCATGCAGTTGTCGGAGCGAGCCTGCTCGCGATGACGGAGCGAACATCGCCTGCGAGCAGGCGCCTGCATCGGCGGCGGGTCAGTTTATGTAGGTCGGACTTCATGCCCGACGCAATGCGCATCGACATCACGCTGTCGGGGATAAACCCCGACCTACCGGCACGGTCCAGTCCTGGCAAACTGACCCACTACCCCGACATCATTCACCGAACAGTTTGGGTGCTTGCGACCGATCGTACGGGCCGGGCCCGACCTTGGTCGGTGGCTCTTTCCTCGCAAGACAGCGCGGACACAAGGTCCGGCCCTACGTTCTACTGCATGAGTCCGGTTTAGGCCGTGTTTTCAAACTCCATGATTCAGACAGCTGTCAAAAAGCGAGCGTCTGACGACCCGCCCTAATTAGTGGCAAACCGTTCGCGTTCCAGGGACAACTGCTGTTTGGCCACATTAATCCGGGCCCCGATCAACTCGCGGTTCTCCTCGCCCTTGGCGGCCAGCTCCTTCTCCAGTTCCGCGATGCGCTTTTCGTAGGCGCTGATGCGCTCCTGCAGGGGGGTGTGCAACTGCTCCAGCCGCTGCTCCAATTCGTGCATCTCAGCCTCGGCTTTCTGCTGCACCGAGAGCAATTCCGCCCGCTGGCGGAACAGAGTCTGGAAAATCTTCTCACGCATCCAGCCGAGAGTCCCGGAGCGGATGGCGGCATGGGCCCGCTCAGCCTTCCCCTCGGCCAACAGGGCCCGGCTGCGCCACTCGTCTTCGCCTGCATCGCCCGGCAAGGCCTTCTGTTCCGATCCGGGCAGGGCCGGGTTCTCCAGCACCGGAAGCAGCATGGGGGCAGGACGGGTGCGCAGACGCCAGAAAATCAGGATGAGCGCGAGGCCCACGACTCCCAGACCCCCGGCGATCCACAGCGTCTGTTTTGCGATCTGGCCGGCGACGGACTGTTCCTGCTCGAGTTTGGTTTGCAGGGTGCCGATGAGGCTCTTTTCGCGCAGCACCGCCAGGGCGTTCAGCGCCTTGCGGTCAATCGTCTGTCCCTTGCGGACGATGACTTGCGCCGCTTCGTACGTGTCGTTCGCCGCGACCCCTTCCAATCGATGGTCGCGCAGAATTGCGGTCAGGCCCGCGTCGGAGTACGCGCTGACGCGGACGAACGACCCGGCGAACCTGCCCATCTGCTCCTGGCCGGCCGGAAAACGGGTTTCGACCAGGCGCCGCGCGCGCCAGAGGCTGATCACTTTTCCAGCCGACACCGTCACCCCGGTGTCTTCAAGTTCCAGTGCGGTCGGGCGCTCGCTGGCGCTCTTCACCGAAATCAGGCGCACGGACTGATTGGCGGGCAACTGACTCTCCGTCTTGTTGCCCACGACGGGCTGGGCCATCACCTCACGCAACGGCCGGAGCAGGCTTTCCACAAAGGGTTGATCGCTCACTCCGAGGACCCAGAGGGGCGCCAGCTTGTCGATCGGCAGGTCTTGGGGGGACTCGCGGCCCATTGCCTGGATCACGCTCGTGCCTGCCGGCGTGTCCAAATCCGCCACGCTGGGGACGCGGCCGCGCACGGCCCCCTGCAGCGCGGCCATGAATTTCGTCCGGGCCGTGGCGATGCTTTGCCGCAAGTCCTGTTCCGCCTCATCCGCGCTCTGCGGCGTCCGGCGGACGATGAAGGGAACCTGCAGCGCCACCTTCTGTTTCAAGGCTTCCGTGGCGTCGGGATTCACCACGAGCAACCGGACGGGGGTGATGATATCTTCCCTGGCCACATCGCCCAACTTGTAATCGGGCAGGGCCGCGTGCGCAGAGTGGAGGGGCAGAACCAAGGCCGCGGCGAGCACGGTGATCGCGGTCCAGGCGCGGGGCGTAATCATGGGACAGTTGATTGTTGGCCGACTGAAAAAAGATCGCCTTCCTGCGCCGAAGGTCACGCGTCGTTCGGCACCTGCCAGAAGCAGCATTTGCACGGTGCGATGGTGTTTGGCCGGATGAGGGAAGTCAAACATTCGGGGATTGGCCGCGTCCCTGGGGCGGTCCATTCGGCAGGCTCGGTTCAATGATGCTCGCTGCATGCAGATCAGACCCGTTCACCACGGCCCCGGCATCTGCTGACGGGAGGCTATCCAATCACTTCGTTGGGGAAGACACCAAAATGGTCAGGCCGTGCATTTCACCATTTCCTAGCTCTGCCGGCGCTAACCCAGCCGATTGAACGCTGGGGCGGAAGGCGGGGCGCGGTTTTGTGGGGCAGCGGGGCCCATGGCGCAGGCTCGGGGCCTCAGTCATCTCGGTTTTCCCGATAGCTTCTTCACGCAATGGTAGCGAAACGGGCTCTCTGCTGCCTCCGCGTTCTCATGTAAGGTTGGGTTTCTGATGATCGGTCATCGGCACGGTTTCTTTGGGTTTGGTTGCCAGGCGGGCCCATTCCACGGGCAACCTTCTCGGCGTTCATTTCGAACTATCCTGATACAACGCGGTGCATCACTCAGATCGATCCATTCTGCGACGGAGTAATGCAATTGTAGGAGCGAGTTCACTCGCGATTCCACCGGGGATTTCGCCTGCAGGCAGGCTCCTCCAACGTCCATCAAACGGTTGAAAACAGCGCGAGCGAGATCGTGGTCCGATTGCATGGATCCCTCCGTGTCTCCGTGGTAACCAGCAATCCCCGGCAGACTTGCAGCCCGGTCCGGAGCCGATTGCTCCGACTGCAGCGGCCGGCCGGCCGCTACTTGAGTGTATCGTCGCACTGCCATTCGGGCCAGTTCTCGCGCACGTAGCGCTGCCCCTCCTCGATGATCGCTCGGATCAGCGGCGTGGGGGCGCCGCGCCAGAACGCCGCCACCTCGAGCGGAGCAAAGCCTTCCAGCGGCAGCACGCGAACGCCGGCGGGTTTTGCCGCGAGCGCGAACTGCACGCTCAAGCCGATCCCGTCGCCGTTCGCGACGTACCAGGTGATCATGTCCATCGAGCTGGCCTCGATCGCCGTCGGCCAGTCGACCTTGAGGCGCTGCAGACCCTTTTGAAAAAGCCGCGTGATGGGCTCGAAGGACGGCATGGTAATCAGGGGCTGCTTCATGGGCTTCTGGGCCCAGAGCTCGGCGGCGGACTTGAGTTTGGATTTTCGCGGCACCAGCAGGACGAGGGGCAGGCGCATCAACCGCAGGCAGCGGATCACCGGCTGGGGGCGGGATTCCATGGCGGTCACGGCCAGGTCGATCTGTCGGTCCAGCACCCACGCCAGCAGCTCCGGATCGTAACCGGAACGCAGTGAGAGGCGGATCTGAGGGTGCTGGGCGCGCAAACGCTCGATCACGGCCGGCAGGTGATCGCGCAGCACAAACTCCGAGGCCCCGATCCGGATGGAAGGGACGGACGGTTTGTATTGTTTGCGCAGGCGCGCACCCACCGGAGCGAGATTTTCGAAAAAAGGACGGACAAATGCGTAGAGCTCTTCGCCTGCAGGTGTCAGCCGGAACGGGCTGCGCTCAAACAGCCTGGTGCCGAGGTCCTCCTCGAGCAGCAGGATCTGGCTGCTGAGGGCCGGCTGCTGGATGCCATACGGCATGCGCTGGACCGCGCGGCTGATCCCGCCGCTCCGGGCCACATAATAGAACAGCTCCAGATGATGGATGTTCACAGGGGTTGGACAGGATTAACGGCGCGGTTTTCCGATGGCAACGCCCTTCCGTGAGCCCACCAGCGGCCCCCTTTTCAGTTGAACCGTGGCCCGTCTCCAAGAACACGGGCCATTGGCTGGCTCAATGGCTTCCGAGGAATTTATCAATTCACGGGCTTTCTCCAAAGTCGGGTATTCTCGACGCGATCGCTTCAAGCACCGTCAACTCCTCGGTCTAATCTCGCCATGGTCACCTGCGTCATTATCCTCGCGCTGCTTTCGCTGCTCACCGCCACTGACCCCGCGCCCGGCGAGTCTCGGCCCAACGATGATATTCCTCGCCGCGGCGTCCGCGTAGCCATACCCACCATCCACGCACCAGCCCCATGAACCTCATGACCCCCCGTGCTCATCCTGCGCCGCCTCTGGCGGTGGCCCACCTGCTGCTTGGCGCCAGCGTGTTTTTATCCGGCTGCGTCTCCACCAAGTACAAGATGGCGCCGGAAAATGCGCCTCCACCCAGGCTGCTCAATCTTGCTGCGGCGCAACCGCCGCTCAAGGTGGCGTTGAACATGGTCATCATCTACCGGGGTCCCGGATCGTGGAAACGGGTGGCATTCTGGGACGAGTATGTTGTCACCATCTCCAATCAGGGCGACCGACCGCTGACCATCGCGTCCGCAGCGCTGACCGATTTCGCCGGCACCAGCCACGCTCCCGGCACCGACCTCTGGGCTTTAGAGAAGGAAAGTCAGACGCTGGAGCAGAAATACCGCGCCGCTGGCGTCGCCTTCCTGCGCGATGCCGGGGCGGGCGTGGTCATTGTGGGCGGCGTTGGGGGTGGTGCGGTGGCCGCCGCGGGCGGCGTGATGGCGGCAGGCGCCGGCGCGGCAGCCAGCGCGGCGGTCGGAGTCGCGCTGCCGATCTATTTTCTCGGTGTGTGGGCCGTCAACAGTGACAACAAGGCTGGCATCGCGGCCGAGTTCACCCGCCGGCGCCTGGCTCCGCCGCTGACGCTCGCACCCGGCGAGACGCGCATCGGCAGCCTTTTCTTCCCAATGACCCCCAGTCCCCGCGCGCTCACCTTGCGCTGGTTGAGCGGTCCGTCTGGAGATGAACTCACGCTCCCGCTCGATTTTCTGCAAGGACTGCACCTGAAGGCCCCGGCCTCGGCTGGCAAGTAAGGCGCCTGCTCTCAACCTTTAGCCCAACGAAAGCACATGAGAACAACAACCCTCGTTGCCTTTTTGCTCAGCGCCGGCGCGCTGTTGTCCAGCGGCGCCTCCACCAATGACCAGACGGCGCAAGGAGACACGCCTCCACTCGTGCCGGTCAATCTGGCCACTGTGCAACCTCCGGCGGCTATGGTGTTGCACACGATCATCACCTACGACAGTCCGGGCTCGTGGAAGCGGGAAGCTCTTTGGGATGAATATGTCGTCACCATCTCCAACCAGGGCGGCCAGCCCCTGACCATCGCCTCCGCGACGCTGACTGATTCTGCCGGCACCAGCCACGCCGCCGGCGTCGAGATGCAGACCTTGGAAAAGCGCAGCACAACTCTCGAGCAGAAATACCTCGCCACCGACCTGGCCTTCGCGCGCGATGCCGGACCGGCTGCGGTCACCGTGGGCGGCGGGGTTCGCCTCGTTGCTGCCACCGGTGGCGCTTTGGGCGATGGCATTGCCTTGGCAGTCGCAGCGGCTGTAGTCCCGGTACCGGCTTTTTACGTCAGGAAAATCGTCAGCCTCAACAAGGTCTATTTCGCGAGCGAGTTCGGGCAGCGTCGCCTCGCGCTGCCGCTGACCATCGCACCCGGGGGGGCGCGCGTCGGCAGCCTTTTCTTCCCGATGATCCCCAATCCCCGCGCACTTACCCTGCACTGGTTGAGCGGCACATCCGGCGGGGAACTCATGCTTCCGTTGGATTCCGTGCATGGACTCCACGTCAGGGCACCGGTGCCCGCCGGCAAATAACACGCCTCGCCGTCCGCTACTCGAGCGTGTCGTCACACTGCCACTGGGGCCAGGCCTGGCGGATGTACCGCTGGCCCTCCTCCAGCACCGCCCGGATCAGGGGCGTCGGCTGCCCGTGCCACAAGGCGGCCATCTCGATCGGTTCGAACCCCTCCAGTGGCAGGATGCGCACCTGGGGGTGGCGGGACACGCCGGGCAGGTTCACGTTGACGCCGACGCCATAACCGTTGGCGACATATTGGGTGACGATGTCGAGGGAACTGGCCTCGATGGCCGGCGTCCAATCGATCCGCCGGCGCTGCAGGCCCTTCTTGAACAGCCGGCTGATGTTCTCGATCGCCGGCAGGGTGATCAACGACTCTTCGATCCGGCTTTGCCCCCACAACTCTTCCGCCGAACGGTACCGGGATTTCTTGTGCACAAGCAGCACGAGCGGGACGCGCATCAGCCGCAGACAACGCAGCCGGGCCGGCGGGCGGCCGTCGAGCGGGGTGATGGCGAGATCAATCTGTCGGTCCTGCAGCCACGCCTCCAGCTGGGGTGTGAAGCCGGACTGGAGGCTCAGCCGGACGCCCGGATGCTTCCGGCCCAGCAACTGCATGACGGCCGGCAGGTACTCGCGCAGCACCAGTTCGGGCGCGCCGATCCGGATCTGGGGTGTTGAGGTCTTGCGAAGCTTTGTTCCGAGCGCCTCGAGGTTTTCGAAGAACGGCTGGACATAAGCGAACAGCTCCTCCCCTTCGGCGGTGAGCCGGAACGGACTGCGCTCAAACAGCTTTGTGCCGAGGTCCTCCTCAAGCAGCAAGATTTGACTGCTAACAGCGGGTTGCTGGATGCCGTAGGGAATATGGCGCACGGCGCGGCTGATGCCTCCGTTTTTCGCGACATAATAAAACAGCTCCAGATGATGAACATTCATCATGTGTGGCAGCGTACCGGGCGCCGACCTGGACGCAATGTCCATCCGGCGGTCGCCATTGGCCCCGGTGATAACCGGCATCAAGTTTATCAATTAACGGATTCTCCATGGAATCGACTACGATCGGTGCCGCGCCAGGCTGCGTCTCCCTCCGCTCCTTCTTGCGCCCAAGCCCTTGATTTCTCCATTCCACTGCGTCCTCGTTTTTCTCGCCCGGTGACGGCATGGTCCTTTTAATATCCCAATCTCGCATCTTTCTACCAGAATCCCTTCCCGATTCCCGCCGCTGATCCTATGCAGCCCGAAGAATATTGCCTGGTGCCGCTGAGCCGAATTCATGCAGTTGGACCGCGTCTGCCTTCGAAGCATTCAGGCCAGACTGCACGGCTCTGGCTGCGCGGCCGCCCCGCCGCCCCGGCCGTCAAAGTGCTGCTGGCTGGGCTCCTGGCCGGGCTGGCCACCGGCTGTTCAATCAACCAGATGGTGGCCAACAAAGTCGGAGATGCGCTGGCCGGCGGGGGCGGCGTGTTTGCCTCCGACAACGATCCCCAGCTCGTCAAGGATGCGGTCCCGTTCAGCCTGAAGCTGATGGAGAGCCTGCTGGCGGAGAGCCCACGCCACCGCGGCTTGCTCTTCGCCACCTCCAGCGGGTTCACGCAATACGCCTACGCGTTCGTCCAGCAGGACGCCGATGAACTGGAGGGACAGAACGTGGAGGCGGCGCAGGCCATGCGAATCCGGGCGCGCCGGCTCTACTTGCGCGCACGCGATTACGCCCTGCGCGGCCTGGACGCGGCGCATCCGGGTTTCAGCGGCGAGCTGCGGACGACGCCCCGGGCGGCGGGACGGCTGCTGCAAAAACCCGACGTGCCCATGGCGTACTGGGCGGCGGCCTCCTGGGGCGCGGCCATTTCCCTGGGTAAGGACGATCCGGCGCTCATCGCGGAGATTCCCCAGGTGGAGACGCTGATCGACCGCGCTCTGGAGCTCAACGAAAGCTGGGACCATGGTTCCATCCACACCTTCCTCATCACCTACGAAATGAGCCGCTCGGGGATCAAGGGCGACCCGGCCGAGCGCGCGCGGCGCCATTTCGACCGGGCGCTGGAACTGTCGGGCGGCCGGCAGGCCGGACCGTTCGTCGCGCTGGCCGAGGCAGTCTGCGTCGAGAAGCAGGATGCCGCGCAATTCGAGCAGCTGCTAAACCGGGCCCTCGCGGTGGATCCGGATGCAGCGCCGGAATTCCGCCTCGCCAACCTCGTCATGCAGCGGCGGGCACGCTGGCTGCTGTCAAAAAAGGACGACCTCTTCCTCAGCCCGGCAAAGCCGGCCGGCAACTGACTCCCTTTATGTTCCCGTTTTCCCCGAAACTTCGTCGCCGGCTGGCCGCCCCGGTCCTGCTGGCCGCCCTCCTGGCCACTGGCGCGCAGGCTGCGCCCAAGCTCAAACTCGGCACCCTTGTGCCCGTCGGCACGTCCGCCTACAAGGCGCTCATGATGATGGGCGAGGCTTGGCGCAAGGATTCGGCCGGCGCGGTGGATCTCAATATCTTCGCCGGCGGCAAGCTCGGCGGCGAAGCGGAGATGGTGGGCCTGATGAAAGTGAATTCCCTCCAGGCCGCGCTGCTCACCGTCGTCGGCGTCTCCGAGATCGAACCCGCGGTCACCGGCCTCCAATATATCCCGATGGGCTTCCGCAACCTTGACGAGGTCGACTACGTGGGCGAAAAGCTCCGCCCCTTTCTCGAGCAACGGATGGCTGCCAAGGGCTTCGTGGTCCTCTTCTGGACCGACGCCGGCTGGGTCCGGTTCTTCTCCAATCAACCCGTCACCCATCCCGCCGACCTGCGGAAGCTCAAGCTTTTCACCTGGTCGGGCAGCCCGGAGCAGGTGGGTCTCTACAACTCCGTAGGCTTTGACTCGGTGCCGCTCGAAACGGTCGACATCGTCCCGGGTTTGCAGACCAAGTTGATCGACGCCGTGCCGACGATTCCGTTCTTTGCCATGGCCAGCCAGATGGATTCACGCGCCCCCTACATGCTTGAACTCAACTGGGCGCCGCTCGTCGGAGCGCTCGTGGTGCGCGCCGAAACGTGGAACAAGCTTCCCAGCGACACCCGCGCGGCGCTGCTCAAGTCCGCCGAGACCGCCGGCCGCGAGATCAAGGCCATCAGCCGCCGCGAAATGGACGAGTCGGTGGCCGCGATGGTCAAGCGCGGACTGAAGGTCACCCCGGTCACGCCCGAGATCGAGGCGGAATGGCGGGCGCTCGCGGAGGCGGTGTATCCAAAAATTCGCGGCGAGCTCGTCCCGGCGGACATTTTCGACGAAACCATGCGGGCGCTCGCCGCGTACCGCGCGGCGCAGAAGAAATAGGCGGAGCCGGTCCCGACCCATGAATCCTCCAGCTGCCCAGGGGCCCGGGATCGCTCTGACCGAGCCGCCCAACCTGCCCGGCTGGCTCCGGAGCCTGCGACGTGGCGAGAACCTCCTGGTAGTCGCAGCCCTGGCGTTGATGACCATCCTGCCGGTCACCGAGGTCGTCCTCCGCTTTTTCTTCCGCACGGGCATTTCGGCCTCGGCGACGATTGTGCAGCATCTCGTGCTCGCCGTCGGCATGCTGGGCGGCGCCGTGGCCGCGCGCGAAAACCGCCTGCTCGCGCTCTCCGCGGCGGCCCAGTGGTTCAAGGGCAGCCTGCTCACGCTCTCCCATGTGATCGGCTATGGGTTCGCCGCGGCGGTGAGCGCCCTGCTATGTGCGGCCAGCTGGCAATTCGTGGTCTCGCAGAAATCACTCGGCAAGATCCTCTTTCATTTTCTGGGCCTCGGCCTGCCCGCCTGGGTTGTGCAGCTGCTGCTGGTGATCGGTTTCGGCCTGGTGGCCGTCCGGCTCATCCTGAACGCCTCCGCCTGCTGGCGCTGGCGGGTGGCCACGCTGGCGCTGGCCGTCGCCTTTATTGCCGTGATCCAATGGGCGCCGGTCGACCCGCAGGACCTGCGCTGGCCGGCAATGATCGTGCTGCTGATCGCCGTCGCGATGGGCGCCCCGGTCTTCACGGCGCTGGGCGGCGCGGCACTCATCCTCCTTTGGACTGGGGGCGAGCCGGTCTCGCCGGTGCCGCTGAAGCATTACCAACTCACGGTGAACCCGACCCTGCCGAGCATCCCGCTGTTCACGCTGGCCGGATATTTTCTCGCCGAAGGCGCGGCGGCCAAGCGCCTCGTGCGGGTGTTCCAGGCGCTGTTCGGCGGCCTGCGCGGCGGCCCGGCGATCGTCACGACGCTGGTCTGCGCTTTCTTCACCTCGTTCACGGGCGCATCGGGCGCCACGATCCTCGCGCTTGGGGGCGTTTTGATGCCGGTCCTGCTCGCGGCCCGCTACTCGGAGCGCTCCTCGCTCGGCCTGCTGACCGGTGCCGGTTCGCTCGGCATGCTCTTCCCACCCTGCCTGCCGCCGATTCTCTACGCCATCATCGCCAGCACCGGCGGACAGGTGAGTGTGAGCATCGAGGAGATGTTTCAAGGGGGGTTCCTGCCCGGCGTGCTGCTGGTCGGCATGACGTGTTGGTGGGGCATTCGCGAGGGTCCGCGCCGCGGCGAGGCGGGGCGGCAGCCGTTCAATGCCCGCGAGGCCCGGGCCGCGGCCTGGGCGGCCAAGTGGGAGCTGCTGGTGCCGGTGGTGGCGTTGACAGCGTTGTTCAGCGGATACGCTACCCCGGTCGAGGCGGCGGCGATCACGGCGCTCTATACCTTCCTTATCAACGTCGTGATTCACCGCGACCTCCACCTATTCCGCGATGTGCCGCGGGTCATGACCGAATGCGGGTTGCTCGTCGGCGGCGTGCTGCTAATCCTGGGGGTGGCCCTCGGTTTCACCTACTACCTTGTTGATGCGCAGATCCCCGACCAGGCGGTCGCATGGGCCACGGCCACGATCCACTCGAAATGGGTTTTCCTCCTCGGGCTCAACGTCGTGCTGCTCGTGATTGGCGGACTCGTGGAGATCTATGCGGCGATCGTGGTGGTGGTCCCGCTGCTGGTGCCGCTGGGGATCGCCTTCGGGATCAATCCCATCCATCTCGGGATCATCTTCCTGGCCAACATGGAGCTCGGCTTCCTGGCCCCGCCGGTCGGGCTGAACCTCCTGCTCGCCTCGTACCGGTTCAACAAACCGATGAGCCAGGTCACCCGCGCGGCGCTGCCCATGCTCGCCGTCATGGTGATCGGCGTGCTCCTGATCACCTATGTGCCGTGGCTGACGACCTGGCTGCCGGGGTTGTTCCACCACGTCCGGTGACGAGGTTCGTTGCCGCCGCCGTTTGCGCTTCGTCGCGGCGCGCGTCGACTTTGCTGGAGGGCGGTGCGCCGTCGCCGGCAATGTCCGATTCTCTGGCCCGGACGCCGCCGGGCCCTCCACATTCGACTGCGGCCCAGCCGCGCGGGGACACATCCAAACTGCCCTGCCTGTTGCCGGGAGGCCGCGCGTGATCCGGCGGCCGACCATTGGCCCGCGCAATAGATCCCATTGAATTTATCAATTAGGGAATTCGTCCCGACATTGGATAGACTCGGCGCGTACTGACCCCACCCCGCAGGCCTCGAGCCGAGGCGCCTTATCAGAACGAAATCCGTCCATGCACCGCTTTTCCTGAAACATCCGCTTGATCGATCAAGCGGACGCATCTCCGCCAACGCCGGCTGGTGACGGACCGGCGCGGTGGCACGAATCCCCGCCACAAAAGGACATCCTATCATGAGTACCTTGAAAATATACGAAACCATGCGCCCTTCGGCATGGCCTTGGATATTCCGCGCAAGCGCCGGGGCGTTTGCTCCCCTCGCGTGCCTCCTCCTGTTGACCACCCTGCTGGCGTCGGCCCTGCCGGCCCGGGCGGGTGAAAAGTGTGCCGATGGCAAGCGCGACTTCAAGACGATGACCGCCAACCTGTACATCGGCACAGGTACGGAAACCATCACGAATTTGAATCCAGCTGATCCAAACTACGTCGATGAACTGCTCGCGGCCGTGACGGGTACCTACTACGAGCTCCTGGCCTCGCAACCGCCTCTTCGCCTCCAGGCCCTAGCGGACCGCATCGCCGCCCGCCAGCCGGATATGGTGGCCGTGGAAGAGGCGACGCTGCTCCGGGTGCACGGTAACATCGCCCTGAGCGGCACGACGCCCGCAACTGAGGTCGTGTATGATTATCTGCAGATCCTCGTGGATTCCCTCAAGGCGCGCGGGGCGCATTACGCAGTCGTTTCTACTTCCCAGGAGTGGGATGTCGAGATGCCGATGTATATTCTCGGACCTGACGGGGTGCCGACCGGTGTCGACGACGTGCGTCAGACCGATCGCGAGGCGATCCTGGTCCGAACCGATCTGCCTCCCGGTCAGTTGCGCGTGTCGCATCCCCAAAGCGGCAATTTCGTCAACGTGAGCTTCCAGGGTTTTCCGGTGACGCGGGGCTGGTGCTCGGTGGATGTTTGCTTCCATGGTGAGAATTTCCGCTACCTCTGCACGCACCTGGAGGAGGAAACCTGGCCGGATATCCAGGTGGCGCAGGCGAAAGAACTCCTCGCCGGCCCGGCGAAGACCTGCCTGCCCGTTGTGCTGGTCGGGGATTTCAACTCCGATCCCCTGCACCGCGACCGCCCGAAGGGCCAGCCCACTGCCTACCCCAAGTTCCTCGCCGCGGGCTTCTGGGACACCTGGGCGCTCCTGCATCCGTTCCATCCGGCCGGGGGCTTAACCTGGGGCCATGACGAGTTTCTGGCTGACCCGAGCGTGGCGTTCGACCGGCGCATTGACTTCGTGTTCTTCCGGGGATTCGGCTTCGTCCCGCTGAAGGCCGAGCCGATCGACATTTCCCTGGGCCGGACGGAGCCACCGCTGTGGTCGTCCGATCACGCGGCGCTCGCGGCCGAGTTGCGTATCAAGTAGGCGCCGCTCGCCTCCTGTAATAAAGAGCCCGGATATAACCGGGACTAGATCTGCAGTCTCGGTTGCGCGGTGGCTGGAGTGATCCACCTCGCGCAACCGGGCTGCGTTCGACCGGTCGATGTTCATGATCCCTCACAACGGCACGCCCAGCGATTCGTCCTAACCGCCCCAATATTCTAAGGAACGCGGTCCGAGCCGTGAATGCCGTACCTGATGTCATCGCTGGATTGTGCTTCATGGTCAAAGCGCTCGGAGAGGCGCGGCGCCGTCCGCGTGTCACCGTTCCGATCGGCACGGTCTGTTTCTCGTTGGTCCTGCTCTGCTGCGGCTGCGCTTCTCCCCGTCAACGCACCAGTCCGCCCGCCAACCCGGCCGAGGTCGCGGTCCATCTGTCCGCCGCGGCTACGCCCAACCCGACTGGCGCCGCGCCCGCGCTCGAGCTGACCCTTCAGACCGTGGTCATCCTGCAGGAAGCGGGCCCGATGGGGCGCAACTCCTACTGGGACGAATACGTCACCACCATCACCGTCCACGGCACCGTGCCGGTCACCGTCGAGGCTGCTGAGTTGATCGACGGCCAGGGGAAGTCCGTTGTTCCCGGCGACAACCCCTGGGGGCTCGCCAACCGCCGCAAGCCATGGTTCGAGCAAACCGACAGTCACGGAGTGACCAGCGCTGGCCGGATCGGCTTTGGCGCAGTGGCCGTTGGCGCCGTGGGTCCGCCCCTGGTGGCGGTTGGACTGTACGCGCCCTATCTACTGACTTGGGGATCGTACGGGGTAGCCGCCGCGGTGCTTGCGCCCCTCTACGCCGTCAAAGCGGCCGAATTCAACGCCAAGGGTCGGAAGCAGGTTGAGGCCGACTTCAACCAACGACGCCTGGCGTTGCCGGTGCCGGTCGCCCCCGGCCAGGTGCTGCAGGGCAGTTGGTATTTTCCCGTCACGCCGGCCCCCCGGCAGCTCGTCGTGCGTTATCGGTCAGCCGGTGGCGCCGGCGAAGTGACGCTCGCGCTGCCGCCGCTGGCAAAACTGCACGTTAAACCTCATGCCAAGAGTCCTCCGGACGCTCCGTCAATTTCGACCGTTGCATCACCTTGATTCAACGGCCGGCAGTGTATCCGGCATCCCCGGACTATCGCCGTGTCATAACAATGATCCCTTTGGGAGCGTATTTTCGCATGGATGAATGGAGTCGAACCTCCGCTCAGCCATGAATGAATGCATCATCGTCCTCGCACTGCTCTCCCTGCTCATCGCCACGGATCCTGCGCCCGGGAAGCCCGACATTCCGCGTTTACCCGTCCGCCCAAACCTGCCCGGCAAGATCAAAGGCCGAGAACTGAAGGAAACCCCAGGATGAAAACGCTAACTTCATTCGCCAACTTCTCCCCGATTCCCGGCTTCCGCTCCATCATTGCGCTGCTGCTCGGAATGAGCGTCCTGTTCTCCGGCTGCGTCACCATGAAAAGCGTGCCGGTGCCGGCACCGGGTCAGTCGGCAGAGGCGGTCGTCGTGAAAGTCGGCGACAAGGTCGAGGTGCAGACCAGGACCGGCGAGAAATACGCTTTCACGATCACCGTCATCGAATCAGACACGCTGGTCGGCAAGACTTCCTCCTCTGCGCAGGAGGTCCGGGTGAAGTTTCAAGACATGGCGAGCTTGCAGGTGGCGAAAGTGGATCCGGCTCGCACCGCCCTGGCTGGCGTCGGGGGCATCGTAATTGTGGTCGGAGTGGCCTTTCTGTTGTTCCTCGCGAGCGGCGGCATTCACCTTAACACGATGTGAGCCTCCCGTTCATGGGCTGGGCCGACCCAGCACTCCAACCAAGCCGGCGGGGTCTGGTTCGGATTGTTCCTCACGGGAGTCGGGGTGAAAAGCGCGGCCCGCCGCCAAGCCGGGTGTCATTGGCCCGCGCAATGACCGGCATTAGATTTATCAATTAACCGGTGCGCTCGCGGATCAGGTAGACTCGGCCCCGTTGATCCCCATCCGACCATGAGCATTCTGCTGAGCCGCACCTCTCTGCATTCGCATGCCAACGCCGCCGCTCTTGGCGCAGCCGCGCTTGCTCTGAGCGGATGCGTCACCCGCGGCTACAAGCTCGCGCCCAAGAATACGCCCGCGCCGGTGGCGCTTCATTTGGAGGCGGCGCAACCACCGGTCGGGGCGGCCGTGCACCAGGTCGTCGTGTATCAAGGACCCCGCTCGTGGAAGCGCGAAGCCTTTCGGGACGAGTATGTCGTGAGTGCAACGAACCGGGGTCCGGCACCACTTACGATCGATTCCGTCGTCTTGCACGATCAACAAGGCGCTCCGATCAATCCCGGGGTCGATCCCTGGGCGCTCGAACGGCTGAGCAAGAAGTGGTGGGAGACCAATGGCGCGCGGCAGACCGGGACCTATGTTGTCCTCGGGGCGGGCACCGTTGTCGGCGCCGGGATGGCCGTGGCCTCGGCTTACAGCGGGCTCTGGGGCGCTTCCGTCAGCGCCGGCGCTCGCCACCCCCACCGAAAGCCCCCGCCAGCCTTGAACCGCCTGCAGGACCTTTTCCGCCATGAACCGGTTTTCTGAAGAACCGCCCCTTGCCTGCCGCCGCGTTTTGCCTTTTCAGTCTCTCTTGCCGCGGCCACCATCCAAGCCTTCGCCCCGCCAGTCATCCCCATGACATCCGCCGCCTTGCGTCCGGCCAACCCGCCCCTTGGCCGTGATCAGCCCTATCCCGGCGCCCGCAGCGCCCTCGTGTTGCTGCTGCTCATTAACCTGTTCAATTATATCGACCGCTACGTGCTCGCTGCGGTTGTGCCTTGGATCAAGGAATCCTTTTTCGGCGCAAACGGGGTCGTGATGGACGGCGGCGAGACGCTCACGGCGGTGCTGCAATGGTCCCAAAGGCACCTCGGCTTCAAGCCGGAGAATGCGCTGATCGGAATCCTCGGCACCGCCTTCATGGTCATCTACATGATCGGGGCACCGGTTTTCGGCCGGCTGGCCGAGAGATGGTCACGGTGGATGCTGGTGGGAATAGGTGTGGTGCTCTGGAGTCTGGCGAGCGGCGCCTCCGGCCTGGCCGCGACCTTCTTGATGCTCCTGCTGACCCGCTGCTTCGTCGGCATCGGCGAGGCCGCGTACGGACCGGTCGCGCCCTCGATTATTTCCGATTTCTATCCGGTGAAGGTCCGCGGGCAGGTTCTGGCGTGGTTTTACATGGCGATCCCCGTGGGCACCGCCCTGGGCTACGTGCTGGGCGAGAAGGTGGCGAAATCCGGCATCGGTCCCTGGGGGGCGGCGGTCCTCGGCACTAGTCCCGAAAGCTGGCGGTGGGCGTTCTACCTCGTGGTGGTGCCAGGCCTCCTCCTGGGCGCCCGGTGCTTCTTCCTGCGCGAACCGCCGCGCGGTCAGGCGGATCTGGTTCATGCCGCCGCGCCGGTTGCCGTCCGTTGGCGTGACTATCTGGTGCTGCTGCGCACTCCCTCCTATGTGTTTTGCACGCTCGGTATGGCCGCGATGACCTTCGCCATCGGTGGCATCGCCTTCTGGATGCCGTTCTACCTGCAGCAACGCCCGGGCACCGGCGGATCTCCGATCACCACGTTCGGCGCCATCGTCGTCGTTTCGGGGCTGGCCGGGACATTTCTCGGCGGTCTGGCGGGTGATAAGCTGCGTCAGCGGTTTCCCGGTTCCTATTTTCTCGTTTCCGGCACAGCGATGCTCGTGGGCTTCCCGCTCTTCCTTGCTGTGCTGAAGGCGCCCTTTCCGCTGGGCTGGGGGCTGATTTTCCTCGCCTGCTTCTGCCTCTTTTTCAACACCGGTCCAACCAACACGATTTTGGCCAATGTTACCCATCCCTCGATGCGCGCCGCCGGGTTCGCGCTCAACATCTTTGTCATTCACACGCTCGGCGACGTGCTCTCGCCGGTGGTAATCGGTGTGCTGAGCGACAAATACAGCCTGACGGTCGGCTTTCTGGTGGTGGGCGTGATGTTCCTGGTCGCCGGCGCCCTCTGGTTGCTCGGCTCCCGCCACCTGCAGCGCGACATGGAGCTGGCGCCAATGGCGCTGCCAGGGATTCCACCGGCGGATCCGGCGAAAACCGCTGCAGGATCCAGCGCGGCGTAGGTCGGAACCATGCATCTGTAGGAAGCGCGATGGCAAAGCGGAAATCGCCCGCAAGCGGGCTTCCTACCTCATTCATCGAGCGGTTTGTGTTCCTCTGAGGACGACCATGGTTCTAATGCATGAGTCCGTATCGGTAGGCTGCCGCCCGTTTTCGCGCGTAGTTCTGTGAGATTTCCGGCGCAGTGTTGTAGGGCGGGGTCGCCGAACCCCGCCGTTTCACCAGCTGAAGAGGTCGCGAACCCATCGGCCCACGCAATGACCGGCATCAGATTTTTCGATTAACGGCTCGCACCGGGAGCGGATATATTTAGCGCCGAAGTAACCAACCCGACCATGCTGAGATTCGCCCGCCTCCTGCTCCGCCTGCTCTTCCGTTTCAAGGCATTCAACGAGGCCGTGTTGCAGACGCCCGGCCCGGTGTTGCTGCTCCCCAATCACCTTTCGTGGTTCGACTGGATCTTCCTCGGCGTGTGCCTGGAATCGGACTGGCGTTTCGTGGCCTCGTCCACGACCGCCCAGTTCTCATTTCTGCATCGCTGGATCATGATCAACCGTCGCACCTACCCCATCGATCCGCTCTCGCCGTACGCGGCCAAGCACCTGGCGGGGTACCTGCAGACCGGTGGGCGGCTGGTGCTGTTTCCCGAGGGCCGCATGTCGCAGACCGGTTCGCTGATGAAGCTCTTCGACGGCGCCGGCTTTCTGCTTCACCGCTCCGATACCCGCGTCATCACCGCCTATCTGCGCGGCACCCACCGGCTGCCGTTCTCGCGCAACCCGGACCGGAAGCAGCTGTTCTCGCGTGTCACGGTCCATTTCGGCGCAGTGCTGACCCCACCGAAACTCCCGCACCTCCCGACGGCGGAGGCGCGGAATCGGCTCAGCGACTGGCTGCGCGACCGGATGCTGGAGCAGCAGTTCGAGACGGAAATGTTGTTCGGCCCGTCCACCGTGCCCGCCGCCATTGTCGAAACCGTGCGGCGGCGGCCCAGTCACCGTGCGCTCGGGGATCTCACGGGAATCCTCACCGGCCGGCGGTTCCTCCAGGCCGCCGCACTGCTGGCGAACCAATGGCGGAAGCTCCTTCCAGCGCAGACGACCCGCGTCGGCGTTCTCCTGCCGAATGTCACCGCCGCCCCGGTGACACTGCTCAGCCTGTGGTCTCTGGGCAAGGTGCCGGCCCTGCTCAACTTCACCTCAGGACCCGCGACGATGCTGGCGTGCGCTCAACTGGCCGGACTGCAGTATGTCATCACCTCGCGCGCATTCGTGGACAAGGCCCGGTTGAAGCTGGAGCCGCTCACTGCCGCCGGCCTTCGGTTGATCTACCTCGAAGACGTCCGCCGGACCATCGGCAGGGCGCGCAAGCTGGCGGTGTTCGGCGGGTTGATGCGGCTGCCGAGGCCGCCCGGCCGCGACCCGCAGGCCACCGCCGTCGTGCTTTTTACGAGCGGCTCCGAGGGCACGCCCAAGGGAGTCGAGCTGACCCATGCCAATCTGCTTGCGAATGTCCGGCAAATGCTCGCGGTTTGCGATCTGCAGGATGACGACCGCATGTTCAATGCCCTGCCCCTCTTCCACAGCTTCGGCTTGACCGCTGGTCTGCTCCTGCCGCTCGTGCGCGGCTTTGGTACGTTCCTGTACCCCTCGCCCCTGCACTACCGTGTCATCCCGATGCTGGTCTACCTGCAGGACAGTACCCTGCTGCTCGCGACCAACACGTTTCTCAACCTCTACGCCCGCCGCGCGCATCCCTACGATTTCCACACCCTGCGCTACCTTTTCGCCGGCGCGGAAAAGGTGCAGGAGGCCACAGCGACGGCCTGGGCGCGGCAGTTCGGCGTGCGGGTCCTCGAGGGTTATGGTGCGACCGAGTGCAGTCCCGTCATTGCCGCCAACACGCCGCTGCGTCCGAAGCACGGCGCGGCCGGCCGGCTCTTGCCGGGCATCGAGTTCCGGCTCGACGCGGTCCCGGGCGTGACCGAGGGCGGAAGGCTGCTGGTGCGCGGGCCGAACGTGATGAAGGGCTACCTCAATGCCGAGGCCAACGCCCGCTTCCAAGCCCTCGGGGGCTGGTACGACACGGGAGACATCGCCACAGTGGATGAAGAGCGGTTTGTCCACATCCAGGGACGGCTGAAACGCTTCGCGAAGATCAGCGGCGAGATGGTTAGTCTGGGCGCGGTCGAGGATGCCCTGGCCGGCGCGTTTCCGCATTACGGGCTGCGCTGCCAGGTCGCGGTTATCGCCCATCCCGACGCCGACAAGGGTGAGAAACTCGTCGCGATCAGCAACGAACCCCGCCTGAAACTCGACGAAATTCGCGCGGTGCTTCGTGCCAAGGGCCTGCCCAACCTGGGGCTGCCGCGCGAGCTGCGCTTCGTGCGCGCCATCCCCAAGCTCGGCACGGGCAAGGTGGACCACCGCGAGCTGGAACGGATAATCGGCGCCGGCCAGAATCAACCTTAGAGTCCGCAGTTGAGGCAAGTCACAGCGGGCACGGAGAGATTGTCGGGAATGCGCCGTCTTTTTCTGATTACCTCACCCGGCGGGTGAAGGTCTGCATTCCGATTTCTCTATTCCATCTCTCTGTGTGCTCTGTGACGAACTCCTGAATCCATGTTAATGCATGGCGCCGGTCACGACTGTTTTTCCGGCATGATCTCGAGACACACGGAATACTCCTGGTAACCCATCGCCTTCCAGAAGGCGACGCCCGCGGCATTTGCGCACAACACCTCGACCGTCAGCCGCCGGCCGCGCGGCCAGATCTCCTCGCGGAGCAGCTGCATCACGCGGCGACCCACCGCCTGCCGCCGCCGGCTGCGCACCACGAACAGGTGCCGCAGGTAGATCTCCTCGGTGAACTCACGGTAAAGCGCGTAAGCCACCAGCTCGCCGTCTTCTTCGAATAGCTTCGCTGTGTAATCGCCGCTGCCGATCCAGCGCCGCATGCGCGCCGTCAACTCCACCACGTTCATCGGGTTGCGATGCCCTTCGTCCCGGATGAGCTGGTGATTCAGTGAGCCCAGCAACGGATAATCAGCCGGCTTCGCCTCACGGTAAGTCATGCGCCACATGGTGCCAGGACGACTGCCGCTTGCAGCAGGAAAGTGAGGGCGTTGGGCGCCGGGGACACATCTCCCGATTGATGGTAGATTGTGATTCTGATCAAAAGTGGCACGGCTCTCCCGAGCCGTGGGCTTTGGGGAATGGAAAACCAATGCCGGAGGCCCATGCCACCTCGGGCGACCGGCAACTCGGAGAGGCGCTTGCGCTCCGGCCTTGGCAGCACCCCGGCTCTGCGCGAGACTGTCCGGTGCCGTGACCCTGCTTTTCGCCTTCGCTCCCATGTTCTTCGCATTTGAGCTCTGGCAGCTCGTCATCGCAGAGCGTTATGTCGGGCTTAAGCAGATCGCGCGGGGCACGGATCCGCGCGAGCTCGGCCTCGGCGAGGTTACCGCCGCGGTCTGGAGCCTGACGCTGATGGCTTACTGGGGGTGGATGCTGCTAATGCTGTTCCAGCCGTGGGGGCAGTTGCAGGTGCTGATCCTCATTGGCGTCTCCGGGCTCGGCTTCGCGATCCGGCGCGGTTGCGGACTGAAATGGCTGCTCGTGATTCTGACTTTTGAGGGGTCCATCCGCATCGGCATGCTGCTGTCACTCTGCGTGCTCGCGTGGCGCCGGCTGCTGTAGCCCGCACGATGCATCTGTAGGAAGCGCGCTTGCGCGCGATCTGTCCTCCGTATCCTCGGCGACAAAGGATGGCTGAGGGAGAATCAGAATCGTCGTGCGCCGCACCGGTCACTGCTGCCCCGCCCGATTAAAGTGACGTCAGTATCCCAGGCGTCGCGTGAACCCCTTGGGTGCCGGCGGACCGAACGACGCGACGAAGAACTTCTGGGCGCCGCTCATGAGCCGGAAGTATTTCTGGTAGTCACCGGCCCAGGAGTTCGGAACGCAGATCCGTTTCAAGACCCCGTTGCCAACCCGGTCCGGAGCCCCCGAATCCGGGGCGAGCTCCATCAGGAAATTCGGTTGCCGCGTATGCACCACGTAGTGTCGGGACGAACCGGGCTCGTCGTGCTCGATCCGCAGGAAGTTGGGAAAATGCATGGCCGCGAGCGACCCGCACCGTAACCATCCCATCACCCGCCACAAGCCCCAATTTGCCGATCTCCCGCCGGCCCGCGGTCTCCGCGAGGACCATGGGCAAGATGGAGGCGGATTTAGCCTTGAGCAATCGTGAATCCACCAGCAAAACGGGTGCGTCCCGCTGCTTCTCCCCCCGTTCCCCGCCTATGAAATTCGAAGACGCCCCGCGGTTGCCCAAGCTCCCCTTCATCGTTGGCGACGTTGCCTTGCTGCTGCTCGCCGGTTTCATCGCTGTTCGCCATCCGAATCCCCTCTCGCCTCTCCCGCTGCTCATCATGACCGGCTGCGTGGGCGCCGGCTGCCTGGCATTCATCCTTCCGATCGTGATCAACTATGTGCGCGATCAGGAGGAGGTCGCGGGCGCTCTGCGCCGCGAACTGAGCGAGCAATTCAAGCGGCTGATGGCCGCCTCCGAGCACCTCCAGCATTCCACGGTCCAGCTCAAGACCATCGAGGAGATTGCCACCAAGAACCTGCAGGCGGCCGAGAGGCTTCCTTACCGCCTGCAGGAAAAAATCGCCGAGTTCAACCAGCAGCTCGCCGAAACGGAAACCGAGGATAAGGAAGCTCTGGAACAGGAGCTGGCGACATTGCGGTCCACTGAAAACGAGCGCCTCACCACGGCCGCCGATAAGATCGCGAAGGCCGTCGTGGAGTGGACCAGGCTTGAGGCCGGCACGCGCCAACAGCTCGCGGCCGCCGGCGAACTCCACGAAAAACTCACCGCCGTGCTCGCCGCCATCGACGGCAAGATCGCCGCCATCGCGCCACCTCCGCCGGTTCTTCCGGGCTCCCGCCCGCCTGTCGAACCTGCGCCGGCCGTGGCCGCTTCGGTCGAACCAGCCAGCGCACCATCCGTCGTCGCGAAAGACGAGCCCTCGCCAGAAGCCGCACCCAAGCCGGTGCGCCCACCACGCACTCCGCGAAAGCCCAAGACGGCAGCGCCCTTCGCGCCGGAATCCTCCGGCCCGGCTGTGGCCGTCGAAGTTCTCGCGCCCGCATCATTTTCGCCGGTCGGTCCTGAACATGTGCCACCGGCCATCGAGACGCCGACGCCAATCGCGGTTCCAGTGGCCGCCAGCACGCCTTCACTGGTGACTCCCACGCCAGCGCCGTCCGCTGAACCGATTCCTGCCGCCGCGCCCGTGGTGGTTCATCCGGCTGAGCCGGCCGCCTCGGATTCCGCGGCAGACGATTTGACAATGCCGCCGATGCCGAAACCTCCCCGCAAGCCGCGGGCTCCGCGAACCTCCAGGCCCGGCGAACCGGCGCCCGGCACCGGATCCGCGCCCGCATTTGCCCATCCCTCGTCTCCCGCGCAGCCAGCCGAACTTATTGCTGAACCGGTCACGGACGAGCCGCCGGCCCCCGAGAGTTTCTCGCAGGTTCCCCCCGAGGAAAACCTGCCCCTCGCGACCCCGTCGGCCGACGGCCGCACGCGCCTGACTGTCACATCTTACATCGGCATCGGCAACAAGCTGTACCTCCGTGGTGAGGGCCCGGGCCTGAGCGCGACCAAAGGCGTGCCGCTGCAGTTCGTCTCCATCGGGCGCTGGCGCTGGGAAACCGGCGAGGCTACGACCCCCGTGGTCTGCCGGATTTACAAGAACGACAAACTCGAGGCTCCGATCGGCCCACTCACCCTCGCGCCTGGCACCGAGCAAGAGGTCTCCGCCACGTTCTAGCCGCAGACCTGGCTTGGCCCTGTCCGCCCGTGCCCCATCGCATCAACTCTCAGTAGTGCGGCGGATGTTCGTCACCTGCCGGCGGCGAACCGGGCTCGGCCGCCAGCTTCTCCGCCACCTCCGCCGCCCGTTTCTTCAGACGGTCGATCTCGGCCGCCATCTCGAGCATGGCCTTGTCCTGCTCCGCCACGTGGCGCTGCAGCCAGGCGAGCTTTTCTTCAAGGAGGGCCTGACGATCGTCGTTCATTGCGATCGCCCAGTTCAGCCAAGTCCGCCCGTGGTGCCAAGCCCATAGCCTGGCTGTAGTCGAGCGCGACGGAGCCTCATCCAAAAGATTGATAGCAACCTCGCCCGCGGATTGCGCGGATGACACGGATGAAAACCGGCTTATCCGCGCCTATCCGTGGAATCCGCGGAAAAAGGACTGCGTTGGAGTTTTCGAGTTCTTCTCAGGCCAGAGGGATTTCGAATTACTGTCGTACAGGAAACTCAAAGAGGATTTCCCTGTGATCTATGTACTACTATAGGTCAAAATCCTCGTGGGCACCGACGAAGTTCGGATCGAGGTCATTGCGCCTCACGCCAAGTGCGCAACGGTCGCAAAGGTATACTTGTAGCCAAGGCCGTGAGGCCTTGGGGATAGCGCATCCAAATCCTCTCGGCTTCAGTTACAGTACTGCTCCTACATGACTTTGCTGCTTGGCGACCTTTGCGTGAGGAAATGCATTTCCGGATTTGGTTGCGGCTCCGCCGCGCTGGGCTCTTTTGTGGCGAAACTACATTCGGATTCATCCTGATGCGGCGCCCTGCATCAATCAGATCGATTTCCTCAGTGCGCTCTGTGTCTTAGTGGTAAACAGGATCGGGCTGGGTTTTGCCGGGCTCAACACCGCAGACCGCCTCCCGCGCTCAGCAAATCCCGCAGGGACGCGGGTTCGGTCGCCGGCTGCCGGCACGCGAAGCTCTCGCAGACATACGCCGCTGCGCGGCCGCCGATGGGCGCCATTTCTGCCAAATAAGGCCGCCGCGCGGCCAGCCAGGCCTGACCTTCGCCACCATCGGCCGCCAGCAACGCCCGTCGCGGACCCAGCTGTTCGTGCACCACCGCGGCCAGCGCCCGGAAATCATCCGCCTCTGGATCGCCGGCCAGCACGACGGTGCGCGGCGGCTCCCCGGCAAGCTCAAGCGCACCCAGCATCTGCGGCAGGGTCTGCGGCGCATTCATCCACTGCCCGCGAAACGCCTCCATGCACCGCACTGCCCGATCCCGGAAATTCATCCCGCCGGCGCCGGCACCGCCCAGCATCGCGTCGAGCCGCAAGAGATTCAGGGCCGCCACCGAGCCTGGCGCGGGCTCCGCGCCGTCGTAATCCTCCTTCAGCCGCGCAATGATCGAGGGGTCGTCCGCCCGCGAGTTGAAATAGCCGCCAGCATCGGCATCCCAAAAAAGTTCATCCATCTTGGCCTGCAGCTGCTCCGCCCATTGCAGCCACCGGAATTCGAATGACGCCTCGTAAAGATCGAGCAGCCCCTGCACCAGATACGCGTAATCTTCGGCAAAACCGCCAACGTCGCTTCGCCCTTCGCGATAATTCCGATAGAGCAGGCCGGTGTCCTCGTCGTACAATTCCCGCCGGAGGAACTCCGCGGCGCGCACGGCGACCAAGCGGTAACCTGGAATCTCGCTGCTCCCGGCGCGATCATCCCGCGGGCGGCGGTTCGCACCCTCCAAGACCTGGTGTCCCTTCGCCAGCGCGGAAATCATCAGCCCGTTCCACGCCGCGAGAATCTTGTCGTCGAGGTGCGGACGCGGGCGCCCGGACCGCACTTGCTGCAGCCGGTCCAGGGACGCCGACAGGCGATGGTCGGCGTCTTTAAGCTGCAGGCCGAACTGCTGCGCTGTCGCCGCCAGCGGCTGGCACTGCCGCAGGTGATTCTTCCCGCAAAACTCGCTTTGGGGATCGCTTTCCGCGGGCACGTTGCCGCCCTCCACCACCCCGAAGTGCGCACAGAAGAGCTCTGCGTCGTCGCCCAACTCGCGTGCGATTTCCTTCCTGGTCCAAACATAGAATGCCCCCTCGGTCTGCTGGCCTTCGACTTTCGACCCTCGGCTTTCGCCCGGATTCTCCGCTGGAAGCGGGGAATCCGCGTCCTCCGCCGAGTAGAACCCGCCCGCCGGGTCCGTGAGGTCCCGCCGCACGTATTCAAAGATGCCGCGCGCCACCGCGGCGTAGCGTTCGTCGCCCGTGGCCTGCGCCGCCTCCAGAAAGCTGATCGCGAGCTGTGCCTGGTCGTAGAGCATCTTCTCGAAGTGCGGCACAAACCACTCCGCGTCCACCGAGTAGCGATGAAAGCCGCCACCGACATGGTCGTGGATTCCGCCTTCTGCCATCTTGCGCAAGGTGAACGTCGCCATTTGCGCCGCCTTCGCTCCAGCCGCCGACGCCACCCCGCGGACCGCCACGCGGAACAGGAAGTTGAACAACGCCGCCCGGGGAAACTTCGGCGCCCCGCTGAATCCGCCCCGCTCGGCGTCGAATGACTCAACCAGTTGGTGGACGCACCGCGCGATGGCCTCAGTCGCGGCGGCCGCCATATCCGGCGCCGACTCCTGGCTGCCCCCGGCCGATTCTGCGCGCTGCCCGTAGGTGCGCAGTGCCTCCACCACGCGCGCGCCTTCCGCCTCCAACCTGTCCCGGTCATTGGCCCACGCCTGGGCGAGCACTCCGAGAAGCGTTGCGAACCCCGGTCGCCCCCAGCGGTCTTCGGGCGGAAAGTAGGTGCCGCCAAAGAACGGCTCGAGGCCGGGTGTCAGCCACACGCTCATCGGCCACCCGCCGTTCCCGGTGGCGGCTTGCACATACGTCATGTAGACGCGGTCGACATCGGGCCGCTCCTCGCGGTCGACTTTCACCGGCACAAAATCGCTGTTGAGCTGCGCGGCGATGGCCCCGTTTTCGAATGACTCGTGCGCCATCACGTGACACCAGTGGCAGGTCGAGTACCCGATGGAGAGGAAGATGGGCTTCTGCTCGGCCCGCGCCTTGGCGAACGCCTCCTCACCCCACGGAAACCAATCGACCGGATTGCCGGCGTGCTGGCGCAGGTAGGGCGACTTCTCGCGGGCGAGGCGGTTGGTGCGGCGGGCCGGGGCGGCATCGGACATTGACCCAACGTCCGCGCAAACTCTCAAAACGCAAAACGGAATCCCGCGAATGCGGACCTCATTTGGGGAAACCACCCCAAAACCTGAAAAAAGGCCGCCATCGCGAGGAGGCCCACCCTGGGATAATTCCCCCGAGGCGACTCCGGTTCAGCTGGCGTTTCTGGCTCATATCTTTGGGCTTACCCTTCCGGCGGGAACCCTTACTCTGGCCGGCCCTCTGTCATGCTTGGCGCCTTTCTCACAACCGTTTTCTTCTCCCTGTCGGTGATCTTTGCCAACCGCTCGATCCGCGCGGTCGGCGTCACGCGCGCCAACCTCGGCCGGTTGCTGGTGGCGCTCGTCTGCCTCGGCGCCTACGCGCATACCCTCGGACGCGGACTCGGCGGCGCCGGTCGCAACTGGTTTTTGCTCAGCGGACTGATCGGCATGGGCCTGGGCGACCTGGCCGGTTTCAACGCCCTGCCCTTGCTGGGATCGCGGCTGTCCATTCTCATGGGCCAGTGTCTCGCCGTGCCGATCGCGATCATCGCCGAGCGGCTCTGGCTAGGCACGCGGCTGACTGCCGGCCAGTTCCTCTGGGGCGGGGTCATTCTCCTCGGCGTGACCCTGGCGTTGATGCCCACGCCCAAATCCCCGCCGCGCGTGCGGATCCGACCGATCGGCTTCCTCTGGGGGTTTCTTTCCGCCGCCGGCCAGGGCCTCGGGGCCGTGGTCAGCCGGCGCGCCTCCGAGGCCGCCGTGCAAGCCGGCGAATCAATCGATGGAATTACCGCTGCCTACCAGCGCATCATCGGCGGATTGGCGGTCACCGCAGCATTCTTCGCCCTGCGCGCGCTGGTCCAGCGCGACCGCGCGCCCGAGACGCCGGCGCCTCCGCCCGCTCGGGATTATCTCTGGATCGTGGTCAACGCACTCTGCGGCGCCGTAATCGGCGTGAGTTGCTACCAATGGGCGCTCGCGACCACCCCCAGCGGCATTGTGCTGCCGATCGTTGCCACCACGCCGCTGGTCATCATCCCGTTCAGCTATCTGCTCGAGGGCGAGCGGCCGGCGCGGCGCTCATTGGCGGGTGGGGCCATCGCCGTAGGCGGCGCCGTCGCGCTAGCCCTGGCGCGCTGAGGGAGGTTGCGCTCACGGCGACCGCCGGAGCAATGGCGGTGCTTCCTCCGGCTGGGTGCCCCACTGCGGATTCGGCTGAGGGCCCATTTCGAATTCCAGCTTTCCGCCCGCGACCATTTCCGCGTGGTAGATCCAGGCCCGGGTCAACGGCCGGCCGTTGAGGCGGGCGGACTGGATGTAGACGTTGGCCGGCGAATTGTGGTGGGCCTCGATCACAAAGTCTTTGCCGCTGTAGTAATGACCATCGAGATGAATCACGATCCGTTCGAAGAGCGGGCTGCCCAGATCGTAGTAGGGCTTGACGGAGCAGCCGCCGTCCATCTCGAACAGTCCCATCGACCAAAGCACGTAGAGGGCGCTGAGCTGGCCTTCATCCTCCTCGCCGATCCAGCCGGCCAGCGGTGAGGTGCTGTAGAATTTCTCGAGACTCTGGCGGGTGTATTTTTGGGTGAGCCAGGGCTGGCCGGAGTAATTGAACAGAAACGGGGCCTGCAGGTTCGGCTCGTTGGTCAGATCGACGTAGCCTTTCTCAAAACCTTCCTCGAGCCGCCGGTTGAATTCATCGCGTCCGATGAGCTGGATGAGTCCACCCGGATCCTGGGGCACGAACAGCGTGTAGATCCACGCGTTGCCCTCGACAAAACCGGGCCCGTTCCAGCCGCCCTCGGTGCCGAAGCGGAAACGGTCGAACGGCTCGACCCAGCGGCCGTCGGCGTGCCGGCGGCGCGCGTATTTGAGTTGCGGGTCGATGCTATTGCGCCAGCTGCCGGAGCGGCGCAGAAACTCCCGCGCCTCTTCGTCGTGGCCGAGCGCCCGCGCGAATTGCCCCGCCGCCCAGTCGTCGTAGGCGTATTCAAAGGTGTTGGAGGTGGGACCGGCCTCATCGGGCACATAACCGTGGTCCAGATAGGCCTGTATGTGGCGGTCGCCGGCATAGCCGGCGTTGGCGACCGGCATGCCTTGAGTTGTGAGGTCATGCTTGATCGCGCGAAAAGCCCGCTCGGCGTCGAAATCGCGGATGTTTTTTTGATAGCTGCTCACGATGAGCGACTGCTGATGCTGCGCGACCATCACTGGCGAATACGTGCCATTCACCGGCGCTTCCGGGATCCAGCCGCCGCGATCGGCGGCCTCGAGGAAAAAGTGCACCCAGGAACTGGCGACGCCGGGACGGGTGAGCGTCCAGAGCGGGAACAGCGTCCACTGGCAGCCCCAGAGCCCGTCGCTGCTGTAGATCGCCGCGGCGGGATCGGAGACCTTTTGCACCTTTCGGTTCATGTCGACGTAGGTTCCGTCGACGTCGGTGATCACGCTTTTCGCGGAATACGCGCGGTAGAGGCAGGTGGAGAAGATCGCGCGCTGCTCCGCCGTCGCCCCCGCAACCTCGACGCCACTGAGCACGCGGCTCCACGTCTCGCGGGCACTGCGCACGACCGCGTTGAAATCCCAGCCGAAGGGCCGCAACTCGGTGTCGAGATTGAGGCGCGCCTGGGCCGTGCTGACAAGGGAGATGCCCGTGTGCACCTGGATCTGCTCGCCCTCGGCGGTCTGGAAATCGAGCACCACGCCGCAGTGGTCGTGCCCCGTGAACTCGCTGATCTTGCGCTGATAGTGCACGGGGGTCTGCCAGTCCGTGCCGTAGTTGGTCGACTTGCCGGTGAACGGATCGCATTGCCAGGCGTCGAGCGACGCGAGCGGGCGATCGGTCCGGATCACGAAATAGACGGTGTATTCCCCGGTGTAATTGTTGGACTGCCGGATGTGCCCGGAGATCTCCCCGGGGCCAGTCTGTGTCGCCCGGGCCTCGTGAATCTGGCAGAGTTCCTCGGTGGGAAAGGCAAAGTCGAGGAGCAGGTGGGCTTCGGCGGTGGCGGGATAGGTGAGGCGCATGACGCCGCAGCGCATCGTGGCGCTCAGCTCTGCCTTCACCCGCCAGTCGAGGAGATCGACGGAATAGCTGCCGGGCGCGCCGTGCTCCGTTTCCTTGCGGATGCGCGACCGGTAGCCGGAGGTCCACATCCCTCCAAACGGTCCGTCCGGGGCGCCCGGAAACACCCGAAAAAGCCCGGGGTTATATTCAATCGGGCCGGTGACCGGCATCAGGCTGACGCCGCTCAGGCAGAAGGCGTGCAGGTGGCTGAATCCGGAAATGCTGTTGACGGTGTATTCGTAGCCGCCGTTCCAGACGTTGGTCTGGTTGTCGGGACTCAGCTTGACCAGGCCGAAGGGCAGCGTCGCCCCGGGAAAAAGCATCCAGCGTGAGTTCGACGTGCCAGTGAAGACGTTGACGGCATCAGCGGGTTCCATTGCCGGCGCAACACCAGCCGCGGCCAAAAAAGCGAGAAGTAGAATGAACCGATGGCGCATAGGGTCAGTGGTATTCCGTCTTGGATCACCATTCCAAATGGGCGGAGTCCGCTTCAGGCCGTCAGGTCATCCTTTGGCCAGGTTCAACCCTGGCGGCGCGTAGCCGGCGGCGGGATCGTCGAACACCAGCACCCAGTCCGGGCCATAGGGTGGAGTGACAAACTCCGTCGGCACCGCCGGAATCTCACCGATCAACCTGCCGAGGCCGTTCCGCGGATCGTACCACCAGGCGCGCACCGTTTTCGCGCGCAGCGCCGCGAAGTTGATTTTCACGCGCTGATCACTGTGCGGCACGTAGACGAACGCGTACGTGCCTTCGCGATCGCGCGACGCGCAAATGTGATCCCCGCCTTTTCCCGGCTCGGAGAGAATCAGCCCCTGGTCCGGCACCCGGCGGAAAAACGGCCGGCTCTCGATCAGGTCGCGGAGGAAACGTACCTGCGCGGCCCCGGGGCGGTTCAGCGCATCGCGCCAGTCGCGATCGGCGTGGTTGATCACGTCGTAGCGATCGCCGCACCACTGCCACACCGCGTGGTGTCCGTAGGTCACGCCGCAGGCGCCGGCAAGCACGCTGCGCCAGCATTGCTTGCGCACATCGTAGTCGCGAAAATACCCCGTCGCCGGATCCCAGCGCGGCCACGGGCTGACCGGATGATCCTCGTAGTTCGGCTCGAGATCGAGCGTGGGCTTGGCGGGGGCGAGCTCGTAGTCATGACTGACCCATTCCCACACCGGCTGATCGTGCCCGCCACCGTGGCCGCTCTGCATGCCGTTGATGTGCAGCCACGGTTCTTGATGCAGGTAATAGGATGTCGTGGCCCCACCGCCTTGCGGGTGGTAGGTGATCACGGCCCGGCCGCCCGTGCCCTCGAGCAACCCGTTCGCCATCTCGCGCCAGATCGGCGTCCAGTCCTGGTCCCTCGGGAAACCCGCCTGCACTCCGGTGGACTCACTCCAGTTGTCGGGATGACCGCCGAGCCGGGGCGGACGGTCGCCACCCATGATCCAGATCAGATTCGGGTGGGCCGCGAACCGCGCCCCGAGCCAGCGGCCGTACTGCCGCGCGATCGGCAGGTTTTCCGCGGTGAAGATCCGCGGGCCGTCGCCCCACGGAGCGGTCAGCTTGTCACCCCAGCAGGCCACCACCGCCACGTAGAGGCCCAGCGATTCGGCCTCGGTGAAGAAATCGTCGATGCGCTGAAAGTACGCGGCGCGCGGTCGCAGCGGGTCGGTCCCTTCAAACGGCAGTTCACCCCACGTGCTCGGGGTGCGGAGTCCGTCGGTTTCCGGCAAGAGCGACACCTGGATCACTGTGAACCCCTGCCGGGCCCGGGTTCGGAGATAGTAAGATGCCTCTTCGCGCGTGCCGCGGTGCATCACGAGCCAGGCCGTGTCGCCCAACCAGAAGAACGGGCGGCCATCATCGGTCGCCAGATAGTGACCGCCGGAATCGGGTCGGATCGGGTGCATGGGATTCGCCGGTGCGCGGCCCGGGGTCGCCGCGGCCTGACAGGGTCGTGGGGCCAGCCCGGCGCCGCACAGCACCAAGATGAGGCCGGCGACCAACTGGCGCCAGGGAGGAATTTGTCGGTTCAAGGGAATGCCCGGGGTATGTCGAGCTCCGAGTTTTCTCCGGCGCCGCGACTGGGGCAAGCGCGATCAATCCAGAGCTCCGAGTGCTGAATGGCGAATCCCGCTGCGCTGCCGGGTAGAATTACGCAACCGCCCCATCACTTGCAGCCGCGCCCTTCCCAGGCGCGGACGGCAGGCTCATTGCCGAGTCGCCTTTCGGGCTGGGCAATCACTTCTTGCCGCTGGTGAAAATGGCCTTCGCGGCCTGTAATGGCGTCTGGGTGAAGGACGACCGGCGCGGCGCCGGAGCCTGGAGGGTGCGTCCGGCCAGCAAGGCTTCCTGGTAGCTCAGGGTCTTCTCCCTTTGCTGCAGGGTCTCCTCCTTCTGCTGCAGCCGATCCATGTCCTCCTTCAACGCGAGTCGCTCACCGCTAAAATTCCGCCGCTCGGCTTCCAGCATGTCCATCGCGCGGTCCAGGCGCGTCCACGCTGCCTCCAGTGTCGCGTCGCGCTGAAACGGATCGCGCGACAGGTGGGGCGCGGCGTTGAGCACGCGGTCGGCCTCAACCTCGGCGGACATCGAACGCAACCGCTGTTCGTAAGTGCGCAAATTGGCTTCCTGCTCCCGCAGGAGATCGAGATCATCCTGCAACTGCCGGCGGTCGGCATCCACCCGGGCCTGCACTTGGCGCATCTTGACCGCCTCCTCGCGGAGCCGCACGTCCTCGGCGCGCACATCGAGCCGCAGATCCTCCAGCATCTCGCGTTCGCGCGCCAGTGCATCGGCCGTCTTGAGGCGCTGCGCCTCCTCGGAGTTCAGGCCTTGGGCGCGTTCCGCGGCCAGCTCGGCGCGTTCCCGGGCCAGCTCCTGGCGGGCCGCGGCGATGCTGCGGGCCTTCTCATCCACCGCCGTCTGCGCCGCGGTCACCACCTCGCGCTCGCTGCGCAGCTCGGTCAGCTCCTCTTCCTGGCGCACCGCGTCGGCATGCCTCGCCAGTTGCGCCTTCAACTCCACTTCGAGCGCCGTCTTTTCCTGCGCGAGACGCTCGGCGGTCTTCTTGAAGTCGTCGCGGTCGCGCGCCAGCCGCACCAGCTCCTCGCGCAGATCACCGGTCGGGAGGATCACATCGGGCGCCAGCGTGATGGGCGGGCTCGACCCTTGCTCCATCCGGGACAGGATGGCCTCCACCTCGGCCAGTTCCTCCGGCGTCAGGTCAACCGGCGTGGCGATTTCGCCCGGGCGTAGGATCGCGTTGACCCGCTGGATCACGAGCTTCCAGTCGCCGTCGGGGGCGAGCACATCGGTGACGGCCAGCCGGATTCCCTTGATGACCGCCGGGAGCTCAAGCTGTTTGACCAGCAGGAGCACGGCGACGCTCGGCTGAAGTTTCTTCAACTCCTCGATCAACCCGAAACTGCTCATCTCCGGCAACGGATCCGCCACCAGCGAGAGATCGAACCATTCCGAACGGGCGGCCTCAAGGGCCACCTCCGGCTGTCCGCAGGGGCGGACATCATAGCCAGCCCCGGCAAGCAGCAGGGTGAGCGTGCGGCGGGAGTTCGCATCGCCGTGCACAAGCAAGATCTTCTTAACGAAATTCATGGCTGGATTGGGTTGAACCGGGCGCGGCCCGAGAGGCGAAACCATGGCACGATCATTGAACGCACCCAAACGCAATTGGACGGTGCCCAAAGGATTTACGCCTTTTTATCCCGTGGGAACCTGCAGGATTGCATCCTGCATGATCACTTGTTGGTGACTGGCGATACCGCGCCGGTTTTGAAAAGAAATTTACCCCGCGAGGCGGTGAGCCGCCTCCCGGGACCGGCCGCGTGAATTCAGCGCTAGGTGCGGAACAACACGTCCTCGC
This sequence comes from Opitutia bacterium, assembly GCA_003153035.1. Lineage (GTDB taxonomy): Bacteria > Verrucomicrobiota > Verrucomicrobiia > Opitutales > Opitutaceae > Fen-1467. The sequence goes on from PMBT01000014.1 coordinate 46,399, forward strand.
GGTTGAACATGCGCACGCAAAAAGCCAGCGCGACCGTGGCGTAGACGCAGGTCGAGCCGAAGATGAGGGCGAGATAGTGCCAGTGAAAAACGCCCGAGACGAGTTCCTTGCTAACGAGGGCGAGATTGAGGATCGGCACGAGCGCCAGGCGTGTGTTGAGCTCCACCCCGGGCAGCATGCCCATCATGGCCGGCAGGATGACGACGACGATCAGCGGAGACACGTAGCTCTGCGCCTCCTTGACGCTTTTGGCAAAAAGCGAAACCGCCATCAGCACAGCGGAGAACAGAACCGCCACCGGCAGCACCATCGCCAGTACAGTCAGCGTGCCCAGTGGATCGATGGTCGGAAGCATCGGCGCCGCGCCGCTTTTCGCGGCCGCCACCGCCGCGCCCCCGGCCGCGGTTTTGGCAAACAGCAATCCGCCCAGCATAAACGTGAGCCCCATTGAAAGAAGCGAGAACACCACCGTCCCGAGCGCCGCCGTGAGCACCATCAGGAACTTGCCGAGCACGAGATCGGCCCGGCCCACCGGGCTGCACAGGATGGTCTCCATCGTGCCGCGCTCCTTCTCGCCCGCCGTCAGGTCGATGGCCGGATACATCGCCCCGGTGAAGCAAAGCAGGATGAAGAGATAGGGGATGATGCCACCGATGACGTTGCCGCCCACCTTCTCGGGCGGCGCGACGTTCTCGGTCTTCACCTCGAACGGTTTGACCAGCGCGGCCGGCAGGCCCCGCCCGGTGAGACGCGCCGTGATGATCTTCTCGCGATAAGTGTTGAAGAACCGGTGCAGTTCGCCCACCGCGAAGCCGGACCGCAGCTCGCTCTCGTAGTTGAAGATCTTCAGCACCGTGGCGTCGCCGTGCTCCAGCGCCGCGTCAAAGCCCGCCGGAATCTCCACCGCCGCGCGCAGCTGCTTGTCGGTGATGCGCTGCTTCCAGTCGGCGGTCGCCGGCACCAACCGGATCTTCTGGTCGGCGGTCAGCGCCGCACGCACGACCGGCGAGTCATTGCCGCCGAGCACCATCACCGCCGGGACCTCTTCCCGCGCCTTGTTGACCACCATGTAGGACACCACGCCGGCGACCAGCATGATGCCCGGGATCATCAGCGTCGGCACGACGATCATCGAAATTAGTGTCCGGCGGTCCCGCAGCGAGTCGCGCAGCTCCTTCAAATAAACCGTGACTACATTGGACCGGTTCATGCGGCCACCTCCTCGCCGCCAATCGCGCGGACGAAAATCTCCTCCATGTCCTGCTCGCCAAACCGCAGTCGGAGATCGGCCAGCGGGCCCTCGGCAACCAGCCGGCCCTGGTGGATGATGCCGATCACATCGCAGATCTTCTCCACTTCGCTCATGACGTGGGTGGAATAGATCACGGTCTTGCCGCGGGTGCGGCAGTCGCGGACGAAGCGCACGATGTTGCGCGCGGTCATCACATCGAGCCCGATCGTCGGCTCGTCGAAAATGAGCACCGCGGGGTCGTGCACCACCGTGCGGGCGATCGAAGTCTTCTGCTTCATGCCGGTGGAGAATTTGTCCACCCGCCGGTCGAGGAACTCGTGCAGGTCCAGTTCATCGGCCAGCCGGCGGGTGCGCTCCGCGACCTCCGCCGCCGTCAGGCCGTTCAGCCGGCCGAAATAGGCGATGGTTTCGCGGGCGGTCAGGCGGCTGTAGAGCGCCGTGCTGGTGGCCAAAAAGCCGACGCTGGCCCGCACGCGCTCCGGGTTCGCCACGGTGTCAAATCCGGCCACAGTGGCGGACCCGCCGGTGGGGCGCAGCAGGGTCGCAAGCAGGCGCAGCGTGGTGGTCTTGCCCGCGCCGTTGGCTCCCAGCAGACCGTAGATCTGGCCGGGGCGGCAGGTGAAGGAGACGTTGTCCACCGCGCGGATTTCGCCGCGTTTCTTGTCGTGGAAGAATTTGGTGAGGTTGCGGGCTTCAATCATGGGAATCTTGGGGGAAAAGCGGGAAAGCGGAAAGACGGGAAAAGGGGAGAACGGAAAGGCGGCAAAGCGAATAACGAGATCCAGACGACCCCTCGTCGATCTGTCGATTCTTGCGTGTGGTCGATCTCCGGAACTCTCCGCTTCCCGGTTTCCCGCTTTTCAGCTACAGGCTCATTTGTTCGCGGAAGGCCTGGGCCTGCCGCCGCGAGAGCTCGACCTTCAGGCCGCCCTTGAGGTAGACGAGCAGGCCGCCGCTGAACCACGGCTCGATCCGCTCGATCCAGGCGAGGTTGATGATCTGCCGGCGGTTGGCCCGGAAGAACGCCCGCGGGTCGAGCCGCTCCTCCATGGCGTTTAGCGAGCGGAAGAGCTGCGGCTGCGCGTCGCCAAAATGCACCCGGGTATAGTTCCCTTCGCTTTCCATCAGGCGGATCGACTTCACCTCGACAAACCAGCAGCGCTCGCCCTCGCGCACAAACACCTTGTCCTCGGCTGCCAAATGGCTTGGGCGCTCAAGGGAAGCGGCGGGCCCGGCCGCCGAGCCTTCCGTCCGCGCACGGGTCTTTTCGAGCGCCGCGGCCAGCCGCACCGGGTCGACCGGCTTCAAAAGATAATCGAGCGCGTTGAACTCGAAGGCTTTCACCGCGAACTCATCGTAGGCCGTGGTGAAAATCACCTGGGGCAGCGGCGGCTCGAGGGACTCGAGCAGGACAAAGCCGTTGTCACCCGGCATCTGAATGTCGAGGAAGAGCAGGTCGGGCACCAGCTCGGCGATTCGCATCCGGGCCTCATCAGCATTGGCGGCCTCGCCGATGACGGCGATGTCCGGGTGCTTCGCGAGTAGCCGGCGCAGCTCGTTGCGCGCGAGACGCTCGTCGTCGATGAGCAGAGTTTTCATGCGGCGGCAGCGTCAGCGGCCGGCGACCGCCAGCCCTGCCCGATGGGTGGCGGGAACGGCATCGGAGCCGGGGGATGATCCCAGGGGGATGACGACGCCGGCGGTGACGCAGCCCGGCGGACCTTCGCGCAAATCGAGCGTGGCCTGGGCGCCGAAAAGTAATTGCAGCCGCTCGGCAGCGTTGCGCAGGCCGACCCCGGTTGAGCCGCCGCCCGCCGCCAGCGTGCCGGGATTCGTGACCTGGAGACGGAGCTGGCCGTGTTCGCACCGTGCGGTGATCGCGATCTCGCCGCCCTCGCGCCGCGGCGCGATCCCGTACTTGACCGCGTTTTCCACGAGCGTCTGCAGCAGCATGGGCGGAATCGAGAGGTTGAGCACTCCCGGTTCGACATCGAGCCGCACCCGCAGGCGCTCCTCGTGCCGCACCTGCTCAAGAGCGAGATAGTCGTTAACGGTGCGCAGCTCGTCCTCGAAGGGCACCGTCTCAAGCTGGCCCGACTGCAGCGAGTAGCGCAGCAGATTGGCGAGCTGGGTGACGGCCTGGCGGGCCCGGTCGGGGTCCTCGTCAATCAGCCCACGCAGCGAGTTGAGCGAATTGAAGATGAAATGCGGATTGATCTGCGACTTGAGCGCCCGCAGTTCCGCCTCTTTCACGCTGGTGGCAAGCCGCAGGCGCTCGATCTCGGAACGGCTGAATCGGTCAAAAAGGTGGTAGAAGAAATAGACGCACAGCCAGCCGACAAACAGGGTGGTGCCTTGAATCCAGGTGAAGGCGAACACAACCAAAGGGCTGACCTTCGCCGTCCACGGGAGGTGGATGACGCCATAAATGATGCCATAGGTTAACAGACTCCAAAGGAACGAAAGCACCGCGCTGCTCGCGAGCACCCGCGGCACGAGTGGGCGCCAGCCAAGTTGTTTCCAGCCCCACCGGGTGATCAGCGGACGCACATAATGCGTCAGCAGCAGCCCCACCGCGGTCACCACCGTTAGAACCGTGAGGGTTTCCAGGGAATCGTGCGATCCGTCCTTTTTCGCGAACAACACCGAGAACACCGCCTGCAGCCCGAAAAAGAAGCCCCAGCCGCCCACCTGGCAGATGACATAGAGCCTTTCTTTCGCGCGCTGCCGCAGGCCGATCTCGGCAACCGGGACGGAATTGGTGGGAGCGGAATCCATGCGCCTGCACACTACAGCAGGCGGCTACCTCCGCGGCAAACTTTAGACAAACGGTCGGCCCGCGGGACCAGCGGCGGGAACTCCGGCCGCCCCAGCGTCGCAGACTCCTTCAGCGGGCTCGATCACGCCAGCCCCGGCAAAGCGGCGCGTTAAGGATAACCCGCCCCCCGAGCTGGAGCAGCGCGAGGTCCCGACGGCCTGGTCAGGCGCCGACGGGGTGCCAGGTCGTCTTGAATTCGAGGAAGTCGCGGATCGCGTAGAGACTCTGGGCTTTCTCGGAGAACCAGTTGATTTTGTCCTCGGCCTTCCAGAAATGGGTCCGCTTCACGCTTTCGACCGCGCCGAGTGCGAGCGTCCTGCGTTCATCCGCATTGGCCACCGCACTGAGGGCGCGCAGGTGGGCGTGGGTGGCAAAGGTGGGCAGCAGTTCCGCGCGCAGGCCGGTGAGCAGGTTGACCACGCCGCCGGGCAGATCGCTCGTGGCAAGCATCTCGCCCAGCACGATCGCGGGATACGGCTGCGCACCGGAGGCGAGCGCGACCACGGTGTTGCCGCTCACAATCACCGGCGCGAGCAGCGAAACCAGCGCGAGCAGCGGCACCTCGTCCGGAGCCAGGACGCCGACAATGCCCATCGGCTCGGTCACGGTGAAATTGAAGTAGGGCGCAGCGACGGGATTCACGCTGCCCAGGACCTGCGCGAATTTGTCGGCCCAGCCGGCATAGTAAATGAGCCGATCGATGGTCGCGGTGACTTCCCTGGCCGCGGCGGCCTTCGTGGCGCCTCCCATCAGGATCGCCGCGGCCATCTCGCCGCGCCGGGCCTCGACCATCTCCCCGAGACGGTAGAGGATCTGTCCACGGTTGTACGGCGTGCGCTTCGCCCAGCCGGGCCCGGCCTTGGCCGCGGCCTCGACGGCATTGCGCAGGTCCTTCCGGGTGCATTGCGGAACATGGGCGATAAAATTGCCGGCGGGGTCCTTCAACGGAAACGTGCGCCCGCTTTCCGAGCGGATGAACGCCCCGCCGACGTAGACCTTCGGGGTTTTGGTGATGGGAAGTCTATTCATGAGTTTTTCCTCACCACGAAGAACACGAAGAATCCTCTTGGTGTTTCGCTTTGTGTCCTTCGTGCACTTCGTGGTTAAACCAGCCGGCCGTAATCCAGCAGGCCCTGGCGGCCGCCTTCGCGGCCGAAGCCCGACTCCTTGTAGCCACCAAATGGCGACGCCGGGTCGAACCGGTTGAAGGTGTTGGCCCAGACAACCCCGGCCTTGAGCTCGGTCGACATTTTCAGGATGCGGGAACCCTTGTCCGTCCAGACGCCGGCGCTGAGGCCGTANNTTGGCCTTCTCGACCGCCTCGTCGATCGTGCGGAACGTCAGGATGCTGAGCACCGGGCCGAAGATCTCCTCGCGGGCGATCCGGTGGCTCTGCGTCACGCTGGTGAAGATGGTCGGCGGCATGAAGAACCCCCGGGCGGGCAGGCGGCACGGCGGCTGCCACATTTCCGCGCCCTCTTCCACCCCCGAGGCCAGGTAGCCTTGGATGGTGTCGAGCTGGGCCCGGGACACGATCGCGCCGACGTCCGTGTTCTTGTCCAGCGGGTCGCCGACGCGCAACACGCGCAGGCGTTGCTTCAGCTTGTTCACGATAACGTCAGCCACGCCTTCCTGCACGAGGAGGCGCGAGCCCGCGCAACAAACCTGCCCCTGGTTGAAGAAGATCCCGTTGACGATGCCCTCGACCGCCTGATCGAGCGGTGCGTCATCGAACACGATATTGGCCGCCTTGCCGCCGAGTTCCATCGTCATCTTCTTGTCGCTCCCGGCCACCGAGCGCATGATGACCTTGCCGACCTCGGTCGAGCCCGTGAAGGCGATCTTGGCCGCCGTCGGATGCGCCATGAGTATCCCGCCGGTCGAGCCGGGCCCGGTGATGATATTGACCACGCCGGGTGGCAGGCCGGCCTCCTGGAAGATCTCCGCGAGCTTCACGGCGGTGATGGGCGTATTGGTCGCCGGCTTGATGACGACGCAGTTACCCATGGCCAACGCCGGTGCGATCTTCCACGACAGCATGAGCAGAGGGAAATTCCACGGGATGACCTGCCCCACGACGCCGAGGGGGGCCATGCGGCGGCCGGCGGCAACGTATTCGAGCTTGTCCGCCCAGCCCGCGTGGTAGAAGAAGTGCGCCGCGGCCATCGGCACGTCGAAATCGCGGGTTTCCTTGATCGGCTTTCCGTTGTCCATCGTTTCCGCGATCGCAAATTCGCGGGAGCGGTCCTGCAGCAGGCGGGCGATGCGAAAGAGGTACTTGGCCCGTTCCCGGCCCGGCAGGCGGCCCCACACGGTGTCATAAGCTTTCTTCGCCGCCAGGTAGGCGGCGTCGACATCCGCGGCGCCGGCGAGGGCGATTTCGGCCAGTTTCTGCTCGTTGGCGGGATTGATCGAGTCGAAGTACTTGCCGGTCGACGGTCCGACGAACCGGCCACCAATGAAGAGGTCGTAGCGCGGCTTGAGCTTCGGGTCGGCCGTCTCGGGCGCGGGATCGTAATCCCACAGGTCACCGAAGATGAGTTCAGGCAGGGGTCGGCCGCTGGTCCGGGCGGTCGGCCGCGCAGGTTTCCTGGCAGAGGATAATGTCGGCATGTCGGGGGGAGAATCCACGTAACGTGCGCCGGGATTTTTGATGGAAGATTCTTTGCGTCCTTCGCGGCTTTGGGGTGAGAACACGGTCCTAGTAACTCTCCGCGGCTTCACTAAAATAGTACGGAGCCTGATAGGCGCCGGTTCTCTCTCTTGCGAGCTGGCGCAGCAGGTCGTTGAGGAGCGAACTGGCGCCGAAGCGGTAGCGCTGGTTGTTGAGCCAGGCGTCGCCGAGCGTCTCCTTGACTGCGATGAGGAACTGCAGGGCCTGCTTGGCGGTGCGGATGCCGCCCGCGGGCTTCATGCTGATGGGCGTTCCGGTTTCGAGGAAAAAGTCGCGGATGGCTTCCAGCATCACCTGGTTGTTGCCGAGCGTGGCGTTGCCGGAGGTCTTGCCCGTGCTGGTCTTGATGAAATCTCCCGGCCGCAGCACCCGCATGGCGACAAAGGAGGCGGCGCGGATGTTGTCGTAAGTCTCGAGCTCGCTGGTTTCCAGGATGACCTTGAGCGTGGCCGGGCCGCAGGCCGCGAGCACGGCGGCGATCTCGTCCTGCACCCGGGCAAACTCCCCCGCCAAAAACGCCCCGCGGTTGATCACCATGTCGATCTCGTCCGCGCCGTCGGCCACCGCTGACCGCACCTCGCCCAGCCGGGTCTTCAGCGGCATCTGGCCGGAGGGAAAGGCCGTTGCGACCGATGCGATTCGGACCGGGGTGTCGGCGCCGAGCGCGCGACGCGCGTGCCGCACCATCGCCGGGTAAACGCAGACTGCCGCGACCGGCGGGACGTCCGGATCGTTGTGCGGGCGCACCGCCTTCCGGCACAGCGACGCGATTTTGCCCGGCGTGTCCTTGCCCTCCAGCGTCGTCAGGTCGACCATCGATACGGCGAGCTTCAAGCCAAACTGCTTCGCGCGCTTCTTGATGCTGCGGGTGGTGTACTTGCCGGCCCGCTCCTCGACGCCGACGGCGTCGACTGTTCCAATCTCGCTGAAAAGGCGGCGGAACGCTGCGTGCTGGGGGGTGGGCATATGGGGCGGGTAATATCGTCCTGACCGGTCCCGAAAACAACGTGAAAGTCGCCGGAGTCCAGCCGGACTTTCCATTTGCCCCGGCGCGGGGTCTGCCGGAGGTTATCGGTCCCGCATGAACCCGCCCGCGCCGCCACCCGCCGCCCCCCAAGGGAGACCTCGTGATCCGCACGATCGCCATGCCGGCCGACACCAATTCGAACGGCGACATTTTCGGCGGCTGGCTGTTGTCGCAGATGGATCTGGGCGGCGCCGTGTTCGCGCGCAACCTGGCCCACAGCCGCGTCGCGACGGTCGCCATTGAGGCAATGTCGTTCATTCATCCCGTGCTCGTCGGGGACATCGTCACCTGCTTCGCCAGCCTGCAATCCATCGGACGGACCTCGATGAAGATCGACTTGGAGGCATGGGTTCAGCGCCATACCGATGGCCCGCTCCACCGCGTGACCGAGGGTCTGTTCACCTATGTGGCCATCGATGAGGCCGGCCGGCCTCATCCCGTGCGGCGTTAGACCTGATTTTCGCCGACAGGCCGGGACAGACTGCGGTTTCACCATGGACCGGCCGGCCCAGGGGATCCCGAATTTCGGCGTCGCCCTTGCCGTTCGAAGTGGTAGGTGTGGAGACCATGATGCGTCCCGTCCGCGCCACGAAAACGGGTCTGGTGGTCCCGTCAGCCAAGCCGCCAGTCTTCAACGAAGCCGTGAAAAAACGCTCCGGCGACTTTGCCGTCAGCGCCAGCAAAACGATCAACGTCACCGCCGCAAAAACCTTCGCGGCGTGGATCGACTCCCGCCGCCGGGCGCGCTGGCTGGTCGGCGTGAAGCTCACCATCCGCCAGGCGGCTGCACCGAAGTTCGTGCGCCTGACCTGCGAGGACGACGACACGGATATTTCCGTCGCGATCACGGCGAAAGGACGCTCCCGATGCGTCGTGGCCGTCGATCACACCCGGCTAGCCAATGCGCAGCTGGTCGCCGAGCGCCGGCACTGCTGGAAGGAGATGCTCCGGAATCTGACGCACCACCTCGCGGAGCGGGCCTAGCTTATCCGCCGGCCAGGGCCGGACGTTATCGACATCGGTCTGCGCCGGGCCTGGGCCTGGCTCAAGGAGATGCTGGGCTTTGGCCCGAACCGGCCGGCCCCGCGTCAGGTTCTCTCGAGGTCGTAGACGAGGCCGACCGCGGACCGCCACTGGTCGAGCACGGCCATGTTGCCAAGAGTGTCGGCCACGGTCATCTGCGGCACGTCGCGCCACCCGGCCGCGAGCGCGGCGGCAAACGCGTCCGCTTCCAGCGCGTAGAGCGGCGGCGCAGTGATCGCAATCTCCTCGGGCGCCGACGCGCCGGGGCGGTGCAGAAAAATGGAAGAAGTTCCGCCATCCCGGGTGGAAATCCACGGCACGGGCACATGCAGCCAGCCCTCGCTGCCGTATAAGCGGGCGGAGCTGTCCTGCACCAACCCGATGCTGCAGGCAACCTGCGCCACCATCCCATTGGCAAATTTCAGCGTGCCGGCGGCATAGACGTCAACCCCCGCCTGGGGATGAAGATAGCCGGTGCCAGCGACACTCACCGGATCAGCAAACGGCTGGCCGTCCGCGGCCCCGGCAATCAGCCGGGCAAACGACACTGGATAGCAGCCGACATCCAGGATGCCACCGCCGCCGAGGGCCCGGTTCCAGAGGCGGGCGTCAGGATTGAATTCCCGTTGAAAGCCAAAACTCGCCTGCACGAGGCCCACCCGGCCAAGTGCGTCGCTCTTCACGAGTTCCACCACGCGCGCCGTCTGCGGGTGGCAGCGATACATGAACGCCTCCATAAGCAGCACGCCGGCGGCGCGCGCTGCCTCGACGACTGTTACCGCCTGCGCATGATTCAATGTGAGCGGTTTCTCGCAGAGAACGTGTTTGCCCGCTTGGGCCGCGCGCATCGTCCACTCGGCATGGTGCGGATGCGGCGTCGCCACGTACACCGCCTGAACCCCGGGATCCGCCAGTAGCGCTTCGTAGGAGCCGTGTGCCCGCGCCACCCTGTATTCGCGCGCGAACCGGTCGGCGGTCGCCTGCGCCCGGCTGCCCACGGCGGCTAGTCGCCCGGTTTGCGAAGCGAGGACACCCCGTGAGAAAATGCCGGCGATGCGGCCGGTGCCCAGGATGCCCCAGCGAAGATCGGTCATGATAAATGGTTTGAGCCTCGGCCATCACCATACCATCGCGCCGGCTAAATTCAACCACCGGGATCGGTGGCGGCTTGGCGCATGATCTTCCCCTGAACGTCACCGAGACGTCACTTTGACACGATAGGTTCTACCGATGCTCATCCCGCTGTCTTCCGATCGCCCCCTCCGGCCACTTTCTCCTGCCAATTGAATGTGTCTTCGCTCCTTGACCTCCGGCTGGGCTCGCCTTCGGCTTCAACGCATCCCTCCGGATCCGCGCCGTCTCCTTTTCCGCTGAAACTTCAGACCCGTCTTCTTCATGCCACGATTCTGCACCCATCTGCTCATCGTTCTAGCTGCAATGATCGCCACGACGGCGGCCCGCAGCGCCTCCGAACGCCAGGTCGTCGTTCTGGTCTTCGATGGCATGCGACCGGATTTCGTGAGCGCGGAGACCACGCCGAACCTCTGGGGGCTGGCTCGCGACGGGGTGATCTTTGCGAATCACCATCCGGTTTTTCCCAGCGCCACCGAGGTCAACGGCACCGCCATCGCCACCGGCGCGTATCCCGCGCACAGCACGCTCATCGGGAACAAGGAATACCGTCCGGGCATTGATCCCGCGGCGCCCGTGGGCACCGAAAAGCCGGCGGTGGTCCGCCGCGGCGATGAGCTTTCCCAAGGCCATTATCTGGCCGTCGGCACCCTGGCCGAGTTCCTCCAGGCGCACGGCCTTCGAACCGCGATCGCCGGGGCCAAGCAGGTCGCGCTGCTGGCCGACCGTGCCGCGCGCCCTGATGAGGCGTCCTCTCCTCCGATCGTCTTCGAAGGGGGCGCCCTCCCCGCCGGACTGGAATCAGAACTGACCGCGGCCCTCGGCGCCTTTCCCCCCGCGGGCCGGAGCGAATCCGGCCGCGAAAACAAGCTGGCCCGCGACGCCTGGACGACGCGTGCCCTGCTGCAGGTTCTGTGGAAGAACGGCGTGCCCCCGTTTTCCCAATTGTGGCTCGCCGAGCCCGACAGCTCGCAGCATTCCACTGGTCCTGGCTCCAGCGAGTCTCTCGCCGCCATCAAAAGCAGCGACGCCAATCTCGGCCTCGTCCTCGCCGAGCTCGACCGCCGCGGGCTCCGTGCCACCACGGATGTGTTTGTTGTCTCCGATCACGGCTTCTCCACAATTCGGCACGCCATCGACGTCGCCGCAGATTTGTCCGCCGCCGGATTCAACGCCACCCGCACCGCGCCCGGCGGCCTGCAGACCGGCCAGGTGCTGGTCGCAGGCAATGGCGGCACGGTTTTCTTCTACGTCGGCGGCGCTGACCGGGACCTCTGCCGCCGGCTGGCCGGCTGGGCTCAGACGCGGGACTGGGCTGGCGTGGTCTTTGCCCGCGAACCGGTCGAGGGCGCCTTCGGACTAGCCACTGTTCACCTCGATTCGCCGGAAGCGCCGGATATCGCCGTTGCGTTCCGCTGGACCGGCGAAAAGAGCGGCAACGGCACGCCGGGTCTGATCTGCTGCGACGGTACGGAGCGCGGCCCTGGACAGGGCCAGCACGGCAGCCTCTCCGCCACCGACATGCACAACACGCTCATTGCCGCCGGACCCGATTTCCGTGCCGGCGTGCGCGACCCCGTGCCCAGTGCCAACACCGACCTCACGCCGACCATCCTTTGGATCTTCGGCTTTAGGAATGAGGCGCTGCACCGCGACGGCCGCGTGCTTGGCGAGGCCCTGGCGGGTGACGCGCCGCCGTTGCGTTCCCTCGAGCTCAAGCACCTTACTGCCCAGCGCGATCTTGGCAATGGACAGGCTTGGGCGCAGTACCTGAACGTCAGCGAGGTCAACGGCGTCCAGTATTTCGACGAAGGCAACGGCGCCCAGGTGCCCGGGCACTGATCGCGCCTTTCGGCCGCAGCCGATTTTCCTGCATTGTCACGCGAGCGCCGCCGCGTAATAAGCTGCTGACGGCAGGCTGTAAATGGCGGGAGTTCTCCGAAGCCGGCACTTCCCGTCTCAATCCAGGTCAGAAAAAGGGAGTCATCATGCCAAAGGCCAAAGTCATTTCGTTCGTCAACATGAAGGGCGGCGTGGGCAAGACCACGTGCGCCGTCAACGTCGCCGCCTACTTTGCGCGCGACCACCAGAAGAAGGTGCTGCTCGTCGACCTTGATCCGCAGACCAACGCCTCGCTCAGCCTCATGTCCGAGGACGCATGGGCCCAGTGGGCCGAGCAACACGGAACCATGGCCGATCTGCTTGAAGTGGAGGGTCGCCGCAAGCAGGAGGACGCGGTGAAACTCGCCGATTGCATCGTGCGGGGCGTGCGGCCCGAACTTCCCACCCTCGACCTGCTGCCCAGCCACCTGAAACTCACGTTTCTGGATCTCGACCTTGCCGCGCGCCCCGGCCGCGAGCGCATTTTCGCCCGCAAGCTCGAGAAGGTGCTGCCCGACTACGACCTCGTTGTCTGCGACTGTCCGCCCAACCTCCAGACCGCCACGCAGAACGCGCTCTTCGCGAGCGACCACTACATCGTGCCGATGCAGCCCGATTTCCTTTCGTCTATCGGACTCGGTCTTCTCCAGGACCGCCTGGCCTACCTGCGCAAGGAACTGGAGTTCCGGATCAGCTGCCTCGGAGTGGTTTTTGCAAGGGTGCGGCGCCACATCGCCTTCCACCAGGAAACGATGCAGCGCCTGCCGCGCACCGCCGCCTTTCGCCGCCTCCATTTCTTCCGCACGGTCATCCCCGAGAACATCACGCTCAGCGAGGCCCCGATGGCGTCCCAGCCGGTCGTGCTTTTCGACCACGCCGCGACCGGCGCCGAGGCGTTCCGGGAGCTGGCGGGGGAGATTCTTGCGCGGCTGGGCGGAAAGTGAGGATTCCGGCGCGCGCCGACCCGCTGGAGTCCTAGCTCTTTGCCGTCAGTTCCTCGTAGACGGTGCCGAGGATGCTCGGCAGGCGGTTGGGCGCGGGCACGTGGAAATCGGGAAAGCCCGGCAGATTGTCGAGTGCTGCGATCTGCTCCTTGGTCTTGCCGGCGTCGAGGCCCTGCTGCACGTGGCCGAGCATCGCGTTGAGCACGTCGCGCATGACCAGCAGGTCGTCGCGCGTGCCGGTCACGCCGAACTTCGAGCTGCCGTGGCCGAAGATGTAGATCGCGTCGGCCGGGAAGTTCTCATGCACCTCCTCCAGTCGCTTCACCCAGCCGCGGACGCTCGCCCCGCCCGGGCGGTCGATGTAGGGATAAAGGCGGTTGAACACCAGGTCGCCCATGTGGACCACGTTGGCCTTCTCAAAAGTCATGACGGCGTCGCCGTTGGTGTGCGCCGGGCCGAAATACTGCGCCGTCACCACCTCGTCGCCGCAGTCGTGCCGCCAGGCCTCGGCAAAGGTCGTGTCGGCAAACACCTGCTTCTCAAGTTCTCCGGACTTCTCCGCGGCGGCGAACTGGAGTTTCGGCACATTGGCCTGTGCCACGATTTTTCGGGCGGCCGGTTTGAAGATAGGGTTGCCGCTGGTGTGATCGAAGTGGTGATGCGTGTTGAGCACCACGTCGAGCGTGCGCCCCTTCCGGCCGGGCAGGCCGGCGAGGCACGCTGCAGCCGTGTCAGGGAACTGCGTGTCGATGACGATCAACGCCGACGGCGAAGCCAGCCAGCCGATCGTGCCGCCACGGCCGGTGAATACCCCGGTATTGCGGCGCAATGGCTTGAACTCGGTGATCGGGGGACCCGACGGCGCCGACGGTTTCGCGCCGGCCGCTGTGGAACCGGCTGCGGGAGCGGGGTATTGCGCGCGAAGAAGCGTGCGGGAAAACAGGCCGGCGGCGGCCAGCCCGGCCGAGCGAAGGAGGAAGGTGCGGCGGTTCATGCCGGCCAGCCTAACGGAATCCCCTATGGAATAAACCCAAATTCCTGTAACTTTTGTCCGCCTCCCCGGTTCTCATCTCCATCCAGTCATGTCCCTTTCCCGCCGTGATCGCCGAAGCCCTGCCACAATTGCATGTTCAATCACCCCCGCCCGTGGTTGAATCTTCTCCGCCAGCCGTGGATTCCTTCTCCGACCACGAACTCATGATTGCGGTTCGCGCGGGCGAAATCGGCAAGCTCGGTGAGCTTTTCGAACGCCACCACGGTCCGCTGTACGGTTTTTTCGTGCACCACACGGGAGATCGCACCGCGAGCGAGGACCTGGTCCAGCTCGTATTCTACCGCATTCTCAAGTATCGCCACACCTACCGCGACGAGGGCCGCTTTTTCGCGTGGATCTATCATCTCGCTCGCAAAGTGGCGGCCGATCATTTCCGCCGCTCCAATGCCGCCCCGCGGGGGACCGACCCGGATGATCTGAATGCCGTGCCCGATGAGGCACCGCACGCCGCTGATCGCGCCGTGACTGCTGACGACACCGCCCGCCTCCACGCCGCGCTGGCCGCCCTGGAACCCAACCAGCGTGAAATGCTCGTCCTCGCCCGCTTTCAGCACCTGAAGCATGAGGAGATCGCCCGCCTTTACGACCTATCGGTCGGCGCGGTCAAGGTTCGCGTGCACCGCGCCCTCAAGGATCTGCGCGACATCTATTTCAAACTCAGCCGGGAACAAACCGCGTGACGCCGCCTCCACGCTCACTTTTCCGCTCACCTCCACCTCCACCTCCACCTCCACCTCCACTTTCACTCTCACTCTCACCTCCTCCCGCCATGAACTGCCAGCGCATCCAGGAAAGTTTTCTCGATTATCAGGACGGCCGCCTTTCCCCGCCCGACGCCAGCGCCGTGCGCGAACACCTCAAGGTCTGCCTCGACTGCCAGCGCGAATGGGCCGGCCTGCAGGAGATTTCCCTCAAGCTCGACCGGTTGCCGCCCGTCGCGCCGAGCCCGCGCCTGCGCACGCAGTTCTACGCCATGCTCGAGACCCACCGGCGCGAATCCGATTCTCACAGTCCCTTCGTGCAGATGCGCAGCCGTTTCGACCGCCTCTTTTCCGCGCTGTTGCCGGCCCGCCCGGCGCTCCAGTTTGCCCTCGCCTGCCTTATGCTCGGCGCGGGACTCTTCTTCGGCACGCGTTTTATTCATCCCGCCGTCAATGAGGAAACTGCGAGGGAGATTGAGGCGCTCAAGAAGCAGTTGGCCTCGACGAACGAACAGATCGCCTCAACGAACCAGCTCGTCACCCACTCGATTCTCCAGCAGCAGTCGACCGGCGAACGCCTGAAGATGGTGCTGGCCAGCCTCGACCTCAAGAAAGGCGATCAGCTCGTCGTCAGCGATCTGCTGAGCGCACTGGCCTTTGATCCAAGCGTAAATGTGCGCCTGTCTGCGCTCGAGGCGCTCTACCCGCACGCCACAATGCCGGCGGTGCGTTCGGCGGTGGCCGCGTCGCTTCCCCGCGACCCCTCGCCACTCGTGCAGGTAACCATGATCGACTTCCTCGCCGCCAGTCGCGATCCCGCCGTTTCCTCCACCCTCGAGGACGTCAGCCGCAGCCAGACCTACGACAAGGCGGTGCGCGAAGCCGCCCGCCGCGCCCTCGCGCAACTCTGAGCGCCCACCGGATTTTACTTCATCCAACCTCCAACCACTCCCCCTATGCATACTAACCTCCGTCTCCTTACTCTCCTGATCTGCATTTCTGCGGCGACCTGGCTGATGCGGGCCGCCTCCTCCGCCCCCGTCGCCCCCGCCCCTGCGCCGGCCGTGTCCGGCGAGGACAACGACGAAAATAAAAACCTCTCGCCCACCAGCCTCAAGTTCAGTGATCCGGCCAAGCCCGGCCGCCTGCGCCTTCACATCATGTGGGGCGACGTGACCGTCACCGGTACTGACGCGCCCGAGGTCACCATTGTGTCTAATGTCAAGAATAAGGCCGTGGCGGAAAAGCGCTCCGACGGTCTGCGCCGCCTCGACTCCGAGATCACCTACACCGCCACCGAAAAAGACAACGTCATCACCATCGACCTGGCGGGCGACAGCTCGTCCCCGGCGGCCAATGGTGCCACCCTCGCCATCACCATACCCCGGTCCACCTCGATCGTTGTCGAGAACTCGCTTGGCGGCGATGTCGTCGTGAGGAACCTCGTCGGCGACGCCGAGATCCGCAGCGTCAACGGCGAGGTCTCGCTGGACAAGATCAGCGGTTCCGCCCTGGTCGAGACGATGAACGGTGAAATCCATGCCACCTTCGACAAGGTCTCCGAAGGCAAACCGCTTTCCTTTACGTCGATGAACGGCGAAATCGATGTCCACATTCCGGCCGATACCAAGGCCAACGTCCGGCTCCGCACCCAGAATGGCTCCGTTTTGACCGATTTTGACGAGAAGGCACTGGTCACCAAGACCGAGGCCGCCCGCGGTCGGTTCTCGAAGCACGCCCATCTGGCCCCGCGCGCCCCCGGCCAGCCCAGCGACGAGACCGACTGGCACAACGAGGTGCGCGATGCCGTCCGCGAAGCCGCGCGCGCCGGGATTGAAGCCGCCCGGGAAGCCATGGATGCGGCGCGCGAAGCCACGGAAGCCGCGCGGGAAGGTCTCGCCGAGGCGCACGGCGCGCCAATTCCGCCCATTCCGCCGCTGCCGCCCAGTCTACCCTCGCCATCCGGTGGCAAGATCGTCAGCGGCACGCTCAACGGCGGCGGCCCCGAAATCCAGATTGCCACCATGAACGGCACGATCACGTTGCGTAAAACGCAGCCGTAAAGCCCGCCGCGAATTCGACCGTCTGTCGGGCAGCATTGAATCCTTCTACGGGGACCGCCCCCAAACGGGTCACCTTTGGGTGACCCGTTTGCTTTGGACGGGTTCAGGTCGAAGTAACTCCGCTCGACGCCCATTCATTCCCTTGTCAACTATTAGTTGACAAGTTTCCGGCCGCCAGACGGAAAAGAAACATTCCCCGGCCGGACGGGTCTTTGGCTAATTCAGGACATGAAAACTCCCGTGCAACGTTTCGCCCGCTGGTGCTGGCGGGAGTGGCTGCGCCCCCTGGCTTTCGCCGACGCGATCGTACTGCCCCTCAAATCCTCGATCGCCGAATGGAACTATATTCCCTCCGGCTCGATGATCCCCTCACTCCTGCCTGGCGACCTCGTGTGGGTGAACAAGCTCGCTTACGACCTGAAGTTGCCCTTTACCACCCGGCACCTGGTTGAATGGGGCGATCCCCAGCGCGGGGACGTCGCCGTGTTCTATTCCCCAGAGGACGGCATCCGGCTCGTGAAACGCGTCGTCGGCCTGCCAGGCGACGTCGTGGAGTCGCGCAATGACTGCCTCTTTCTCAACGGCACGCCGGTGATTTATGCGCCATTGCCGGCGGGAATGGCCGACCCCGAATCGCGGAGCTCGGCCCTACTGGCCGAGGAGGAACTCGCCGGCCGGCCGCATCCCGTGCGGATCCTGCCCGGACGGCCCGCCCTGCGGACGTTTGGGCCGGTGCGGGTGCCGCCGAGAGGTTATTTCATGATGGGCGACAACCGCGACGACAGCCACGACTCGCGCTATTTCGGGTGCGCGCCGCGGCGCTGCATCGTAGGCCGGGCAACGACCATCATTGCATCCGCCGACCTGGCGCACCTCGCCAGTCCGCGGACCGACCGGCTGTTGCGGGAGATACCATAACCCAGGGATGCCCCATGGCGCCGGTCTCAGCCGGATTCATACAGCCCGAACTGCATAATACGATTTGCGCCGGATGGGACGAAACCCCTGGACGTTGTCGCCGGGGTCAGCGACCCCGGCCCGGCCTCAGCGAGGCCGGCTACAATGCCGGTTCAGAGCGTCTTGGGGACAAGCCGCTCCACCCAACTGCTTGATTTCTGCTCAGCGCGGTTCGGCGGGAGCCTCGCCCTCCCTGCCATGCGCCAGGACTCACCGCGTAATGGGGAGACACTCGGTCGCTGCTGAGCGCTGTTGAGCCGGGCCCCGCTTCGTGTATCAGTCGTCGCATGGATCCAGCCGCCCTGGGGTGGGACGATGATTTTTCGCAGGTCTTTGCGCCGCACGCTGCAGCGGGGCTGCGGCCCGCGCGCGTGGCGGTGGAATTCAGGCACGAATACGACGTCTACACCTTTGCGGGATCATGTCCGGCGGTCTGCACCGGGCGGCTCCTGGAGGCCGCGGCCGCGCGCGCCGGCCTCCCAGTGGTGGGCGACTGGGTGGCGGTAAGCAGCCGGCCTGGGGAACTCATGGTCGACATCCACGCCGTGTTGCCGCGCCGGACCAAATTCGCCCGGCGCGCCGCTGGCCCGCACGATGCGGAGCAGGTCATCGCCGCCAATGTCGACACCGTGTTTCTCGTCAGCGGCCTCGATGCCAATTTCAATCCGCGCCGCCTCGAGCGCTATCTCGCCGTGGCGTTGTCCAGCGGTGCGCAGCCCGTCGTGGTGCTCAACAAATCCGATCTTCGATCTGACCTTGCGCAGGTCCGCGCCGAGGTGAACCGGCTGGCCGCCGGCACTCCCGTCGTGTTTACCAGCGCTGTTGCCACCCGCGGACTCAAGGAACTGCGACCCTGGCTCAAGCCCGGTCGCACGGTGGCTTTTCTCGGCTCCTCCGGGGTCGGCAAGTCGTCGTTGATCAATGGCCTCCGGCGTGAGGCGACCCAGGTGACCCAGGAGGTCCGCAGTGGCGACGCGAAAGGCCGGCACACGACGTCGGTGCGTGAATTGATGATCACCCCGGCAGGCGCGCTCGTCATTGACACGCCCGGCATGCGCGAGCTGCAGCTCTGGGACGCCGGTGATGGGGTGGCCGCGGCGTTCCCCGAGATCGCGGCGCTGGCCGCGCGCTGCAAATTCCGTGATTGCAGCCACGGCCCTGAGCCCGGCTGCGCCGTGCAAGCCGCCCTGGCCGACGGTTCGATGGATCCGGGTCGTTGGCAGAGTTTTCTGAAGCTCCAGCGCGAACAGGCGGCGGTTGAAGTCCGCCGCGATCTGGCCGCCGCCGCCCGCCGTAAAAAGGAATGGAAGAAACTCAGTCAGGCGTTGCGCGAACGCACCAGGGAAAAGAACGGCTAGGAGTTATTCGAAAGCCCTGGCAAAATTCCAGAGGCACCGCGGCCGTTTATTCTCCTTCCGAAAACGCGAACAGCGTCTTCACCGTCAGCCCACTTTCTTTGAGCCGGCGCGAACCGTCGAGTTCGGGCAGGTCGATGATTGCGACCACGCCCACGACTTCGCCGCGCAGCACCCGGAAGAGCCGGGCTGCCGCCAGCAGCGTGCCGCCGGTCGCGATGAGGTCGTCGATAATGACGACCCGGTCGCCGGGCCGGCAGGAGTCGGCATGCACCTCAATCGTGGCCGTGCCGTATTCGAGCGAATAATCCTCCGCCACGGTCTGGTAAGGCAGCTTGCCCTTCTTGCGCACCAGCACGAAGGGCCGGCCGAGCTTGTAAGCCAGGGCCCCGCCCAAAATGAACCCGCGCGCATCCACCGCCGCCACGACGTCGGCCTGCAGCGGCGCGGTTACGTCGGCGAGCGCGTCGATCGTGGCGTGAAAGGCCCCGGCGTCCTGAAAGAGCGTGGTGACGTCGCGGAAGTTCACGCCCGGCTTCGGCCAGTCGCGAACGGTGCGGATCTTCGATTTAAGGATGGCTGCGTCCATGTCAGTCCTTCGCCCGTTGGTATTGCAGGGGCCAGTTGATCGTCGCGCCGAGCGCCCTGGCGGCGTGCATCGGCCAGTAAGGATCGCGCAAAAACTCCCGGGCGAGCAAGACTACATCGGCCTGGCCGGCGGCAATGACCTTCTCCGCCTGGGCCGGCTCCGTGATGAACCCCACCGCGCCCGTGGCCAAGCCCGCCTCGCGGCGCACCGCTTCCGCGAACGGGACCTGAAAGCCCGGTCCCCACGGGATCCTGGCGTGCGGGAGCGTGCCGCCCGAGGAGCAGTCAAGCAGATCAACACCGCGGGCCTTGAGAATCCTGGCCAGCGCCAACGTCTGCGGCAGGTCCCACCCTCCCCCCTCCGCCCAGTCCGTGGCGGAAACGCGCACCCACAACGGCAGCCGCTCGGGCCAGACGGCGCGCACGGCGTCGGTGACTTCGAGGAGCAGCCGGATGCGGTTCTCAAAGGCTCCGCCATAACGATCCGTGCGCTGGTTGCTGAGCGGCGAGAGAAACTGGTGCAGCAGATAGCCGTGCGCCGCGTGGATCTCGACGAGTTCGAAGCCCGCCGCCAGGGCGCGTTTCGCGGCCGCGGCAAACGCTTGAACAATGCCGGTGAGGTCCCCGGCATCGAGCGCCGCCGGCACTGGGTGACCCGGCGCGAACGGGAGGGCGCTCGGCGCCACCACCGGCCAGCCGCCTTGGGCCGCCGGCACCGGCCGGCCGCCCTCCCACGGGCGCGCCGTGCTGGCCTTGCGGCCCGCGTGAGCCAGCTGGACCCCGGGCACGGCGCCGTGTTCGCGAATGAACTTCGTCACGCGCGCCAGCGGCTCGACCTGCTCATCCCGCCACAGGCCGAGATCGTGGGGCGAGATGCGCCCGCGTGCCTCGACCGCCGTGGCCTCAGCCAACACGACGGCCGCGCCACCGACCGCCCGCGAACCCAGGTGCACCAGGTGCCAGTCGGTCGCGAAGCCGCCGGTGCACGAGTACTGGCACATCGGTGACACGACGATGCGGTTGCGCAGTGTGACGCCCCGCTGGACGAACGGAGAAAAGAGTGCGGTCATGTGCCCAAGTTTCGCTCATTCCAGACCGCGGCAAGCGGAATCCTGCCCGCCGGCAGGCCGACCGGGAGTCGCCGCCATCCTCGCTCTTCACGGCGGAGGGCGAGCCACCATCCATCCTACCAGATCTTCGCGCGCAGCTCGGGGGCGCGCCACATCGGGTCGCTCTCCTTGATGCCGAAGGCGGCGTAGAATTCCGGCAGGTTCACGAGCGGACCGAAGGCGCGGAACTGGCCGGGCGAATGCTCGTTGCTCATCACCTGGCGGCGCAAGGCGCCATCGCGGAACTTCGTGCGCCAGAGCTGCCCATAGGCGAGGAAGAAGCGCTGCTCCGGCGTGAACCCGTCGATCTTCGGCGGCGGGGGCTGGCCGGCGAGCGACCGCTCCAGGGCGTCGTACGCCACCGCGAGGCCTCCGAGATCGGCGATGTTTTCGCTCAGGGTGAGCTCGCCGTTGACCGGCAGGCCCGGCAGCGCCTCAAAATGGCTGAACTCGTCCACCAGCTTCTGGGCGCGGGCGCGGAACTGCTTCGCGTCGGCTTCCGTCCACCAGTCGGCGAGGTTGCCGTCCGCGTCGTAAAGGCGGCCGCGGTCGTCAAAGCCGTGCGTGATCTCGTGTCCGATGACCACGCCGATGCCGCCGTAGTTGACCGCGTCGTCGGCGGCGGGATCGAAAAACGGCGGCTGCAGGATGCCGGCGAGGAACACAATCTGGTTGGCAGAGGACTGGAAATAGGCGTTGACCGCCTGCGGAGGCAGGAAGGTGAATTCGTCGCGGTCGACCTTCTGCCCGATGCGGCCGAGCTGGCGCCGGGTCTCGAACGCGTCGGCGCGCCGGATATTCTCAAAGAAGCTGTCGCGCTGGATCGTGAGACCGGTGTAGTCGCGCCACTTGATTGGGTAGCCGATCATGGCCCTGAAACGGGCGAATTTCTCCAGCGCCTTCGCCCGGGTGGGCTCGCTCATCCAGTCGACCTTCTCGAGATGGGCCTTCATCGAGGCCTCGATGTTGCTGACGAGCCGATCAAGGCGGGCCCGCACCTCGGGCGGGAAGTAACGGTCGACATAGAGCCGGCCGACCGCCTGGCCGATCTCGTTGTCGAGCACCCGGGCCGTGCGCTGCCAGCGCGGCTCCATCTCGGGCGTGCCCGCCAGGACCGTGCCGGTGAAATGGAATCTCTCCTCCTCGAACGCGGCGGACAGATTAGGCGCGGCTTCGGCGAGCACCCGCCAACGCAGGTAAGTCTTCCAGTCGGCCAGTGGTTTTCCCCGGAGCATGCGGCCGAGGGCCGCGAAGAACTCCGGCTGGCGCACGACCATCGGCCGCGTCTCACCAGTCCGGCCAAGGGCATCAAAATAGGTCGGCACCGGGAAGCCGGGACTGGCCGCGGCCAGTTCGGCGGGGGTTATTTTGTGGTAGTTCGCGATCGGGTCGCGCAGCTGGATCGGCGTCTTCGAGACCTCGGCCAGCGCTTTTTCCATCGCAAGGGCAGTCGCGGCATGCGCTTGCGCGACGTCGGCGGTCTCGCCCGCCAATGTAAACATTTTGGCGATGTGCTCCAAGTAGGCGGCCCGCTCCTTCTCGAAGCGCGGATCGAAATAATAGTCGCGCGTCGGCAGGCCCAGGCCGCCCTGGGAGAGGCTGAGAATGTAGGTGTCGCTCTGCTTGTCGTCCGCACTCACGAACCGCCGGAACAACGGCATTCCGTAGCTGTTCTGGATGGCGGCGACGACCTTGATGAAGTCGTCCGCAGAAGCGACGGCTTCGATCTGGGCCAGGTCGGTTTCGATGGGCTTCAAACCCGCGGCATTGATGGCGGCGATATCCATCGCCGTGGCATAGAAGTCGCCCACCTTCTGGGACAGCGAGCCAGGCTGCCCGGGCTGGGCGGCGGCCTCCTCCAGCACATGGCGGATCAGGTATCGATTGCGCTCATCCAGTTGGTTGAAGCTGCCCCAGCTCGATTTGTCGGCGGGAATTTCGGTGGTCTTGTACCAGTTGCCGGCGGCGTACCGGCCGAAGTCGACGCGTGGGTCGACCGCCGGGTCCATGTTAGCCACGCTAAACCGTGGCGCGGGCGGCTCGGCATCAGCGGTGAATCCCGTCAAGGGGGCCAGGATCGCAGCGACCGGCAGAAGCACCCGGAAGAAACGTGTTTTCGGCATGCGCCAAAACAACGAAACTCGAGCTCCGACCGCAAGATACTTGAGATGATCGGCGTCCTTAGGCTTTCAACGGTCGCGTCCCTGCCGTCGTTGGCCGCTCCCGACCTGGCGGGCCGCTGGCGTCACGCTGGCCGCTTGACAGCGAAGCGTTCGGTCGTGCGGCAATAGAGCTCGCCGCTCAGGCGGCCGATCAGATCGAGCTTCGCGGAATCGATCCGGCCGTCCGCCCCGAGCACTGTGTCGCTGATGTGCACGAGGTGGATGCGACCGAAGACGACGTGCGCGGCGAGCGGTCCCTCGCCGATATTGACGATCCGGTCCAGGGTGCACTCGAACGCGACGGGCGCGGCGGCCACGCGCGGCGGGCGGACGGTCGTCGATGGCGCGGCCTCGATGCCGAACTTCGCGAACTCGCTTTCGCCGTAGGGCAGCGTGGCGGCGGTCGCGTTCATCGGTTCGGCCAGCGCGTAGGGCACGACATTGATCACGAACTCCGGCACCTCCTGGATGTTTCGCACAGTGTCCTTCGGCTGGCCGTCACGGTTGTTGACCGGCACAAACATGAGCGTCGGCGGATTTGAGGTGACGCCCTGGAAGAAACTGAATGGCGCGAGGTTGGTCCGGCCGTCAGCCGAGATGGTGGAGACCCAGGCGATCGGGCGCGGCGCGATGACGCTGGTCATCCAGCCGTACACTTCGCGGGGCGGGAGCTTGGTAAAATCGAGGAGCATTTCACATGGATGGCCCCACCAACTCATCTGATGCGAGCCAATTCTTCGGCCGCCGACCAGTCGACTTTCGCGGACTGTTCTCGAGTGGCAGATTCCGACCAGCAATGGAACCGGGTTAATCTGCGGCAGAAGACTACTTCGGTCCCGGGCCGGTCGCTCTCCCGGTCTCGACCGCGGTCTTGAGGCCGGCAAGATTCCGGTGGTAGGCCCGCGCGAGCATCGGCTTCAACAGCAACCCCAGCCAGCGCTTCAGGGGATTGCCGCCGAGGTCCACGGTATCAAACCACATGACGAGCGTCGCCCCCCCGCCCGCGGATTCGAGTTCGAGGTTGCCGCGCACCACCATCGTCCGGCCGGTCATGCGCATTTCATAGCGGATGAACCGGCCCGATTGCGCCGCGTTGATCGTGAGCGCGCCGTCGCCCATCTTCTTCGCGGTCCAGCTCATGGTGGCGCCCAGGCCGCTGTCAGCGCCAGAGTAGGTGTACGCGAGTGAGGGATCTTCGTTCTTGTTCCAAATGGTCCAGTCGGGCCACGTCTTGAGGTTGGCGATCCACGGAAAGATCGCGCCGGAAGGCCGGTCGACGCTGATCGTGCGTTCGACGGTGATTTCCCGCGGAAGCAGCCAGCCGATCACCGCCAGTGCAACCAATAATCCCAAGACGAGGTACAGAATCGTCGCGAGCATGCCCGTAGGATAACGCAGTGCCGGACATTTTCCAAGTCTGGGGTGTCCTCCGTTGTCGACCGCCCCCCCGCACGGTTCCAGCGTTATCGGGGAAAATGCCCTCCCCGGCTTGCATCCGTTCGCGCCGCGCCTAACTTCGCGGCGCTCAATTCATGCCCAGCCTCCCCAGCCAGTTCACCGGTGTGACCGTTGCAGCCAAGGCGAATGTCTATTTCGACGGCAAGGTCGTCAGTCATTCCGTGCTTTTCCCGGACGGCACGAAGAAGACCCTCGGCCTGATCTATCCCGGCTCCTTCCACTTCGGCACCGGTGCACCCGAGCGGATGGAAATCGTCGCCGGGGCCTGCCGGGTGACGCTCGACGGCCAGCGCGAGGTCCGGGCTTACGGCGCCGGCCGGCAGTTTGACGTGCCGGGCAAGAGCGGATTCACGATCGAGGCGGACGCCCTCTGCGAATACATCTGTTCGTTCCTCGGGTGAACCGCCCTGCGGCCGGAGTTGCGCCGCGGTGATTTCCCGGCAGGCTGTGCGCATGCTTCCCCGCACCTGTTTCGCCGCGTTCGCGTTGCTGGTTGCCGTTTGCGCCAGCGCCGCCGAGCCAACGGTCTCGCCCCACCCCGAACCGGTTCTGCCGGACGGGCTTTACGCCGAGTTCACGACGCCCCGCGGCGTGATCGTCGCCGAACTGGGCTTCCAGAAGGCGCCCCTGACCGTCGCGAATTTCGTTGGCCTGGCCGAGGGCACACTCGGATCCGCGCCGCGCAAGCCGTTCTTTGCCGGACTCACCTTTCACCGCGTCGTGCCCGACTTTGTGGTCCAGGGCGGCGACCCGCAGGGCACCGGCGAGGGCGGACCGGGTTACACCTTTCCCGATGAGTTCGCCCCCGGCCTGCACCACGACGCCGCCGGCGTGCTCTCCATGGCCAATGACGGCCCTGACACGAATGGCTCGCAGTTCTTCTTCACCCTGCGCGAGGTCAACCGTCTTGATTATCTGCACAGCGTCTTTGGTCGCGTGACCCGTGGACTCGATGTCCTGCCTCTGATCAAACAAGGCGACACTATGCAGGTGAAGATCCTGCGGGTCGGTCCGTCGGCGCAGGCGTTCCGCGCCGACCAGGCCGCCTTCACCGCGCTCCTGGCCAAGACCCCGAAGTACACCGGCCCGCCCGAGCCCGGACCGGCGTCGGTATTTGACGATCCGGACAAACTGCTGCCCGTCGATCCACCGCGCGCGAGAAACTTCAATTTCAAGCTTGCCAACTTCGAGCGCGCCACCGGACTGCGGGTCGCCGTGCGCGTTTTTCGCATGTTTCAACCTGCCGCGCCCGGCGGGACGGTGAACGACCTCCGGGCCCGGCTGGCGCGCGAACTCGGGGTCGAAAAGCGCGGTGCGCTCGCCCTCTTTTTCGCCGACACGCAAACCTGGTCCCTCTGGATCGGCGACGAGCAGGTGCCAGTCTTCAATCCGCGCGGCCTCAAACTGCACGAGTGCAAACAGGCCTTCATTGCCGAAGCCCGGCGGCGGGCGGCCGCGACGCAGGTCTACGTCCAGAAGATGGCCGGTCCCGACAAACCGCTGACGGATGTCCAGAAGCTGAAGCTCGAGGTGGACGAGGTTATCGACGGACTGACCGGTCTCTTCGACGCACGGTGAGTGGGTTGCGGTCTGCCGCACGGCCGGCAGCGCGCCGCCTCGTTTCGCCCGGAGCCCCGGAGTCGGAAAGCCCACTGATCCGCCTTAGCCGGCGTGCGACCGCCGACGATTCAGATGGGCCAGCAGGAGCGTAAAGAACAGGAGGACGAGATTCTGCAGCGGGAGTTGCAGCGCCGTGGGCAGCGCGTAAATGATGGCCACGGCCGGGATCCAGACCGCGATGTTGGCAATCATCGTGGGCAGCACGGTACGACCATACCAGCCAGGGGTGCGCAAATCGGCCAGAACGGCCCGGGTGGAGAAACCGGTGGCGCACCACTGGTAGGCTACAACGGTTAGCGGCACGGCAAGGATCGGACAGTAGACGAGCTGGTCGAGCGCCGCCTTGGTCGCGATCGTGAGCACATCGTGACCAGTGCCGACAAAACGCGCGAGCAGGCGGTAGAGAATCTCGATTTCCAGCCCTTTGTAGCCCCAAAAGAGCGTCAGGAAAACGCCTTCGCTCCAGCGGTGGTGCGCGCGCGTCTCCGGGTTGCTCCGCAGGTAGAGGAAAGGCAGCACCCCGCCAAACAATCCGGTGGACACCATGCCGAAGACAAAACCCGTGTGGGCGCGGAACGCCATGACCCGCTCGAACGCCGCGCGGGTTGGCGCATGGTAATAGTAGGCCAGGACCAAGGCCAGCGCCACGACCTGCAGCGCGAGTCCCGGGCCGAGATTGGCCCGGGCGCCGCGCAGGCCGGCCTTCCAAGGCGGTTCGCGAATAACCACGTCGACAGACATGAAAACGGTGAGTCTCCGAGATCAACGGCCGCCGCGCCAGTGCGAAATGAAAACCGAATCGGGAGGTGTCGCGGGATGGCCAGAGCTATTCTGCTGCCAACAGAACCGGGTTCGCCATGAGGGGATGGCTATGAGATGGGCGCGGCCTTGGTTTCGCGAATGGTCATGAGCAGCATGGAGAACGCCTCGGTGGCTGACACGGCGTGCGGCAGATTCGGAGGCATGTGCGCCAGATCGCCGGCGTGCAGAAGCGTCTTTTTTCCGCCAAGGGTGAATTCGCAGGCGCCGCTGAGAATCTGCACCAACGCCCGGGCCGGCGTGGCGTGCTCGGTCAGCTGCTGCCCCGCTGCGAAGGCAAAGAGCGTCACCCGCACGCCACCACGATCGTGCAGAGCGCGACTAACAATGCCACTCTCGGAAAACTGGGTGGCGTCGGCAAGATGGATGACGCCGGGTGCGTCGGGATCAAACAAGGTGGATTGAGTCATGGCATAGGTTGGTGAGAGGTGGGCGCGGTATGCTCGGCTCCGGCCTGCTCGAGCTGGGCCTTGAGTCGCTCGTTTTCCTGCCGCATGAGCGCGAAGCTGCGGACGGTCATCTCGACCGTCTGCTCCGCCCGGGCAAGATCGCTCTTCAGACGAGCCACGTCATCAGTTGGAATCGCGGAGCCGGGCGCTACTGTCGCCGCCGGGATGGCAGCCGCCGGAGGAGATTGGGCCGGCCGGGCCGTGAGCGAGATGCGCTCCGCTTGCAGGTCGGCGTTTTCGCGCTTCAATTGTTCGATGGTGGCTTGCGCCTCCCCAAGCTGGCGGTTGATCCCATTCTGCTCGTCCGCCAGCTTCTGCAGGCGCGCAATGGAGTCCGCGTTGGCTTTCTGGGCTGACACCAGATCCCTGCGGGCCGCGTCGAGTTCGGCGGCCAGTTTGTTGCCCTGCCCCTGATCGGCCTGCGCGGCCGCGAGTTGTTGGGTGAGCTTGGTCACCTGTTCCTGCAGCGAGGCGGCTTCGGCCCTGGCTGACTGCACGGCGGCAAGATCCTTGCGCGCGGTTTCAAGTTCGGCGGACAACGCGGCGAGCTTCTGGGTCTGATCGGAAACGGTGGCTTCCAGCTTGCCACGGTCCTCGATGGCGGCGGCTTTGGTACTGTCCAGCTCTTTCCGTGCCAGCGCGATTTCCTGGCTTAGTTTTGCTTTGCCGTCGCGCAGGACCGCGAGCTCCTTTTCCAGCGCGGCGGAGGAATCCACTGCCGGGCCGGCCGCTTCCTTAGCGGGCGATGACACCACCGGTGCCGGGGCCACTGGTGCGGGTGGCGGCGGCACAATCGTCGGATTGGCGGGCGGCGCATCCCGATCGCCGGAGGCGAGGGCTGCAATTGCGCGGCGCTGTTCGTCCAGTCGAAGCTTTCCAGCGGCAAGCTCGCTGGGGGACATATCTCCCATCAGGAGGCCGAGCGCCTTGCCGGTCGCGCCATTCTCTGTCGCGAGCCTCAGCCAGACATAGGCCTCGATGGCGTCTTTCGGCACCACCTCGCCCGCGGTATAGGCCAGGCCGAGATTGTATTGGGCAACCGCGTTGCCCTTTTCGGCCTTGGCGCGAAGCGCGGCGAGGTCCGCGTCAGCCGCGAGGAGCAGGGCAGGAAAAGCGAGGAGGAAGAACCACCAGGCGCGAATCAGAGCAAAGCCAGGGAAGCGTGTCTTCATGGGAGGAGTGCGGCTCCAAAGCCGTGAGCTATCTTACGACTTTCCGCCACCGTGGCAACGCAGGACGCGGTTCGCTGCGTCCGGAGCGGGCTCTTTCCTCCTTTTTTAACCGAAAGCGGAATAAACCAGTCCGCCACCCGCGACGAACGACTCACTCGATCAGATTCCCGGGGCCCATCTCAGCCGGAACGATTCATCTGTAGGAAGCGCGCTTGCGCGCGATGGCAGAGGGAAAATCGCCCGTCCCTCGACCTCGCTCGGGACCCTGAGCTCGTCGAATGGGCGAGCGAGCTTCCTACACTATTCACCGAACGGTCGATTCCTCTCGGAGAACGATCCATGTTCCAGCTGCATCGTTCCACCTTAAGGGATCTTCAGTTCCACGTCGAGTGGCAGCGCGTCGGCGCTGCTGAGTTGGTCGCGGTTGGCGTTGTAGATTTCCTGCCAGCGCGATGGCGTGCCGTAATAGCGGCTGCTGATCCGGGTGAGCGTGTCGCCGGAGACGACCCGGTGGATGCGGGGCGCGGGTGCCGGCGGTGAAGCGGAGGCCACCGGCGCAGTCGGCGGAGTGACGGCGGCCGTCACCGCCGCAGGCCGCCCGGGCTGGGCCCGCGATCCCGCCGGCAGGTTTCCGCCGGCCATGGCCATAGTCGTCCTTAGGCGCGCATTCTCCGCGGCCAGGCTGGCATTGGAGTTCTGCAACTGTCGCAGTGAGTCGCGCAATGAGGCGGTCTCGGCAGCGGCCTTGATTGCATCGGCCCGAACCGCGGCGGGTTCCTGCTGCGTAATGGCCGGCATCGCTTCCGCATTGTGAGCCTGCGGGGCAGACGGACCGGCCTGTTCGAGTTGCGCCTTGAGCCGCTCGTTTTCCTGCTGGGCCAGCGCAAAACTGCGCACAGTCATCTCCACTCTTGCCTCAGCTCGTCCCAGTTCCTCCTTCAAGCGGGCGACCTCGTCCGCGGAGTCTGGCGATGCCACGGTCGCCACGGTGGTGGTGGCCGCGGCCGATGCGGTCTGGGCCAGGCGGGCGGTGAGCACCGTGCGCTCAGCCTGCAGGCCGGCGTTTTCATGTTTCAATTGATCGATGGCGGTCTGGGCATTTGCGAGCTGGCGCGCGATATCAGTGTTTCCTTTTCCCTGACGCTCCAGACGCTGGCTGGCCTCCTGCAGCGACTGGTTCTGGGTGCGCAACTCCGCCAGCTCCTGTTTGGCCTGCTGCAACTGGTCATTGAGCTCGGCGAGCTGGCGGGTGTTTTCCCCGGCCCGGCTGGCCGCGACAGTCTGCGAGGACGTGAGATCCTTGCGCGCCGCGTCGCCCTGCCGCGTGAGTGCAGCCACCTCAGCCTGCAGGCGGGCGGCCTCGGCCTTCGCCGTGTCTGCCGCCGCGATCTGCGTCTGCCAACGCCCGCGCTCTTCGGTGAGATGCCGGATGCTCTCATTGAGCTCCGCCTGGCTGTTCTTCAGCGCGGCCAGTTCTTTGCGCGTGTCGTCGAGCTGGCCCGTGACACTTGCGAGCCGCGTCGCCGCGTCGCCCCGGTCGGCGAGCTGGCGATTGAGGGCGGCGTTGTCCTCGGTCTGTTTCTTGAGTTGGGCGGCGAGTTCAGTGCCGGAGTTCCTGGCGACGGCGGACTCCTTCCGCGTAGCCTCCAATTGCTGGCGGAGGTCGTCGCGCTCCCGGCGGTTCTGTTCGGCGGTCGCAGCCGCCTGGGTGATCGCTGCCTGAGCGGCGTCGAGATCCTTCACCGCGCGGCGGGTGTTCTCCAGATCGGCCTGAAGCACGGCCAGCTCCCTGTCGCGCTGGCCGAGGGTGGTTTCGGCCTGCCGGGCGCGTTGTTCCGCGCTGGCGAGGGCCGTTTTTGTGCGGGTGGTCTCCTCAGATGGCACGTCCGCAGCATGGATCTGGTCCTCGAGCTTCTGGCTGTCGGCGACCAACTCCACGTTGCGCGCTCGCGCCGTGTTCAAGTCAGATTCCGCCTGTCCGAGCCTGGTTTTGAGTGACGCCACCTCCGGGCTGGCCTGCTGGCTCAGGACCGCATTCTCATCAGTCAGTTTCTTCAGCTTGACGGCGAAGTCCGCGTTGGCGCTCTGGACCGCCGCCAGCTCCTTGCGGGCGGCGGAGAATGCGGCGGCTAGTTTGGTCGCCTGGGCCTGATCCGTCTGGGCGGCGGCGAGCTGCCCGTCCCGTTCGGCGATCTTCGCATCCAAGGCCCGCGTTTGTTCCTCGGCCTTGGCGACCGCCGCCGCCCGGTCGGCCGTCACCTGCGCGGCCAATCGCGCCTGCTCTTCGAGTTTCTGGTTGGCAGCGGCGAGCTGGCGGTCGATGGATTCCCGGTCCTCGGTCTGTTTTTTGACCTGGGTGTTGAGGTCCGCGTTGGTGCTCTGGACCGCAAGCAGTTCCTTGCGGGCGGCTGCAGTTTCGGCGGCGAGTTTGGTCATCTGGGCCTGCCCGGCTTCGGCGGCAGCGAGATTCTGGCGTGTGGCTGCGAGTTCCGTGGTCAGAGCGGCCAGCTTCTGCGTCTGGTCCGCTAAGGTGGTTTCCAGCGCGCGGCGCGCCTGCACGGCCCGGGCGGAGGCCTCATCGCCTGCCTGGCGGGCGCTGGTCCGGGCCTGTTCTTCGAGCCGGGCATTGGCCTGGACTAGTGCGGCTTTTTCCTCACCCAGCATCTTGAGTTGCGCAGTGAGTTCGGTGGCGGCTGTCTGCGCGGCAGTCAGCGATCTGGCCTGTTCGTCGCGATCCCGTTGCATGGCAGCAAGGCTGGCCGCGGCCTGAGCGGTGCCGGTGGCGGCCTGCTGCAGACGGTCGTCTTCCGCTTCCAGGTTAGCCATGCGCTCCCGCAATGATTGCATATCGGTGTTCGCGATGGCCAAGCGGCTGGCCAGCTTGTTCCGATCCTGCTGCAACGCATCGACCGCAGCAGCCGCCGGCGCTGCGGCAAGCTGTCGACGCAGTTGATCACGTTCGGTCTGGAGGGCAATCAGGTCTTTCGCCCGCTGATTGAGGCCGGCCTCGGCCTGGCGGGCACGCTGTTCGGCGGCCGTCGCCGCCGCTTTGGCGCCGTCCGCTTCCTTCCATGCCGCCGCCAGCTCGTCGCTGAGATTCGACTGGTCAACGGGAACGATGCCGGCCTCCTGCCCGACCGTGCCGGAGTCGTTCTCCGCCGGGGCGGCGGGCGGCCCGATTCGCGGGAGGGAAATGACACCAGGGGTGGTGCGGCGGCGCGCTTCCAACCGGACTCTTCCCGCGGCAAGCTGGTCGGGGGTCATTTCCGCCACGAGCACTCCGAGGGCCTTGCCGGTCGAGCCGTTCTCGGCCGCAAGGCTCAGCCAAACATACGCTTCAACCGGATCCTTTGGAACCGCCCGGCCCTCGGCATAAGTGAGGCCGAGATAATATTGGGCGCTGCTGTTGCCCGCCTCGGCCTTGGTGCGAAGAGTGGCAACAGCGGGGTCCGCCGCGGCCATCCGGACAGCGGGGGTCAGGACGAGGAAAAAGAACAGCAGTGCGTGGGGAAGGGCAAAGCCGGGACGAATTGTTTTCATGACGGGGAGGTTAAATGCCCGGCGCTATGCTGCGGCTCTTCGCGGCTGTGGCAATAGAGGAAGCAGCGCAATCCGGCGGCTACTCCACCCAATTCTTTGCCCGTTCGACCGCGCGGTGCCAGTCGGTCTGCCGCCGCGTCATGGCAGTCGCGGATGCCCGGGGCCGGAACATCCGGTCCGCCCGCCAGAGCGCGGCGATCTCCTCGCGGTTCTTCCAGAAACCGACCGCCAGACCCGCCAGGTAGGCGGCGCCGAGCGCCGTCGTCTCGGTCGTGCGCGGCCGCACGACCGGCACTCGCAGGAGATCGGCCTGGAATTGCATCAAGACGTTGTTCACGGTCGCGCCGCCGTCCACGCGCACCTCGCGCAATTTGAGCCGCGCGTCGGCCTCCATCGCGGCAAGAAGGTCGGCGCTCTGGAACGCGATGCTTTCGAGCGCGGCACGGGCGAGATGGGCGGCATTGCTGCCCCGGGTAAGTCCGACGATGGCGCCGCGCGCCGCGGCGTCCCAGTGCGGCGCACCGAGGCCGGTGAACGCCGGCACGAGGTAGACTCCGCCGTTGTCTGGGACTCGCGCGGCGAGCGCCTCGATGTCGGCCGAACGGGCGATGAGTCCGAGCCCGTCCCGCAGCCATTGCACGACTGCACCGCCGGTGAAGACGCTGCCCTCGAGGGCGTATTCGACGCGGCCGTCGAGTTTCCAGGCGATGGTCGTCAACAGTTGGTGGCGCGAAACGACCGGCTGGCCGCCCGTGTGCAAAAGCAGGAAGCAGCCGGTGCCATAGGTGTTCTTGGCCATCCCAGCGTGAAAACAGGCCTGGCCGAAAAGGGCGCTTTGCTGGTCGCCCGCCACGCCGGCGATGGGCACGCCGCGCAGCGCAGGCACCGCGCTCACCTCGCCGTAGACTTCACTGCTTGCCCGCACCTCGGGGAGCACTTCACGCGGAATCCTCAGCGCCCGGAGCAACTCGTCGTCCCAATCGCCCGTGCGCAGGTCGAGTAGCAACGTGCGCGAGGCATTGGAAGCGTCCGTGGCGTGCACGCGGCCGCCGGTGAGCTGCCAGAGCAGCCAGGTGTCGACCGTGCCAAACGCCAGTTCGCCGCGGCCGGCTCGCCGGCGCGCCCCCGGCACATGGTCGAGCAACCAGGCGAGCTTGGAGCCGCTGAAATAGGGGTCGAGCAGCAGGCCGGTCTTGCGACGGAAAAACGGTTCAAGGCCGCGGGCTTTCAACTGGCGGCAGATTTCGGCGGTGCGCCGGTCCTGCCAAACGATGGCAGGGGCGATCGGCCGGCCGGTGCGCCGCTCCCAGACCAGCGTCGTCTCCCGCTGATTGGTGAGGCCGATGGCGGCAAGGTCCGCACTGGTGAGATCGGCCTCAGCCAAGGCGCCGAGGGCCACGCGTCGGGTGCTGGCCCAAAGCTCCGCGGGATCGTGTTCCACCCAGCCGGGCCGCGGATAGAACTGGGAAAACTCCTGCTGGACAATCGCACGGGCTCGGCCCCGCCGGTCAAAGACGATGGCGCGCGACGATGTCGTACCCTGGTCGAGGGAGAGCACAAAACGCGGCATGGCGGAACTCTGGCATCCTGCGGCGGCACCGGCAAGCGCTGGCGCAAATTCCACGCCAAGACCATTTTGGATCTCGTCCATCGGGAAACCGGTGATCCCGGCGACACGTCTCTTGCCAAGGTGCCAGGCTGGCTTAGCATCCGCAACGAACGCTTCGCCGACATCCTGCCGGAACGGCGCGACGCTTTAATTGACGACCTGCTGATCATCAAGCGCAATCTCCTCGCATGCCGGTCCCGCGCCCCGCGCCAAACTTTCCACCATGCAAACCATTAGAGAATCCAGACCGCCCGGCAGAATTGCGCGCACCGCAGTGCTGGGTGCGCTCGGCGCCGCCCTGCTCGCCGCCGGATGCAGCCGGACCTCATCCGCCGCCGACCGGGGCGCCGCCGCCATTCCGGTGCAGATTGGGAAGGCGACGCTCCAGACGCTGCCGATCACACAGAATTCAATCGGCTCCGTGCAATCCCTGCGCACGGTGACGGTTAAGTCGCAGGTGGATGGCGTGATTGCGGCGGTCAATTTTCGCGAGGGTGACGAGGTGCAGGCCGGAGACCTGCTGATCAGCCTCGACCGCCGGCCCTTTGAAAATAACCTACTCAGCGCGAGGGCCGACCTCGCCAACGCCCGCGCCCAGGCCGCCCATGCCCAGGCGGAAGCCGAGCGCTATCAGCGCCTCGACCAGCAGCAGGCCATTTCGAAGGAGCAGCTGGCCCAGCTCCTGACCGACGCAGAAAGCACCAAGGCCCAGGTGCAGGCGCGGGAGGCGGCCGTGGCCAACGCCGAACTGCAGCTTGGCTACACGGAGATCCACGCACCAATCGCCGGCCGTACCGGCCAGCTCAACCTGCATGAGGGCGCACTCGTCAAAGCCAACGACAGCGGTTCCGCCCTGGTGACCATCAACCAGCTCGCGCCGATTGCGGTGGCGTATTCCGTACCTGAAGGCTCGCTGGCCGCCTTGCGCGCCGCGCTGGACGCGGGAGTCGTGGCCGTCACCGCGAGCCCACATGATGGCGTGGGCAAGCTGGCGGATGGACGGCTTGATTTTATCGACAACGCGGTGGATGCCACGACCGGCACAATCCTGCTCAAGGCGGTTTTCGCCAACGCCGACCGTACCCTTTGGCCAGGCCAGTTTGTCGACACGGTCACGCGCCTGGGCGAGGAAGTCGGCACGGTCGTCGTGCCGAGTTCGGCGGTGCAGACTGGGCAGCGGGGCAGTCAGGTTTTTGTCGTGAAGCCAGACCGCACGGTTGACCTGCGCCCGGTCGAGACCGGCCGGTCGGCCGATGGGCTGATAGTGATCCGCTCTGGAGTGAAGGCCGGCGAAACCGTGGTGACTGACGGGCAGCTGCGCCTGGTGCCCGGAGCGACCGTTGAAAACCGGCCGTTGCTCCCGCCCCGTGAGCGCGGGGCCGCCGCCGATCCCGCCGCGCCGAAACAGAATTCCTGATCCCGGCCGGCCATGAATCTTCCCGAGCTCTGCATCCGACGGCCGGTCATGACCACGCTGCTGAGCGCGGCGCTGTGCGTGTTTGGCGTGATGGCGTACCGGTTGCTGCCGGTGAGCGACCTGCCCAACGTTGATTTTCCGACCATCATCGTTTCCGCCAGCCTGCCCGGCGCCGCGCCGGAGACGATGGCCTCCGCCGTTGCCACGCCGCTGGAGCAGCAGTTCTCGACGATTGCGGGCATCGATTCGATGACCTCGACGAGCACGCTCGGCAGCACGCAGATCACCCTGCAGTTCACGCTGGAGCGCAACATCGACGGCGCCGCGCAGGATGTGCAGTCCTCCATCGCCGCCGTGCAGCGCCTCCTGCCGAACGAGATGCCCGCGCCACCCTCCTTCCGCAAGACGAACCCGGCTGATCAGCCCGTGCTCTTCCTCACGCTAAGTTCGCCCACCCTGCCGCTCTCGGCGGTGGATGAATATGCCGAGACCATGCTCTCGCAGCGCATTTCCATGGTGGACGGAGTGTCACAGGTGCTGGTCTACGGTGCGCAAAAATACGCGCTGCGCGTGCGGCTCGACCCGCACCTGCTGGCCAGCCGCGGTATCTCGCTCAGCGAGGTGCAGATGGCGCTCGCCGCGCACAACGTCAACCTGCCGACCGGCCAGCTCGACGGGCTGCATCAGGCCCTGATGGTGATGGCCACCGGCCAGCTGGCCGACGTGAACGAATTCAGCAAGATTGTCGTTGCTTATCGCAACGGGGCGCCGGTCCGCGTGGGCGAACTAGCCCAGGTGATCGACAGCGTGCAGGACCGGCGGGTGGCGAGCTGGTTCTACACCGGCGGCCAGGGGGCCCGCGCCATCGTGCTCGCCATCCAGAAGCAGCCCGGCACCAATACCGTCGCGGTGGTGGATCGGGTGCGCGCCCTCCTGCCGGCCTTCCAGCGGCAGCTGCCCGAATCGGTTTCGCTCGGCATCCTGCGCGACCAGTCGGCGGCGGTGCGCGAATCGGTCGCCGACGTGCGGTTCACGCTGATCTTGGCCATCGTGCTCGTGATACTGGTGATCTTTCTCTTCCTGCGCTCCGTGCCGGCCACGGTCATCCCCGGCGTCGCCATCCCCATGGCGCTGCTCGGCACCTTTGTCGTGATGTTTTTCTGCGGCTATACGCTCGACAATCTCTCGCTGCTGGCGCTCACCCTTTCCGTCGGTTTCGTGGTCGACGACGCNNTGCTCGAGAACATCGTGCGCCACATCGAACAGGGTCTGCCCGTGCGGGCGGCCGCGCTCAAGGGCTCCGGGGAGATCGGCTTCACGATCATGTCGATGACCCTGTCGCTCGTCGCGGTGTTCATNNTGTTCATGGGCGGCATCCTCGGCCGGCTGTTGCACGAGTTCGCCGTCACCATCACCGCCGCTATTCTCGTGTCCGGGCTCGTGTCGCTCACGCTGACTCCGATGCTCTGCAGCCGCTTCCTGAATCCCCATCGGGCCGCCGGCGGGAAGGAACTGCATGGGCGGCTGTACCAGGGTTCAGAGCGCGCCTTTGAAGCGATGAAATCGCTTTACGAACGCTCACTGCGGTTCTGTCTGCACCACCGGGGCCCGACGGTAGGCGTGGCTGGCCTCATGGTGGTGCTGACCGTGGTCGTGGCGCGCATCCTGCCGCAGGGCTTCATCCCGACGGACGACACCGGGCTGGTGACGGTCTACACCGAAGCATCGCAGGATATTTCCTTCGATGAGATGGCGCGGCACCAGCAGGCGGCGGCCGCCATCCTGGCGAAGAATCCCGCCGTCGACGCCTTCATGTCGGCGATCGGCGCCGGCGGCGGCAGCTCCACCCTCAACTACGGCCGGATGATCGTGCGCCTGAAGCCGCGCAATCAGCGCGCGCCGGCCCCGGTGGTGGTGCAGCAGCTTCGCCAGCAGCTGGCGGTCATCCCCGGCCTGCAGGTCTATCCGCAGCAGCCGCCGACCATCCGCATCGGCGGCCAGCAGACCAAGGCGCTGTACCAGTTCTCGCTGTTCGGCTCGGACCTCAAGGAGCTCTACCGCGTGGCGCGCGAGGTCGAGACGAAGTTTCGCGCGCTGCCCCAACTCGTGGACGTGAACACCGATCTCCAGATTACGAGTCCGCAGGTGCGGGTGGACATCCAGCGCGACCGCGCGGCCACGCTCGGCATCACGCCCCAGCAGATCGAGGACGCCCTCTACAGCGCCTACGGCACCCGCCAGGTCTCGACCATCTACACGCCGACCAACCAGTATTATGTGATCATGGAAATGGCGCCGCAGTTTCAACGCGACCAGGCGGCGCTTTCGCTCATCTACCTGCCTGCGCGCAACGGCCGGCTCGTGCCGCTCGACACAGTAGCGGCATTGCGGCCCGACGTGGGTCCGCTCTCCGTCAATCACCTCGGCCAGGTGCCGGCGGTGACGCTGTCCTTCAACCTCCGTCCCGGTGTGGCGCTAAGCGAGGCGACTGCCGCCATCGCCGGGATCGCGAGCCGCGATCTTCCGCCCACGATCAGCTACAGCTTCGTGGGCGCCGCGCAGGCGTTCGCTTCGTCCACGCGAGGCCTCGGTCTCCTGCTGATCATGGCGGTCCTCGTGATCTACATCGTGCTGGGCATTCTTTACGAGGATTTCATTCATCCGCTCACCATTCTCTCAGGTCTGCCGGCGGCGAGCTTTGGCGCGCTTTTCACGCTTTGGGCTTTCCGGCAGGAGCTCAACATCATGGGTTACGTCGGTATCATCCTGCTGGTGGGCATCGTGAAGAAGAANNAAGAACGCCATCATGATGATCGACTTCGCCCTCGCGGCCCGCGCCAAGGGGGAGACTTCGGCGGAGAAGGCTATTTTTGAAGCCTGCCTGGTCCGCTTCCGACCGATCATGATGACCACTTTCGCGGCCCTGGCCAGCGCCGTGCCCATTGCGCTTGGCCTCGGCGCGGGCGCCGAGTCCCGCCGTCCGCTGGGGCTGGCGGTGGTCGGCGGCCTGGTGGTCTCCCAGATGCTGACGCTCTATATCACGCCGGTGGTCTACGTTTATATGGAACAGTTTGTCGCCGGATTGAAGCGCCGGCCGGCCGGCACCCTGTCCGTCGTGGTTGGTGGCGGGGAAGTTCCGGCTAAATAACTCTACCCGGGATCTTGCCTCCCGACCGTCTGCCGCGTAATCAATGGATGAAACCTTGTTCGGGGTCCCATGTCTCCCAGTACCACCGAACACCTGCCATGAAACCCCATTGCAATGCACTTCTCTGTCTTGGCCTGACTGCAGCATTTTTCACCGGCTGCCGGACCACCTCGGAGTCGGCCGAACCCTTTGACAGCACGAAGTACACCATTGAAAGCACGGATAAATTCGTGCTGCTCGACCAGACTTCCCCGGTCACGGTGAGCTGCACCGGCCTGCAGGAGCACATCCTGCCGGACGGCCGCCTTCAGGTTTCCGCCAACGTGAAGAACCGGGAGCACCGCTTCATCAAGGTTCAGGTCAATTGCGTCTTCAAGGACGAGCAAGGCGTTTCACGAGGGGATGAAACGCCAGTCAAGAGCCTCGGCATTGGCGAGAATTCGACCGAGTCGGTCACCTTTACCTCGATTAACAATCTCGCGCGCAAGTACACCATCCGCGTCCGCGAGGTCCGGTAAGGCTCCCGGCCCGGAAGGCATGCAGGGCGGCTTCGCGCCGCGCTACGGCTGCGCGATCCAGCCGTGCAGCCGCAGCCATTGCTCGCAGAGCCTGGGCCAGTCCGAGGTTGGTCCAAAGCCGGGGCGCAAGCCGATTCCGTGTGGCCCCTTTTCGTAGACATGCAGCTCGGCCGGAACGCCCGCGTGGTGCAAGGCCTCGAAGAACGCGACGCTATTCTCCGCCGGCACCGTGCCGTCCTCGTAGGTGGTGAGCAGGAATGCCGGCGGGGTGTTCTTGGTGACCTGCATCTCCGTCGAGAGATGATCGACCGACTCCGGCGACGGGTTCGGGCCAAGCAGGTTGCGACGCGAACCGGCGTGGGTATACGGTTCCTTCATGGTGATAACCGGATAAATCAGCAGGAGAAAATCCGGCCGCGCGCTGACCACATCGAGGGCCACCCCGGTGCGGCCCTCGGGCGCGTCGTAGAGCGTGCCGGCGCAGGAGGCGAGATGGCCGCCGGCCGAGAATCCCATCACCCCGATGGCCTCGGGCTTCACGCCGAATTCCGCGGCCCGCGAACGGACCAGCCGGATGGCCCGGAGAACATCGCGCAGCGGCGCCGGGTGGCCGTACTCGGCCAGCCGATATCTAAGCACGAAGGCAGCCACGCCAAGCGAGTTGAACCATTTCGCCGGTTCGACGCCCTCTTTGTCCCAAGAGAGCACGCCGTAGCCACCCCCGGGACAGATGATCACCGCCACGCCCGTCGACTTCCCGGCCGGAGCGGCGTAAAAGGTCAGCGTGGGCTGGTGCACATTGCTGACGTGCCCGTCGGCGATTTTTTCCGCCGACGCATCTGCCCGCAGTCCCGGGACTCCCTCGGGCCAGAGCGGGATCACCGGTTCCGCGGCGCGCATGCTCCCCAGCAGCAGCACGATGGTGAACAATCCGACGCCGATGCGATCACGATGCCATGTGCTCATAGGACCTTTCTTGGTTGAACCAACTGCCCCTCAACCCCGGTTTCCGCCACGCAGGACGATCACGTTGGCGAGATCGTTCTTCTCAAACTCGCTCCAAAAGATCTCCTCGAGCTGTTTGACCCGCTCCTCCGGAGTGGGCGGCGGATCCACCCCGGGCGTCGTTGCCAGGGCGCGCCGGGCCTGCTCGCTCGAATAGTCGCGATCCGCCAGCCGCGCGACCAGTTCATGCCAGAAGGTGTCGTTCGTGAAATCGCTCTGGATCTCGTGCAACCGCTCCTCCTCAGCCAGCTTGGCCGAGGGTTGCAGGGTGCCGTCGGGCCGCTGCTCAACCAGGTCGGCGCATCCCAAAGGTCCGCCCAGTTGCAGTAGTTTCTGATCAAGGGCAAAGTACCGCTTCGCTGCGGCTGTTTCGTCGCCCTGGTAGCCGGTGACCGCCCACATGCCGAGGTGGATGAGTTCAAGCAGGCGTTGGTACTCTTTCTGCGTAAAAGTGAGCTTCATGGAAGAAACGATCCGCACCCACCCTGCCCCCGGGCGCGCCGGGCGTCAACCGTCGCTCACTTCGGCGGATCGAACGTGAACGGGATGGTCACGCGAACGTCGACCGGCTGGCCGCCGCGCTTCGGCGGGTCGAACACCCACCGCTCGACCGCGGTCGCCGCCGCCCATCCGAACAGTTCATGGTTGGCGGAAACAATGCGTGCCAGCCGACAGTGACCCTCGCGATCAATAATGAACGCGATCTCCGCCTTTCCGGCCAGTTTCTCACTGAGCAACTTGGCGGGATAGGCCGGCGGCATCCGGTACCGGGGATTCAGCCGCGCGTCCAAACCCTTGGCTCCCATGCCTTCGGTATCATTATTGCGCAGGCGATCCACGAGCCGTGCCGCGGCCGGCTGGGATCCGTCCGCCTCTGCGAGATTGAATTTTTGCCGCAGCGCCGCCGGCACCGACACATAGCTCCCGCTTTTGTGTGCCGGCCGGAAGAGCCAGCACTCGAGCGCCGCCGCCAGTGCGCGGCCAAACTCGGGCTGCGTCGCCTCTCGCACCGTCACTGCATCTACGCGTCCATCGGACCGGATCACGAAATCGACCACGGCCTCGCCTTCAGTGCCCGCAAGCCGCAGGTCATACGGATACACGGGATCCACTGCCACCACGATCTCGGGTTTTTGGTCGAGCGGCTCAACGTTCGCACTGTCCGCCGGATCCTTTGTCAGCGTCACGCCGTTGGTCGCAAGCACATCGATCCGGGCGACGTCCAATACGAGAAACTCCAGCGTGCCCTTCATGGACGCCGGTATGGCCAAATCGCCCTGTTTCGCCGGATGAAACGTCCATCTCTCCGCGGCATCGAGTGCCGGCCGAATGAAATCTGAATGCGTGGCCGCCAGAAGGGTTAGCCCCTGCAGTCGACCTTCGAGGTCGACGGAGAAGTCCACGAGCACGATTCCAGGAAGGTGCCGGGATAGCAGCGAATCGGGGTAATCCGGATCGCCCCCGGTCTTCTTGGCGGCCGGAGTAGAGGGCGCATAGGTGAGCGACTGGACAACCTGCGCCCGCTGCATCGGTGACCCAGCCTTCTCTCTCATATCCGCCAGGCGAAACGGCACCGTCATATCCACGCACTTTGCGACCTTCTTGCCATCCTCGGTTGCGGGCTCGAACCGCCACTGCTTGGCCGCCTGCACCGCGGCCGCCTCGAAAACCTTATCGGTCGAGCGAAGCGCGCGCGCCTGAGTGACCGCGCCGGATTTGTCGACGATCAGCCGAACCTGAACGCGTCCCTCGATTTTTCGGTCGACGGCCTCTTTCGGGTAGGCCGGGGTCGCCCATGACACCATAATGGGCAGCCCCATATCGACCTGCAGGCTGGCGGACTTGTCCGCAGGCGGCGGTTGGGCGGCAAGCGCGGTCACCAGCGCAATCCCCGCCAGGAGCAGGGGACCAAGGAGTCTATTTGTTGACATGATTCGTTTCTCCCGCGAGTGGGATGGAGGAATCTTCGTTGGCTGGTTGATGCGAGGTGCCCACCCCAGTGCCCATCACTGGAGGCTCTCTTTTGAACTCGAACGGCACCCGGAGGCGGGCCACGGTCGCCTTGCCGCCACATTTGGGCGCCTCGAATAGCCACTGTGCGACCGCCTGCGCCGCGGCATAGCCAAAGGCCAAATCAGTCGCGCTGATGATCCGCGGTAAGCGTGCTCGGCCGGATTCGTCGACCAGTAACTCGATCACGGCCTCGCCATGGTCGACCTCGGCCGGTGGCGCCACCGGGAACACCGGCGCCTTGCGGGAAAGCGGCTTCAGCGGGGCGTCCAATCGGTCGGCTTCGACGATGGTCTCCGGCTTCTTCTTCTCGCGCCGCAGCAGCGCCAGGTCTTCAGCCACGACGAGGTTGTCGCTCCTACTCGTGGTAAATTCCTTTTCGGTTTTCAGCACGGTCGACACCGGATGCCCGCCTTTCAACCCGGGATCGAATTCGTAGGTTTCGGCCGCCGCCGCCAAGGCGAGTCCGAATTCCGGCTGCGCGGCCTCGGCGATCTTCAGCGCGGTTACCCGGCCTTGCGGGCCGATTTGAAACAGCACGATCGCTTTCCCGGTCTTTCCCTCCCGCAACAACGAATACGGATACACCGGCAGCGAGTAGTTCCGGGGGTTCGGCGCCACATCGTAGCGGAGTTCCTCGGGTATCTTGGCCTGCTGCCGGCGGCTGGATCTCGTAACGCTAACGGCTTCGGTTCCAGGTTCGCCGTTGAAGGAGAAGATGATCGGGACCGTCATCGGCGTGTTCATCGGCTGGCCGTCAATGGTGCCCGGCTCAAATTTCCACTGGAGCAGCGCGGCAATGGCCGGCTGGTCGAACACGGGGTTATTCGACTGGATAACCACCGGATTCGTGACGCCGCCCTTCACATTGACCAAAAAAGAGAGCGTGACTTCGGCAACCAAGCCGCTTTGTCGCATTGCGTACGGATATTCTGGTGTAATCTGCTTTATGACTCGGGGCGGTTTTTGGTTGCCGGCGACGGGCGGAATCGGGGGATAAAATAGAAAGGGTATCCGAATGTCCGCGGCGACGGTTTGTCCGCCTTTGCGCGCCGGCGCGAATCGCCAGTGTTTTAAAGCTGTGTCAATAAACGGCAAAAGTTTCTCGGACGCCGGCGCCTCCAAGGCGACGCACTGGGGAGCACCCGCACTGTCGAGGCTGACGGTGCCCCACGCGGTGGTATTCTCGCGCAGTTTCTTCATCATCGCCGGCGAAACAATCACCGGCGTGACCGCCAGCAACCGGGGCGTGGCCTCAGGAAGGTCAGCGGACGCGGAAGCTGGATTGAAGATCACGGAGACCCAGAACCAGGAGTTCACCGGTTTGCCGCCCAGCATCGCCGGTGCCATCTTCCAGTCATCAAAAGCATCGAACACCGCCCGCCGGTACCACGGATGCTCGCTTCTCGCCTCCAACACGAGTACCTGCCCCCGCGCATCGAGACACTGGGTCACGATCACATAGCCGATCTCCTCGTTCTTGCGCAATTCGCGGGGAAGGCTCGGCCGCAGTGGTCGCCGGGACTTCGGCGGTGTATCGGGAACCCCCTCGGACTCAAACCAACCCGGCTCGCCGATCGTGACCTCTTGGGCAGCCAGGCGCGGAACAAAAAACAGCAGAGGCAGCGCGGACAATCCGAGACGACGCAGCAGAATATTCATGGGGCGCTAAATACATGCCCACATCGCGTCGGGCGAGTAAACGCAAAACCGACGGCGCACGGTTTACTGATTTGCCGGCGCCGGACCGGGCGGCCCGGCCCCCGCTGGTCGCCGTCCCCAGACCAGGCGAAAACAGCCGGCCCCCGCAATTGCCGCGAGCACGGCCAGCAGCGCGCTGCGCCCGGGATTGCCATAAAGAAAGCTGCCGGTCGCGAACAGGGCTGACCAGACCGCCACCGCCCCATACAAGGCGGCCAGCAGACCGTTCGGCAGATTGTCGGACGAAGCCGGCAGCCCGCTCTCCGCGCGAATCGTCCGCCAGCCCGGGCCCGCCGGACGCACCAGTTCGTAGAATTGTCGCAACGTCGCCGGAGGCGTTGGCGGAGTCAAAAAGGCCGTCGCCACCCACACGATCGTGGTCAGCCCGACCGAAGCCACCAGCGTGACATGCGGGGGCCAGTTCAGCCCAGCCCGAGTCGCGAAGTGAAAGCCCATGGCGAACCCGAACGAGCTCACCATCGCCGCGATTTCCGCCCACGCATTCACGCGCCACCAAAACCACCGCAGTAGGTAGAGCAGGCCGGTGCCGGCGCCGAT
Source organism: Opitutia bacterium (assembly GCA_003153035.1). Taxonomy (GTDB): domain Bacteria; phylum Verrucomicrobiota; class Verrucomicrobiia; order Opitutales; family Opitutaceae; genus Fen-1467. The sequence continues at coordinate 90,162 of PMBT01000014.1, forward strand.
GGACAGCATGAGGTCAAAGGCGAGTTTCGCCGACTGCAGGCGGAACGTCACCAGTCCCGCGAGCACCATGAGCACAACCGGCACCGCCCGTCCGATCCACACGTAATGCCGTTCGCTCTCGCCCGGCCGCAAGAACCGTCGGTAGAGATCGTGCACCAGGTAGCTGGTGCCCCAGTTGAGATGCGTGATGATCGTCGAGAGATACGCGGCGGCCAGCCCGCCGAGCATGAGCCCGGCCAGCCCGGTCGGCAGGAAGCGCAGCATCGCCGGATACCCGAGGTCGTGGTTGATCCACGCCGGATCGACCCGCGGAAACGCGCGCCGGATGTCGTCGAGCTGGGGATAGACCAGGAGTGACGCCAGCGCGACGATGATCCACGGCCACGGACGGAGCGCGTAGTGCGCGACATTGAANNGATACCACACCGCCCACCATTGCACGAGCAGCGGCACGACTAGCAGCGTCACCACCAGCTCCGGGTTGCTGAGGTCGGGGAAGAAGCTCAGCTTCGCGGCCGGCAGCCGCTGCACGAGGCCGGCGAGCCCGCCCACCTGCGGCTGCTGGAGGGCGTAGTAGGCGGCAAAGACCGCCGCGGTCATCTTGATGCAGAACTGGATCAGGTCGACCCAGAGCACGCCCCACAGGCCCGCCGGGGCCGCATACAGGATGCTGAGCGCGCCGCAGATCACCAAGGTCCTCACCGGCGACCAGCCCAGCAGCACCTGCGCGATCTTTACCGCGGCGAGATTGACCGAGGCCATGATGACGCAGTTGAAGAGCAGTCCGAGGTACACCGCGCGAAACCCGCGCACCGCGCGCGCCGCCCGGCCGGCATAGCGGATCTCGTAGAACTCAAGATCCGTCAGCACGCCGGACCGCCGCCACAGCCGCGCGTAGATGAACACCGTGGTCATACCGGTGATCAGGAACGCCCACCACACCCAGTTGCCCGCCACGCCGTTGCGACGCACGATGTCAGTAACGAGGTTTGGCGTGTCCGCGCTGAAGGTCGTCGCGACCATCGACACACCGATCAGCCACCAGGGCGCCGCGCGGCCTGAGGTGAAAAATTCCGACGTGTTCCGGCCGCCGCGCCGCGCGAGGAAGAACGCCGGGATGAGGCACACCAGCAACGATAAGAATACGATGATCCAGTCGAGGGGCTGCAGGCTCATGAGAAAAGAATGACTGATGTTGCCGGGCGCGGTTCAAGTCCCCTTGTCGGAGGGGACCGCGGCCACCTGTTCAATCATCTGGCGCCAGGCCTCGGGCGTCAGCGCGGCGCGTTGGGCCCCGGCGGCGGCGGCGCAGACCAACCTCCGCAGCGGTGGCACTATCATGAACTCGACCGCCGCGCGCGGCTGGCCCGCCTGCGTCAGAGTCGCGAGTTTCTCCCGGCGCCATTCGTCGGAGCACGGCCGGCGGTCGGCAACAGCCTGCAGGGCCTCCTCGCCCACCCCGCAGGTGTCGGCCAATCCCAGTAGCAGCGGCGCAATCTCCCGCACCCGCGGTGAACGCGGTGCGAGGTTCTGCACGAGGTCTTGCGCCGCCGTGTGCCAGGCGGTCAGTTGCCGCGCCAGCGCCGCCGCCGCTGCGGGATCATGTTCGCCCGGGGTAAATAAGAACTGGTCTATACGCCGGATGAAATCGAGGGCGACCGGGCTGTCGGGTCGCGCACAGTCCGCCAGGCCGGTGAGGGGACTGGCCTGGGTTGTCTCCGGTTGAAAGTCACCACGGTGGTAGCCTTTGACGGGCTCGATCACGTCGACAACGGCGCGCAAGGCCAGAATCTCGGCTGGCGTGGCGTCGTCGCCCGCAAGACGGTGGAGCATCGGGTCCAGGTAGGCCTCGTGCCGCATCCCGGCTTCATCGAGCCGGCGGCTGACGACCGCGAGCCGGCGGTACATGTCGTCCACTGCAGCCACGGGCTGTGGCGACCACAGGCGTTCGGCGATGGCCGCCATCCGCGGCCAGATGCGGGAATCGACCGTCTCCGGCGTCACCCATTCCGCCCACATGGTCCCCTCGCCGCCGAGCACGCGCCGCTGTTCCGCGGAAGTGAGTGGGGTGTCGGCGGGCAATGGATCCACCCGGTAATGCTCCGCGGCCGGATGAATCAGGTCGATATAGTAGCCGTTGGAAAGAATGCCTGCGTAGCCCTGTTGCGCCGCACGGGCGAGTGACTCTGGTCCGCGCCAGGAGTGGATGACCGCATCGGTCGGCAGACCGGGGGTAAGGATCTCGTCCCAACCAACCATCTTCCGGCCATGTTTGGCGACGATCGCAAGAACGCGGCGGCTAAAATAGGCCTGCAAACCTGCGTTGTCCTTGAGTCCGTGCTCGCGGATGAACTGCTGGATGCGGGCATTGTTGTTCCATTGCACGCCATTCACCTCGTCGCCGCCGATGTGCAGATAGGGGTCGGGGAAGAGCCCGGTCATTTCCCCGAGGAAGCCGTCGAGTAGACGGTAGAGGGCCTTGTTGGTCGGATCCATCACCGGATCGAACACACCCCAGTGGCGCTCGATGGCATAGGGCCCGGGAGCGGCGGCAAGCTCGGGGTACCCGACCAGCCAGCTCGTTGTGTGGCCAGGAATGTCAAATTCGGGCACCACGCGGATGCCTCGCGCCGCGGCGTAGACGACGATCGCACGGATCTGGTCCTGGGTGTAGTAATGGCCGTCGGAGCCGAATTCCTGCAGGCGCGGATAGCGCTTGCTCTCGACGCGGAACCCCTGGTTGTCCGTAAGGTGGAGGTGGAGCACGTTCAGCTTTACCAGCGCCATGCCGTCAAGTTCGCGCTTGATTACCTCAATCGGCATCCAGTGGCGGCTGACGTCGACGAGCAGACCGCGCCAGGCAAACCGCGGATGATCGCGAATCTGGATGGCCGGCAACTGCCAGCCGTCCGCGTCGCTCTGGAGGAGCTGCTGCAGGGTGGCAAGACCGCGCAGCCCGCCCGTCGAAGTGGGGGCGCGCAACACGGCCCGGCTGGCGTCCACCTCGAGCGTGTAGGACTCGTCCTCGCCCAGTTGAGGAATCTCCGGTCCCGGCGCGCCGCATTCAATCAGGAGGGCGGCCGCGGTGGCCGGTCCGCGTCTGAGGACCAGTCCGGTGCGCTCGTTCCAGCGCTGCAGGAGACCGTCAATCGACGCCTGCAGCCGGGCATCGTCATGGCCGGTCATCGCCACGGTGAACGCCGGGGTGAACGCCAGCCGGCCGGCGCGATAAGACCACTCTGCAGGCAGCGGCATCACGGGCGGGGTTGGCACGGCTTCGGCGCGCCCGGCGGGGGACAGTGCGAACATCACCACGCCGAAAACCACCCAACGGGCGAGATTTGTCCACGCGAAAGCGCGGTGGGTGAGGATTACGCGACGGGGACGGGGCAATGAACAGATCATGGGGCGGAACGAAAGGGGAATCCGGCGTGCTGGCACTCGGCCGGTGCGCCGCCTCTCAACGCATCGTTCCCCCCGCCGTGGGCAAGCCTGAAAGCGGGCCGCGCAGCCGGGAATTGACCGCGACCAGTTCGCCGGGCTAACTCTCGTCCCCTATGTCCACGCCGCCTGCCTCCGCCAACCTCATGGATGCGCTCGTGTCGCTCTGCAAGCGCCGCGGTTTTATCTTCCCCTCCTCCGACATCTACGGCGGCCTCAACGGGTTCTTTGACTACGGTCCGCTTGGCGTGGAGATGAAAAACAACATCAAGCAGGCGTGGTGGCGGGACTTCGTGCAGCGCCGCGACGACATGGTGGGGCTCGACTCGTCCATTATCCACCACCCCACCACCTGGAAGGCCTCCGGCCACGTCGACAACTTCACCGATCCGCTGGTCGACTGCAAAGTCTCCAAGCAGCGCTACCGCGCCGACCAGTTGTTTTTCGCCGCGGTCATCGTCGAAGCCGAAATCGCCGTTCCTGGCGGCGCCGAGAAACAGACTATCGGCTATATCTCCGCCCTCGAAAGCGACCGCACCGATGCCGATCTCCAGGAAAAGGCGGAGCAACTCAAACGGAAGAAAGCGGTCCGCGGGAAACTGCTCCCGGTTGAGCCACGCGATATGACCCAGGCGAAACCCGAGGAGATTCCGCTCATCCCCTCTCCCGCCACCGGCGAGCCCGGCAGCCTCACGCCGCCGCGTTCATTCAACATGATGTTCCAGACCTACATCGGCGCGTTGCGCGACGACTCGGCCGTGGCCTACCTGCGCCCCGAAACCGCNNCGCAACGAGATCAATCCGCGCAATTTCACCTTTCGCTCGAGGGAGTTCGAGCAGATGGAGATCGAATACTTCATCGCGCCCGATGCCGACTGGCAGAAGTGCCACCGCGACTGGATTGACGCCGCCGTCACCTGGCTGGAGAGCGTCGGCGTGCCGCGTGCCGATCTCAGCGAGTACGCCCACCCCAAGGAGAAGCTCTCGCACTACTCGAAGGGCACGGTCGACCTCATGTTCAAGTTCCCCTTCGGCGTGCAGGAGCTCTGGGGCTTCGCCGCGCGCGGCGACTTCGACCTCACGCAGCATCAGCAGTTCAGCGGCAAGTCGATGGAGTATTTCGACGAGGCTGCGAAGAGGAAGTACGTGCCGCACGTCATCGAGCCATCGGTGGGGGTCGACCGCATCTTCCTCGCCGCGCTCTGCGCCGCCTACACTGAGGACGAGGCGCCGGATGAGAAGGGCAAGATGGAGAAACGCACCGTGCTGCGCCTCAGCCCGCGCCTGGCGCCGGTCAAGGTCGCCGTGTTTCCGCTGGTGAAGAACAAGCCCGAACTCGTGGCCATGGCCGAGCAGCTCCACGCCCGGCTGCAGCGCAAATACGTCGTGTTCTACGACCAGTCCGGCGCGATCGGCCGTCGCTACCGCCGGCAGGACGAGATCGGCACCCCGTGGTGCGTCACGGTCGATTTCGACTCGCTGACCAACGGCACCTTCACGCTCCGCGAGCGCGACTCGATGCAGCAGACCCGGATCGACGAACAGACCCTGTTCGCCCTGCTGGACGAGAAGCTCTGGTAGTTTTCCCCACGCAAGATCCCGTCCGCGGCGAGTTTATCGCAACACCCTGCTTCCACCCGATCACTTGGAATCTCCGGACGACCTTCCAAACGACAAGACAGGGGGCTGTGAGGGCATGCGGTGGAGGAGCGGACCCGCCATTCCGAGTCGGCGCTGGCCGGCAAACTTGCCTTGACCCCAAAGCCAAGATTCTGACGCTATACGATCAGTTCCCCGCTGCCGCCTGCGTCTGAGCGCCACCGCGTGATCAAGTCGGAGGGATTCAGTCAATACCCCTGCCAATGCCATCAAAATGAGTTTCCCTATGCATCGTCGTTTATTGCTGGTCTGCGCTTGCCTCGCACTGCTGGCACCGCACGCCCCAGCCCAGGCGCCGACCAATACCCGCGTGATGGACGTCGTGAAACGGACGGTCGGCGAGTCCGGCCAGTCGATCATCGGGCTCGGCTCGTGGGTTTCGGGCAAGAAGTACGGCGATCCGCTCAAGGGGGGAGCCTCCGACCACGACATGCGCCTGCTGCTGCCGCAGGGCACCAAGCCGGAGGACGCGCTCAAGCAGTGGCAGACGGTCCGCCAGAAGCTCGTCACTGAGATGAAAAAGGAGTTTGGGGACGATGCCGGGAGGGTGCTGGCCACGGTGAACCTCTATCCACCCACGCAGCTGATGACGGACGTGGAGAGTCCGGCCGATGCGCTCGAGGCCTTCCGCCGGATGGGTGTGTCACCGAAGCTCAGTTTCACCGGCCCGGCCGCCACGATCCCGCCCGATGCAGCCGAGGGTCTCTACGGCGCCGGGGCGAGCACCTGGACCCAGCGCTACGAGGAGGCCGCCGGCCGGTTGGTCTACAAGGATGGAGACGCCGTGTACACCGGAATGACCGATCTGACCCATCTTTCGGAAGGCACCGGCACCTACACGACCAGCGGCATGGCCAACACTGCGCGGCAGTGGGCGGAGCACGCCGAGGAGGCCCTCGAATCCGGCAAGGGTGACAAGGTCGCCAAGTATCTTGAGCGACTGGAACGCGACATGATGAAAGCCCGCGATCTGCAGCGTTTCGACATCCATGGCGCCGCACGCGACGAAATGCACACGTTGATGCAACAACTGCGCGCCCACCCCGAACAGTTGGCGGAGCTGGGGGGGCGCGTAGAGTCCGTGCTCCAGCGCAGCAAGCTCGAATCGGCGGTGCTCGCCCGCGTCGAGCGTGCGGGGCTGGCGCAAAAGGCGGTGCTCCGTGTGATGCTCGATGCACTCGACACGCATTCCGCGCTGTCCCAGGCCCTCCACGACGCGGCCGAAAAAGTGCCGGCCGACAAATTGATCGCCGGCATAACGGCCTTTATCGCCGTGCGCGAAATGTCCGCCACGGCCGGCGAAGGCGATCCTGCCAAACTGCTCGTCGGCGCCGCCCCGTGGCTCCTGCCTCTCGCGCCAGCCTTATTGGCGCAAATTGCGCAGAGCACGATCGACGCCGCCAAGGACGCCGGCTTTGCGCTGATGGCCAGCTCGCAGGAACCCTTCGACCTGCTGGCCGGCATCTACACCGCCGGCGGCCGCCCGGATCCGAACGGCAAGAACTACACGCTCGACCAGCTTGTCGCGGCCTACCGCGACGAGGCGAAGCTGAAGAGCTTTGTCTTTGCGCTCGCGCAGCGGGCCGCCGACCGCAATGCCGGTGACGCCACTGCCTCCGCGGACCGCAAGGTCGCCGAGGCGATCATGGCGCGCTGCTTCCCGGTGATCCTGCGCGCCTGGCGCGCCAAACGCGAGGCGCTCGCCGCGGAGTATCTGGGCCTTGCCGATACCCTCAAATCGGCTGCGCCGCGGCTGCGGTATCGGCCTAATCCGGCAAAATGTGACGCCGCCGGCAAGGCGTCCGTCACCGTCACCGCTGATTCGAGCGACAAACAGTTCGGGTCGCATCGCGAGCGCATGCTGGTGATCCTGCAGATCCTCTACGGGCCAGGCTGCATTATCAGCGTCACCGATCGTTGGGACTCCGGCGGGAAGGCCGGCGAGGCCTCGAACCAGCAGGTTTACACCTACTCCAAGGACGGCGTTTACACGGTGCACCTGGCTGAAAGCATCGTCGCGGGCGGCTCGCCGCTGCCGAAAAACGACCCGCTGGCCTTCAGTGTCACCCTCAGTGCTTCAGTGGATATCGCGGTGCCGGGCGGAGAGAAAGCCCCGGAGATCGGCGCCAACAAGGAGTTGATGGATCTCCTGCACAAAATGACCTCTTGCAGGCTCGCGGTCGACGGGACTCTCCCATGCGAATACCTGGACGGGCACACCCCCAAGCGGAATGCCGACGTGCATCGAGATCAACGTTTTGGTCAGCTCGTCTGGAATGGCAATTCGTTCAGCTCTTCGTTTAAGGACGAAATAAAGGAGGACGGACGAGCCGGCCCGATGAGGGATCGGGGCTATATAACGATCACAAAGCAGGAAAACACCCTGACCGGTACGATCGATCCAAAGACCGCGACGGTTCTGAACGTCCGCGGGGTTTCCATTGGGACCATCGAATGGATTCCATCTAATGTTCCACCTAGGGGCCCTCCGGCCGTGAGCCGCAATGTAATTGAATTCCGTAACATCGAGCCGTTGACCAAATTAGATAATGGCATGATCGACGCCCATCGGAGCTACATCACCCCGGATCTCCTGAAGCAGTACCTCGTGGAAATGAGCGATTCCACATCGGATCTATCCTTCAAATACTATCCGGGGACAGGTGATCCCAAGGTCTGCAAGGTCGATCTCAGTGTTGTTTTCTCCAAATGACGGCGGAAGATAGTCGAAGAGCCGGCATAATCGGGCAATGCAGATCCTTGAACCGGGTCAGCACCCATCGGCTTCACCCCACCCCGCGGTGGCGGTTCTGACGGCGGGTGGTGGCATTGGCGGCTGGGCGCGCCGACTTCGAGAATCGGGTCTGCGCGGCCGGGAACTGCCTTTTTTCCGCGGCAGGCAGTTCCGTTTGGACGCTGCGCTGGGCGTCGCGGCACTGGCTTTCGGCGACTGCGACCGGCGGCAGTCTGCGCTCCTCCGTGAAAAAGACAAAGACCTGCTCCATTAAATACGGCAGGGCGAGGCGCCGGTCGAAATCCCCGCCGCGATCACCAATCTCCAACGCCAGATTTCCTGGGGTCAGTTGCTCTCCGCCCGGGGTCGCGGGGTCGCGCCCGGATACAACGGCCGCGGGTGGTAATGCGTGTGCAGCAGGTGATGCGACTTCTCGCCCACGGGTTGACCAAGGAACTCCCGGTAGAGCGCGGCCACCGCCGGATTCTCGTGCGACATGCGCAGCTGCTTGCCCTCGTCCTCGGCAAAGATCGCCTTCATGCGGGCGCGGCGCACGTCGTCGGTGGTGAAGCGCGGCTGCCCCCCGCCGCCGATGCAGCCGCCGGGGCAGGACATCACCTCGATGAAATGGTAGCCGTTCTTCCCCGCCTTCATCTGCTGGATCAACCGTTCCGCGTTGGCGAGGCCGTGGGCCACGGCCAGCTTCAGCGTCTGCCCCTCGAGGAACTTCCACTCCGGCACCGCGATGGGGATGGTGACCGAGACCTCCTTCACGCCCTCCAGCCCGGCGATGGGCGCCACGTGCATCTTCTCGAAGGGGAACGGCCGGCCGGTGACCACGCACCAGACGGTGCGCAACGCCGCCTCCATCACCCCGCCCGTGTTCGCGAAGATGTCGGCGGCCCCCGACCCGAGCCCGAGCGGCTGGTCGGCTTGCTCATCCGGCATGGCCATGAAATCGATGCCTGACTGGACGATCATGCGCCCGAGTTCGCGGGTCGTGAGCACGGCATCGACGTCCGCCGCGCCGCTGGCGTTCATTTCGGGACGCTGCGCCTCGAACTTCTTGGCCGTGCACGGCATCACCGAAACGACGAAGACGTCCTCGGGACGGCGGCCGATCTTCTGCGCGTAGTAGGTCTTGGCGAGGGCGCCGAACATCTGCTGCGGCGACTTGGTGGTGGAAAGGTTGGGCAGCAGGTCGGCGTGGAAATATTCCGCGTAGCTGATCCAGCCCGGGCAGCAGCTGGTGAACTGCGGCAGCACCACCGGCTTTTTGTCCACCAGCGCCGCCTTGAGGCGCGAGAGCAGCTCGGTGCCCTCCTCGAGGATGGTCAGGTCGGCNNGCGGCGAAGTTGGTGTCGAACACGCGATGGAAGCCGAGCCGGCGCAGCGCCGCCACCATCTTGCCGGTGACGAGCGTGCCTGGGGGCAGGCCAAAGCATTCGCCCAGCCCGGCGCGGATGGCCGGCGCGGTCTGCACCACAACGTGCTTGGACGGATCGGCCAGCGCGGCCCACACCCGCTCGATGTGGTCCCGCTCGCTGATGGCGGCGGTGGGGCACACGGCGGCGCACTGGCCGCACTGCACACAGGGCACGCTGGCGAGGTCGTGCCCAAAGGCCGGGGCCGCCACGCTCTCAAAACCGCGGTCCTGCGCCCACAGGGCCCGCGTCGCCTGGATTTCGCTGCACACCGTGATGCAGCGCCGGCACATGATGCACTTCGAGGAATCGCGATCGAGGGCCGGCGTGCTCACGTCGACCAGCCGCCCGTGCTGCGCGCCGGTGAAGCGCACGCTGCGCACGTTAAGGTCGTTGGCCACCGCCTGCAGTTCGCAGTCGCCGGCCCGCACGCAGGTCTGGCACTCGCCGTTGTGGTCGGAGAGCAGCAGCTCGACCACCGTGCGGCGGGCCTCGCGCACCTTCGGGGTGTTGGTGCGAACCTTCATGCCCTCAGCGACCGGCATCGAGCAGGAGGCGGCCAGCGTCCGGGCGCCCTCGACCTCCACCAGGCAGACGCGGCAGCCGCCGGCGGCGTGCACACCCTTGAGGTAGCACAGCGAGTGGATCCGGATGCCCGCCTGGTGCGCGGCCTCGAGGATGGTGGTCCCGGGCGGCACTTCCACGCCGGTGTTGTCGATGGTGAGCTTCGGCATCGTTGCTCCCTTTTTCTCAGCTGCACTTCTCGCGGTAATCGCAGCGCAGGCAGCGCCGGGACTCAGCCACCGCGACCGCCTCGGTCCAAGGCTGCTCGACCTCGTTGAAGTTGTTGCGGCGCCGTTCAACCGGCAGCAGCCCCATCTTGGCCCGCGGGTATTTCACTGGTTCGGCGTTGGGATCGAAGCCTACGTCGCATTCCTTCTCCTGGCGCCAGAAGGCATGCTCCGCACCGGTGAGCTGGGCGTCGATGGCCACCGCAGCGCGTTCGCCGCCAGCCACCGCTTCGACGACCGACGCAGGGCCGAGGGCGGCGTCGCCGCCGCCGTATAGCCAGTCGAGGGAAGTGCGGCCGTTGTGCGGATCAACCGCGATGAAGCCGTCCTTGTTCAACGCAACGGGCAGGCCGTCGAGGATCTCCCCCGCATCGAGCTTCTGGCCGATGGCGGTGATCACCTGGTCGGCCGCGATGACAAACGGCTCTTCAGCCGCGGCTCTCGGCCGCCGGCGGCCGCTGCGGTCGAACTCGCCCAGGGTCATGACCTGGCATTTCACGCCGCAGACCCGGCCATCGCTCGCCATGATCTCGACCGGGGCGGTCAGCACCTTGATGGCCACCCCCTCATGCTCGGCCTCCTCAACCTCCTCGGCATAGGCCGGCATCTCGTCGCGGGTGCGCCGGTAGAGCACGGTCACCGAACGCGCGCCGAGCCGCACCGCGGTGCGCGCCGTGTCGATGGCGGCGTTGCCACCGCCAACCACGACGACGTCGCGGCCACTGGGCGCGGAGCCGCGGATGTTATACTCGCGAAGGAAACGGATCGCGTCATCGACCCCTTTCACGTCCTCGCCCGGCACGCCCAGATGCACGCCGGCGGGGGCTCCCACCCCGAGGAAAACCGCCTCGAAGCCCTGCTCGCGCAGGCTTCGCAGCGTAAAGTCGCTCCCGAGGCGGCAGTTGGTCTCGATGATCACGCCCATGCGCTCGATCATGCGCACCTCGAGCGAGAGGATCTCGCGCGGCAGGCGGTAGGCGGGGATCGTCTGCACCGGCATGCCGCCCGGACGCGACTCCGCCTCGAACACCTGCGGCCGGTACCCGAGGCGGGCAAGGAAATAGGCGCACGACAGGCCGGCCGGGCCCGCGCCGATGATCGCCACCTTGCGCCGGGCATTGGTCTCGTTGGGCCGCACCTCCGGGTGCTGCATCGTGACCTCCTCGTCCACCATGAAACGCTTCATGCCGCGGATCGACAGCGCCTCGTCCACCATGCCGCGGCGGCATTTGTCCTCGCAGGTGTGGAAACAGACGCGGGCGCACACCGCTGCGAACGGATTGCGCTCGCGGTGCAAGCGCAGCGCCTCGGCGCTGCGCTTGGCGCCGATCAGCGCGATGAAGCCGGGCACGTCGACGTTGGCCGGGCAGGCCGTCTGGCAGGGAGCGCGCACGAGGTTCGAACACACCCCGGCGGGGCAGCGTTTCTCCCGGATGTGCGCCTCGTACTCCGCGCGGAAATAACGGATGGTCGACAATACCGGGTTGGGCGCCGTCTGCCCAAGACCGCACAGCGAGGTCTCGTGGATGATGCGGCCAAGCTCCTCCAGCCGCTCGATGTCGCCTTCCTCGCCCCGCCCCTCGCAGATCCGGTTCACGATCTCGAGCATGCGCTTGGTGCCAATGCGGCAGGGTGTGCACTTGCCGCAGNNAACCGCGCCATGTCCACCATGCACGTGTCCTCGTCCATGACGATGAGCCCACCCGAGCCCATGATCGCGCCGAGTTCCTGCAGCGACTCGTAGTCCACCGGCACATTGAGGTGCTGTCGCGGTATACAGCCGCCCGACGGGCCCCCCAGTTGCGCCGCCTTGAACTTCTTCCCGTTGGGAATGCCGCCGCCCAGTTCGTAAATGATGTCTCCCAGTGGCGTGCCGATCGGGATCTCCACGAGCCCGGTGTTGCGCACGGTACCCGCGAGGGCGAAGACCTTCGTGCCCTTCGATTTCGCCGTGCCGTAGGAGGCATACCAGGCAGCGCCGCGCGTGAGAATGATGGGAATGTTGGCGTACGTCTCGACGTTGTTGAGCAAGCTCGGCTTGCCCCACAGCCCGGCCTGGGCCGGGAACGGCGGGCGGGGCCGCGGCTCGCCGCGTTTGCCTTCCACCGAGGTCATCAGGGCGGTTTCCTCGCCGCACACGAAGGCCCCCGAGCCCATGCGGATCTCGATGTCGAACGAGAAGCCGGTGCCAAACAGGTTCGGCCCGAGGAAACCGCGGGCGCGCGCCTGGCCGATCGCAATGCCGAGGCGCTCCACCGCCAGCGGGTACTCGGCCCGCACATAGGCAAAGCCCTGCGCGCCGCCGATGGCGTAGCCAGCGATGGCCATGGCCTCGATCACGCTNNGGGTCGCCCTCGTCGCCGTTGCACAGGACGTATTTCACGTCGCCTTTGGCTCGGCGGCATAGCTCCCACTTGAGTCCGGTGGGAAAACCGGCCCCCCCGCGACCGCGCAGGCCCGAGCTCTTGACCTCGTCGATCACGTCGTCCGGCTTCATCGTGGTCAGCGCCTTGCGCAGCGCCTCGTAGCCGCCGTGGGCAAGGTAGTCGTCGATGCTCAGGGGGTCAATGACACCGCAGTTGCGCAGGGCGATCTTGACCTGCCGGTTGAAAAACGGGTTGTCCCGGACATGGACCAACGCCTCGCCAGTCTCGGCTTTGCGCCAGACCAGGCGGTCGATCACCTCGCCGCGCATCACCGTTTTCTCGACGACCTCGGAAACGTCAGTCGGACCGACCTTCTGGTAGAGGATGCCCTCAGGCTGGAGGAGGAGAACCGGGCCGCCCGCGCAGGGGCCGAGGCAGCCGGTTCCTACGACCTTCACCTCGGGCAGGCCGCGATCCACCAAGGCTTTCCTGAGCTCCGCTCCCAGGTTCGTCGCTCCGGCAGCAACACACCCCGCTCCGGTGCACAGGTTAATACAAGTGATTTTGGGCATGACCGTCGTTGGCGTGATTGGCGAGGGCGGGCGGGCCGGCCTACTCGTACCGATTAAGAATGGCGGAAATGTTATTCGGCTTGATGCTTTGGTGGACGTTGTCGTTCACTAGGCAGGCTGGCGCGATGCCGCAGGCGCCGAGGCAGCGGGCCACCTCGAGAGTGAATCTCCGGTCTGCCGTGGTGCCGCCGACCTCGACCCCCAAGGCGTGTTTAAAACCCTCCAGCACGCGCTTGCCGCCGCGCACATAGCAGGCGGTGCCGAGGCAGACACGGATGGTGTGGCGGCCGCGTGGCGTCGTGGAAAAAAAGCCGTAGAAACCGACCACGCCCGCCACCTCGCTGTAGGACAGTTCGAGGCCGGTGCAGATCCGCTTGAGGGCCACCTCCGGCAGGTAGCCGAAAATGCCTTGGGCAATCTGCAACACAGGGATGAGGGCGCCGGGCACCTTGCGGTACTCGGCGATCGTTTCGTCGAGGCGGGCGAGGAGTTCGGCCTCGCTGGCCTCTTCGCCGCAGACACAGGCGTTGCTCGTTGCAATCATGGAATCTCCTTGGAAAAACCGTGGAACAGCCCGACGCAGCGGCCATCACCCCCGTTCCGGCATGCCCGCCATCCCTGTCGGTTTGCGGCGTTCCCCGCCCCTTGGCGCCACAGGAGCGCAGAAGTCGTGTCACTGGGGCTCCGTCCCAGGATATCGAGCAACATGGGTCGGACGCTGATGAGATTGTGCCCCAAATGCGAGCCGCGTCGTGTCGGCTCCCGTTGAAAAAAGCTGCCCAATTTTGGCTAGAAGATTTCGTGCTAGGTCAGCGGGATTCGGTGTGAATCAGCGAGTTGGGTGACCGAAAGCCGAGGGAGATGGGCGACACTTTAGGGTATACCCCCCTCGAACGGCCTCCCTTCGCTCTGAAACCTCTTCCAGAATCCAAGCCTTGAACAGCCGGCAGTCGGCGTATTCCTGGTCCATAATCACGCTGCTCCCGGGTGGCTGCAGTAGTTGCTGGGCAATGCGCATTTCGGCGACGGCGAGCCTCATCCTACTCCGCGGTGGCGGTTTTGGCGGCGGGTGGTGGAATTGGCGGCTGCGGGCGCTGACTTTGAGAACCTCGTCATGGCCGCCGGTAGTTGCTGTTTGACCGCGGCGGGCAGCTCCGTCTGACCGCTTCGACGGGCATCGCGGCATAGGCATTCGGCTACCGCGATCGGCGGTAGTCCGCGCTCCTGGGTGAGAAAAATGAAAACCTGTTCCAGCAAGTGCGGCAGCGCGATGCCCGACCGCCGGTTCTCTCGGGTGTAAAGCCAGTCGCTGAACCGCAGAAACTCTGCAAACGGCGAGGCGCCGCCGGTCCAGAACAGCGCGGCGGTTTCCACAAACCGACCGCTGTTGCCCACCAGGTCCCAGTAGCGGGCAAAGCGGTCCAGCCGCTGCATCGTGGCGAAGTCGATCAGCCGGTTCTGCACAATCTCATAGGGCGGGATTGGTGAGTAGACCATGCCCCATTCCTCGTCGTGCCGGACGATGGGGGTGCCCCGCAGGCGTTTGAGCAGGCCTACTTGGATTTCCTGCGGCCGCAGCGCGACGAGCCGGTCGAATCCCGCCGCGAAGCCCTCCAGCGACTCGCCCGGCAGGCCCGCGATCAGGTCGGCATGGACGTGCACGCCGGTCTGTTCGCGCAGAAAGCGAAAGTTATTCTCTAACTGCGCGACATCCTGCCGCCGGTGGATGGCCGCCGCCACCGCTGGGTCGAACGTTTGGACCCCGACCTCGAATTGCAGCGCGCCCGGCGGGAAGCGAATGATCAGTTCGCGCAAGTCCGCCGGCAGGCGGTCGGGGATCATCTCGAAATGCAGGAACAGGCCCGGTGTCAGCCGCGCGAGAAAGAACTCGAGGATCCGCCGGCTGGTCGCGACGTTGAGATTGAATGTCCGGTCAACGAACTTGAAATGGCGCACCCCGCGTTCATGGAGCGCGTCCATTGCGGCCAGAAACGGCTCCAATGGGTACGTGCGCACCGGGACGTCGAGCGACGACAGGCAGAATTCACACTCAAACGGGCAGCCGCGCGACGCTTCAACGTACACCAGCCGGTGGGCGATGTCTTTGGTTGTGTATTCGTCGTATGGCAGCGTCACGCGGGCGAGGTCGGGCGGCGGGGCCGGGATGATTTTCGGCGGAACCGGGCCGCCCGCGAGAATCTGGCGGCAGATCTCCGGCAGCACGAGGTCGCCCTCGCCGGTGATGACATGATCCGCCAGGCGGACGATCTCCTGCCGGTCGCATTCGTAGCTGACTTCGGGTCCGCCGAGGACCACCACCAGCTCCGGGCGGATCCGCTTGAGGAGCGCGACCAGTCCGGTCGATGACGTGACATTCCAGACGTATACGCCCAGCCCAATGATCCGCGGCTGCAGCGCGAGGACGGTTTCCGCGATCTCGGGCAAGCGCTGGTTGGTGGTGAACTCCTCCAGCGCCGACCGCGGCCGCAGGTCGCCCAGGTTGGCCCGCAGGCAGCGTAGGCCGAATGAGGCATGAATATAACCGGCGTTAAGCGTAGCGAGGACGATCTCCGGCATGGCGCTCCGCCAGCCTAGCCATCCGGCCGGCCAAAGCAAAGCGGCAATCCTTCGGGCAGTGCGTTCGCTTACTTCCATGCACCGGCGGATGGGCTGAAACCACAGCGCGCCCGAAAAGGAACCTCAAACCGTCGCCGCGCGTAAGATATGACCGCCTCTGTCGGGGAGGAAGCCTCCCCGGTTTGCAAAGAAACGCTCCCGGATCAATACTGGGCCGAGGTCTTCGACTTCGCAAAAGCCGAGGGCTGTCAGTCTGGCGTGGAGCGCGTCTGTTTCAAAATGGCTTATGAAGGTCTCTCCAAGGTAGGCGACGCGCGCGGCAAGCGCCTCTCGGATGGCGCTAAACCCATTCTGGTCGGAATCCGAATCCGGGGGATTGCTGTAATCGAACACAACATGGGCGCCCCCCTGGAGGTTGGCGATGAAGCCGAGCGTCGAACAGATGGCCGGCTCCGTCAGATAAGGCACGACCCCCAGCCAAGTGAAAAAGGTTTGTTGCGCCGGATTGAAGCCGGCGTCGGCCAAGCCGGCCGCCAAAGTCTCCCGCTCGAAATCGACCGGAGCAAAGGTGAGCGTGTGGGGCACCGGGATCGCCTCTTCGGTGAGCCGTTGGCGTTTCCAGGCCTGGGTCGCTGGGTGATCCACCTCGAAAATGCGCAGGCTTTCTCCAAAAGTCGTGCGGTAGGCGTAAGTGTCGAGACCCGCCCCAAGCACAACCAACTGGCGGACACCGCGTGCGACGGCAGCCGTCAAGGCGTCCTCGGCAAAGCGCGTTCTCACGGCAATGAACAGGCGCAGCCATCGTCTGGACGGATCGCTTTCCGCATCGCAGATAGCCGCTTCGGCGTCCACTCCGAGGATGCGCACGGCCAGCGGATCAGCGAAGATACGACCACGCTCTAGCACCTGGTGGACGGCGCGGTGTGCAGCTGCACCCAATGCGGTGCGGCTTGGTTGCTTTGGCTGCATTCGAGAAACCTAGTTGTCCTACACTCCTGCCGTCAATTGGGCAAAGACCGCTTAATGTTGGAATGGAGCAGATTGAGTGGGCCGACGACGAAGTCCAGGATTGGCAGAAAGACCAGCTGACCCAGTACCAACCTTCGCACCACTTGCAGTGTGCAACAGAATGGGTTCGATTCACTGGTGCCATGAAGGTGTGCGTTCGCGCCCGGGAACCGATCGATACAGAAAAATCTGCCGCTGTCGCTGCATTGGATTGGTAGACCCCTTCCGCCCTGGACCATCTCCCGCCATGCCCCACCCGCCTGAGTCGTTTTGCACGGCGCGTCTGATCGCCCGCCAACCGCGAGTGGAGGACGCCGAGGCTGTGTTCACCGCGTACGCCAGCGATTCTGGGGTCACGCGGTATCTCTCGTGGCGCTATTATACGGAGATCGAGCCGTTGCGGGAGTTCCTGCGCGGCGTGGTGCAGACGTGGGAGACGGGTGTGGGACGCCACTACGCGTGGCTGCTTTGCCTGCGCGACACCGAAGAGCTCATCGGCTCCATCGGAGCGAATTTCGACGTACACGGTGTGATGCTCGGCTATGTGCTGGGTCGCCGGCACTGGGGGCAGGGCTTGATGACCGAGGCGGTGCGGTACGTCGCCGCGTGGACGCTGGCGCAGCCGCCGCTCTTCCGGGTGTGGGCCTACTGCGACACCGAGAATCCCGCCTCGGCCCGTGTGATGGAGAAGGCCGGACTCGTCTGCGAAGGGCGGTTACGGCGCTGGCACGTCTGCCCGACGATTGGGTCCGAGCCGAGAGATTGCTTCATTTACGCCAAGGTCCGCTAAGGTCGGGATTATTCATCTGTAGGAGGCGCGCTTCGGCCTTCGCATGAAGCTACGGCCGACAGGTGCGCGCGACTCGTCCTCCGCAGGCCCAGCGAAGGAGGATGGCAATGGGCAAGCGGGCTTCCTACACCGGCACACCGATCGGTTCGCGAGAGCACAAGGAGAATTGCCGATAATTGCATGGATCCGCAGAGAACGGTTTCGACTCCGGTGTGATATTGAAGCTATTGGCCTCTGCCATGAATTATTTTTCTAGCACTTGGCGCGGCTCCTGCTAAATGAAAAAACGGCAGGCCGGCTGGTCTGCGGCACATCTAACATCCTACCATGAACATAAGAACATCCTTATTGCTCTGTACCGCCCTGGCCTTGCTGGCGGCTTCAGCCCGCGCCGATGATCCGTCCACCTCCGTGGTTCTGACACCGGCGTTTGTGAACCAGTACATGTTCCGCGGCTCGCGCCTTGGCGGGCCATCCTTCGAACCGAATGTGGAAGTTGATTCCGGCAACCTTGCGCTGGGCGTCTGGACCAATTTCCCGATGAAGGACAAAGTGCCGGGCCAGTCCGATCCGGAAATTGATCCCTACGGTTCCTACACGCTGTCGGTGAATGACGCCTTTAGCGTCCAACCCGGTTTCACGTGGTACAACTATCCGAACGCTGACACGAGCAACGGGTTCTATAAATCGACCTTCGAGCCGAACATCGCCGCTAACTACACCATCAAGGGCATAAAACTGACGCCGAAATTCTATTACGATCTGGTGCTCAAAGGCCCCACCTATGAATTCACCATTGCCTACGCAATTCCATTGAAGGATGCCGGCACGGAACTCGACTGGACCCTCGTCGGTGGAACGTTTAAAATCGATGACGCCGTCAAGGGCGCCGATCCGGCGGTGAAGAACTGGGGCAACTACTACTCGGTCGGTGTTGCCGCCCCGTTCACGATCAACGCAAAGTCAAAGCTCATCGTGGGCGTCGCGTATGTGAAGGGCAGCGATAACTTCCTCAAGGCAGGCAGCGTTCCGAAAATGGAGAATACCACTGCGGTTGGCCGTGGCGTCGTGACGCTCAGCTACGCCTACACCTTCTAGCCATTGGGTCAGTTCGATCCTTCTGCGGCCCGTGTCTGACCACACGGGCCGTTTTTTTACCCATACCTCCTGTAAAATGAACAGGTGCTACGCAGCGCTGAATTTCTTCCGCCGTTCCGCCAGTTCGTCGCCGATGCGCAGGTTGAGCTCCTTGCCGATCGGGTAGAAGAACAGGCAGACAACACCGAGGGCAAACGGCAGCGCCGAAAAGACCGTGGCGCAGAGCCGGATTCCCTGAAGTGACTCCGGCGACTGGGCGACGTTGGCCACGTAACCGAAGGCGCCGGTAATCTGGTTGGCAAGGGCGCCGCCGACGCCGAGGCCGGCCTTGAGAGCAAAGACGATGCCGGCATAAACGAAACCGGTGGCGCGGCGGCTATTCTTCCATTCGGAGAAGTCGGCCACGTCGGCGATCATCGCCCAGAGGAGCGGGATGGTCGGGCCGTAGGCCGCCGGCCAGAGGAGGCTGAGGACGAAGAGCGCCTTCACCGAGGTCGGGGGTAAAACGAAGATCGCTGCGGTGACGATGGTCGTCAGCAGCAGCCCCGTGCCAAAGACGGCCTTTTTGCCGAAACGGGCGGAAAGCGGTTTCGAGCACAACACGCCTGCAATGGTCACGAGGTTGCCGGCGATGTTGAAGAGACTGAGGCCAACTCCGGAGATATTGGATCCATTGGAGGCGAGACTGAACCCGAACCAGCGCAGAATCGTGTGCCAGACCCCGGTGTCGGCCACGGCAATCGTGCCGAGTCCGAGGCCCTTGACGAATTCCATGAGCGCCGCCTTGTCGATGAAGTAGGTGAAGTAGTAATATATCCCCGTGCCGCGGAGCGCCAGGGTCGTGAAAATGCACAGCGTGATCAGGAACATCATCACCCACGGACGGCATTTGAAGACGTCGGCGATGTCCTGTTTGATCGAGGACTTCTGCTGCGGGTCAGGATGGATGCGTTCGCGTGAGCTGAGAAACGCAATCACATAGAAGATCACCGCGAGGCCACCAAAGATGGCGAAGGTCGTGGACCAACCCTTGGCGACGTTGCCCGCGCCGAATCTGCTGACGAGCGGAAGTGTCAGTCCCTGCACGACGAGGGTGGCACCCATTGCAGCGACGAAGCGGTAGGTGGCGAGGCTGGTGCGCTCGGTGACGTCGCCGGTCATCACCCCATTGAGCGCCGAATACGGGGTATTGTTGATTGAATAGATCATCATCAGCGCGATGTAGGTCACATACGCGTAGACCAGTTTGCCGGAGCTGCTGAAGCCGGGGACCGTGTAGGTGAGCCAGAGGATGACGCCGAACGGCAGGGCCGACCAGAGCACCCACGGCCGGAACTTTCCCCAGCGCGTGTTCGTCCGGTCCGCCAGGGTGCCTACGATCGGATCGAAAAAAGCGTCCCAGCCCCGCACGACGAGGAAGAGCACGGCTGCGGCCGATGACGACAGTCCCATCACGTCCGTATAAAACGCGCCCTGGTACATGATCATCGCCTGGAAGAAGAAATTCGTCGCGGCGTCGCCGAGCGAATAGCCAGCCTTCTCGCGGAACGACAGTCGTTGGGAGACGTGACTCATGGATACTGGTGGGGTTGGGGTTTTTGAGAAAACCGAGGGCGGCAAGCGATGACAGCCGCGGGCTTCACTCCCGCAACCACAAGAACGTCGTGACGCCGCGGGGATAGTAACGGCTGCCGCAGGCTGCGCCGGTTTCACTGTGAATCTGGTCGCACATCGCATGTTGGCCGCAGCCGGGCCGGCGCTGCCAGCCGGCATGGACCCGGTCCGCGGCCCGCGCGGTCTCGCCGATCGCCTCAGGAAAGAGCTGCCGGATCACGTACTGAGCCAGGGCAATCTTACTGAACCAGGTGTTGGTGCTGGTGCTGCTGAGCTTCCATCCACCCGACACCGGATCAAGGCAGACGCCCGTTTGCAGCGCCTGCGTGATATGCTGGCGCAGCTGGGTGAGCAGCCGGGCAAAACGGCCGGCCGGGTCCACCGCCTCCTTCAGACCGAGATAGAGCGGATAAATGAAGCCTTCGACCGCGGGCAGGATTCGTGCGCGATTGTTGTTCTCAAACACCGCCGGGAAGAACCCGGTGTCGGTCTCGAATTTCTGCGTGAGCGTCGCCGCGAGCTTATCGGCGGTGGCCCGGGCATCCCGGGCGGGTGGTTCGAGGCTGATCCGCCGGAACGCCTGTTCGAGGAGCACCCAGGCCGCGAGCGTCTTGACCGCGAGGTAGAGATTGTTGCGGGCCTGGCCGAGGCTCACATCCAGGCTGTCATAGGTGGTGATTTCGGCTCCGTGCGGACCGCAGCGGGCGGAGTCGTGCTTGAGGACACCGTCGCGGCGACTCGGCTCGGGATGATCGCGCCGATGGAGACTCTCAGCGCAGGTGAGCAGCCGGCGGCGCTGGCGCCGGAGCCAAGCGAGATCACCGGTCTGCAGGGCATAGGTGACGGCACACAGCACCCAGTTCAGCAGCTGCTCCATGGTCATATGGCTGAAACAGCTGGTGAGATTGTCGCATTCGTAGCTGGAATGTCCCGGCGCGGTGAAGTGGTTCATCACGCCCATGTCGTGGGTGAAGGACAGGCCACCGGCCACCGTGCGCCCGTCCGGCGTGCGCACACGGTCGCGGTATGAGTAACGGCTGACGAAGAGGTCAAGAGTGCGGCGCACCGCCCAAGGGTGCCAGGCGAGTTCGAAGAAGAGATGATCCACGGTCAGGTCGAACGTGTTCATCATCCGGTATTCACCCTCGTTGACCACCCAGAGCGGCCGGCCGGCGCGCCAGAGGAGTTGGGTGCTGCCAAAATAGCTGTGCGTCGCCTGCGCGAGGAGAAAACGCTGGTCGGCGTCCAGGCGGCTCCCCGCCAGCTCGCGATCGCGGGCGGAGGCCATTCGGGCATAATAGGCATGGTGCGCCAGGCCATGAGCCAGCACGTCTCCAAGATCACGAAAGACCCGCGTATAGGCGTAGGCCGCCGGCAGGCCCGAGGTGACGACGCCGGCTTGGAAGAACCCCAGCACGAGCGGAAATCGCCGTCGCTGCCGCGCAGGGATGGTGAAGACCAGGGCCGCCTCCCCGCCGATGACCAGCAGGCCCCGGTAGTCGTGGTACTTCGGTGCGAACACATCAAAACCCTGGGCGAGTTTCACCCCGCGGGCCGGCCGGGTGGCATACCCGAAATCGCCGCCACTGGCAAAGCCGGTGAGGCGGGGGGAGTGCTCGTTGAGCGGACGCAGCGGACGATTTGGATCGCCCAGTCCGAACATGAGTTCGACGGGTGCCGCTCCCATCCGGTTATCGTATTCGATCCAGCCGCACACGAGCGGGGCCAGGCAGCGGCGCGCGGCGGCCTTTCCCAGACGCGCGGGATCGGGTGCCGGTGCGAAGGGTGTGAGCAGGGAAAAAGAGAACCGTCCGCCATCCGCCTGCCAGGTATCGCTGGCCCAACCGAGTTTCCGCGTGTAGTCGGCCGGCCGCAGGGAGCGCACATTGGCCGGCGCCTGCCGGGTGCCGGCCTCCTCGGTGAAGGCGGTCTCGTTCGACTGGGGTGGAGTGAAGAACGGCAGCAATTGCCAGGCCGGCTGTGCGGAGGAACGAAACCCTGCATAGACATTCTGGTTGGCCGGACCGCTCAAGGACTGGCCAAACCCACCCTTCCCGCCCACCAGGCCGATGGTGAAGCTGGCAAACGCTCCGAACGGCGCGTGCTGCGCATAATAATCCTCGTCAAGTGAGGGAAGTTGAGCCGGATAGGACGCGGGCATTGGTGAAAGGGGAATAGAGAGGGTCCGCGATCTTCCAGCCTGTCAGGCTTCGCTTCCAGCTCGATCCGCGCAAAGGGGAACGTGGGGCGGAAACAGGTTCATCTCAGAAACGCAGCCGCGTTGGGTGATGCGCAGGCCGAATCGGCCCATTTTGCGAGGCCGGTGTTCTTTTCATAGCGATGGATTGCACTAACTATAGACTTGCATGAAGCCGGCAGTTGGTGCGCCGGTACGCGGGCGGCGGATTCCTGCCCGGCGGGTCGTGTCCTGGGCTTCACCGGTCGATGCGGGCGTAAGGTCCGACATACGTCCCGACAAAACCTCCGGCCACGACGGTGCTCACGATGCTTCCGTCCTCGTTCTCCTTAAGCACCTTCCATCCAGATGGACGGATCGCATACGAAAACGAATAGGCGCGACCGTCACCCTCGATCTTCAGGTAGATCAGATCGGGCGCCGGGAGATCCATGCATGCGACCATTTGCGGCACGCCTCCGTGATCCCCACCGGCGGACCGCTCCAGCAGGACCTGCAATCCCGGGCCGCGGCGCCGCACTCCGAGGAAGAAGTGGTGGAACTCATTCTGAAAGGCGGCGAGGCCGGCAGTTAGTCCAGCAACCACGGGCAGGCGGATGGCCGTGGAGGCGGTGAATCGGGCGTGCTGCTGGCGATGGCCCAGGAAGGCAGGATTCCCCGGATCGCTGAGCGATGCTTCGCCTGGCTGCAGCGCAAGTGCGCCGGGGTGTTCCGTGAGGCTGAACCAGGGCTTGTGCGGTGTCCGCAGGAAGTTCCAGCCGGGCTGCAAGGCAGGCCCATCAAACTCGTCACGCCAGGTAAAGTTGCCAGTCAGTTGGACGGACGGCGGTGGTGAGTCCGGAAGCCGGGGAGCAGCGACGATCGCCGGCACGGGTTGGCCTGATTCCAGAATCACCGGCCAGCCATCGGACCAGGTCACCGGCAGCAGGAACGTCTCCCTCCCGGTATTAAAAAAGTTTCCTTCATAAGGACGACAGCCAAGAAACACCGCCCACCATGCCCCGTCTGGCGTCGTCACAAAGTCGGCATGTCCGGTGCACGTGACCGGGTCGCGGCGCCGGGGGTCGAGGGTCCTTTGCGTGAGAATCGGGTTCCGGGTCCACGGACTAAACGGCCCCGTAACCGACTGGCTGCGGAACACGACTTCGGAGTGACCCTCCTCGGTCCCGCCCTCTGCGCAGATAAGGTAATACCAGCCGTCCTTTCTGAAGAGATGCGGTCCCTCGATCCACAGGGGATGCTTCGCGATATCCACCCCGCCATTGACGACGACCGTGCGCGGGCCCGTGAGTTTCCGACTCGCGAGATCGAATTGCTGAATCCAGATCGCGCGGTGGCCTTCGTAAAGCGGTTTGGCGTCGGGTGGCGGGCCGTTGTTGACGATATAAGCCCGGCCGTCGCCGTCGAAGAAGAAGGAGGGATCTATGCCGTCGATTTCCGGCAACCACACCGGATCGGACCAGGGCCCGGCCGGATCCTTTGCGGTGACGAAAAAGTTTCCGCCGCCGTCGACCAGCGTGTTGATCACGTAGAACAACCCGTCATGGCTGCTGATCGCCGGGGCAAAGACCCCCCGTGAGACCCCCAAGCCATCGAGCTTTAGCTGGGACGGACGGTCGAGCACGTGGCCGAGTTGGGTCCAATGCACGAGATCGCGGCTGTGAAAAATCGGGATGCCTGGAAAATAGGCGAACGACGAGTTGACGAGGTAGTAGTCCTGGCCGACCCGGCAGATGCTCGGATCGGGATAAAAGCCCGCGAGGATGGGATTGCGATACGATCCGGGTGGCAGCGGTGTGACAAAACGTTCGTCGCTGCCGGTGTATTCGAACCATTCAAACAGGACCGGAGGCATGGGAGCAGCGGATTGCAGTTTGCCGGCGCCCGCGAATAGGCAGGCTCCGGTGAGGAGGAGTGAGGTTGGTCTCATTAGGAGTGGTGGCAAGCAGACCATTCATAGCCCGCTTGGCGTGCCCGGAACGTAATGCAGGTGAACATCCTTGTAGTACTGCAGCGGGTGCTCCGGCGGTTCGACGCCCGCCGGCAACGGGCGATGGGAAAAGGTCTGGAAGTACTGCAGACAGGCGTCGCGCCATCCGCGGGCGTCGCGCTCCTGGCGACTAAGCAGCACCCTCACGTGATCGAATCGCTCTTGGTCGATCAGACCCGCGAGCGAAGCCCAGGTGCCCTGCAAGCCACGCGTGCGTTCCACGCCAGACTGGTAATGTAAACACAGTTCATCCCATAGGGTTCGCCCTGAGGACAATCGGTAGTCCCACGGCACATGGTGGAACCAAAGCAGGAGGTTCTCCGGACAGGTCGCGAGATCGCCGAAGATTTTCGCCACCGGAGGCGCATATTGCCCGACCGCATTGGAGCCGGTGGCTGAACGGTCGAAGCCAATTCCCCTCTCGTCTGCGCGGTGATAGTAAACCGGGGTCCAATCAGGTCGCAGATTGTCGACCCAGGGACCCGGCCCGTAGTGATGGTCCGTGGCCATGAGGTGGTGCAGGCCGAGCGGGGTCATGTAGTCGACCACCGCTTCTCGCGAGGCGAGCAACATCGTCTGGATTGGTCCCTCGACCCGCGGATCATTGGAAAAAGTCATCCGCGTCCACTCGCCCGCGATCCGGTCGGCGCTGAGCGTGTGGTCCCACGCGAGGCGCCCGAATGCATACCAGTTGGCTGCGGCGAGCGGATGGCCGCACCAGTTGCGGTCGGTGCCGGTGTTGGCCACGCCGGCGATGGCCGTCAGCGGGTGATTATCCACGCTGCCGTCAACGACGCGGGCCACGGTTGAGCCATGGCCCGAGGCGAAGGTGTCGGCGTCCAGGCATTCTTTCCACATCGGCGCGAGGAAGGCGAGATGGACGCTGGCGCCGAGGTATTCCTGGGTGATCTCAAGTTCGAGGGCCAGCGGCGTGCGTAGCATGGCTCCGAAGAGCGGATGGAACGGTTCCCGCGGCTGAAAATCGACCGGACCGTTCTTGATCTGCACCACCACGTTGGGGTGGAATTTGCCGTCGAGCGGATGGAACTCGTTATAGGCCTGCTTGGCCCGGTCGTCCGGGACATGGTGGTCGTAAACAAAGGCGCGCCACATCACAATTCCTCCGTGGGGCGCAAGGGCATCGGCCAGCACGTTGGCGCCGTCCGCGTGGGTCCGGCCATAATCCTGCGGTCCCGGCTGGCCCTCCGAGTTGGCCTTTACCAGGAAGCCACCGAAGTCGGGAATGATCTGGTAGATTTCTTCTGCTTTTGCCGCCCACCAGGCTTTCACCGCCGGATCTAGCGGATCAGCAGTCTTGAGTCCGCCGACATCGGCCGGGGCGCTGAAGCGGGCTGTGAGATAAACGCGGATGCCGTACGGGCGAAAGGCCTCGGCCAGCGCGGCCGCTTTGCGGAGGTAGGGATCCGTCAAGACGAGCGCATCAGCATTCACATTGGTCAGCACGGCTCCATTGATGCCAATGGAGGCGTTCGCGCGGGCGTAGTCGCGGTACCGTGGATCAATCCGGTCCGGCAGCTGGAACCAGTCCCAAAGGGAAAAGCCGGCGTAACCGCGCTCGATCGTGCGATTGAGGTTATCCCAATGGTCGAGGATCCGGCGCTGGATCCTTGGCGTCTCGGTCACGGCGAGTTCATTGATCAGACCGTCGGTCTGCACGTGCCGCAGCAGCGTGAACGCTCCATAGAGCACCCCGATATCGTGATTGGCCGTGATGACGACGGTGCTGATGCTCCCACGCGCAGCCATTTGGATGGAGTAGCCCTCTTCACCGCAGGCCGCGTTCGGCACGGAGCCCTCGATGGTGATGTCGGCCTTGATGCCGAGCAGGCCGGACAACCCGGTCATCAGCTCGTCACGCGCCGCGGTGATGGTGGGTGAGTCGGTGCCGGCCGGCGTGGCGAGTACGATATGACTGAGTGCGTCGGCGTAGAACGTCGGCTGCGCGGGCTTGACTATCCGGTCGTAGCGCAGCCAGAGCCGATAGCCATCTTCGGCACGGGCCACGCCGGACGACAGGATTCCGACGAGGATCAACCCAAAGCACGAGCGGAGGCGGGAGTTCATGATAAGCAAAGGACAAAGGGTCATCGGCCGGCCGGCGGGGCGTAAATCCGAAATTGTCCGCCCGCCTGCAGCAGCCCCAGCAAATAAAGCATTCCATCGTAGTAGCGCCACCGGCCCTCGGGAACCGGCATATTCCAAAGACGCTGAACAAACGGACGGGCCTGCGCCGGGTCGGCAGCGAGGCCGGCGACCGCGGCCATTGCGTCGAGCCCGGACGAGTGATCTAGGGAAAGAGGACGACCGTCGAGCGTGAACTGATTTGGGCAGAGCGGTCCCTGCGCGGCGAGGAAGGTCAGCACCCGGTTGCTCTGCTCGACTTGCCAGGGATCGGCGGCGAACCAGGCGTGGTCGAGGCCGACATTCGCCAATGTGCGCCAGGCGTCGAAGCGGAAATCCCCATGCCCGCGATCGTCTCGCGCGGCGCCGTCGAAACCGGCATAGTCCGGCATCAGGCCTGTGCGCGGGTTCGCGGCGCGGCGGAAAAACGCGCGGCTCGCCCGGGTTGCCGCCGCCCAGAACTCGGCATCGTCCTCGCCCCACCGGGCCCACAGTTCGTAGAAGGCCGGGAGGTGATAGGAAGGGTCGGTGAACGTGATGCCGCCGCGGGTGGGCGCAAAAACCACTTGGTGATGTTGGTGGTCGAACATGCTGGTGATTGTCCCGTCTCCATGGTCGCCACGGTGCAGCATGGTTCGCAGCAACGCCTGGGCCTCCGCCTGGTAGTTGGAGATCCCGGTGCCGCCGCCCCAGCGGCCCGCGGCAAAAAACAGCGCCATGGTGATCCACTCCTCGCCGTCGCTGGCCGAACCGGGGTCGAGTTGGTGGCCGTCAAACGTGCCGTGCCATGCAAAGTAGCCCCGCCGGGGTCCTTCCGCATGGTACAGGTAAGTCCGCGCCCACTTCCACAGGCGGTCGAACTCCTCGCGGTGATTCAATTGCACCGCGATCATCATTCCGTAGGAGATGCCTTCAGTGCGCACGTCGCCATTGCCAATATCGGCGAGGTAAGCCTTGTCGGCGCCGACTGGAAAAAAAACGCGCTGGGTTTCGTTGTCCCCATAGAAGAACTGCTGCCAGGCGGCCTGCAGCTTCTTCTCCACCTCGCGGTCGGTCCGGCCAAGAAGCTCGTGGAAAAGATTGCGGTACCGGCCGCTCTCAAAGGCCCCTTCCGGGGCCGCCGCGGCGGTGAGCGGGCCTGCCAGCAGGGCCAGGCTCAGCAAAAATGATCGCAACCGATTCATGCGCGGGGCCGGATCAGGTTCGGATAAATCGTCAGCCCGAAAATGCCACTGGCGGGCGGTGCGCTGTCACCGCCTGTGTTCGCGTTCCTGGCCCCGACGGCGCCGGGCCCTCCACCTTTGGTTGCAGCATTGGGCGCGGTGTAGAACATCCGGCCGGGCCTTTCAAGGTTGGCCCGGCAACGCCGCCGGACGCCAGTAACTCTCCGGCGGGCCCAGATAGCTTGGTTTCACTCCGCCCAGATTCACGACGAGCTTTTCTAGGACGACCCCCGGATCGACCATCCAAAGCTCCAGTGTATGATAACCGGGTTTCGTTAGCGGATGTATGGTCCGGACAAGGCGGGCGTTGTCTCCAACGCATTTCTCCCAATCCATGTTTCCATGCTGCGCGATGTAGTCCTGGGGAACCAGGGTGACCGTCTGGGGGGGCTCATCGTCAAACGAAACTGCCAGGCGAAGCCCGCGCCGCGGGATAAAGTTCAAGGTTGGAGCCAGGATGGCAGTGACCTCCGCCCTTCCGGGGCTGAACAGATACATCCGGTAATCCAGGCAGGGGGAATCCTTTCCCGGCGTGGCACTGGGCGTGTCCACGGGCGCGGTCGCCCGCATGGCCGACAGGGTATGTCCGTAGTCCTCGATCTTGATCCAGCGGCTAGCGCCGAGGTCGGTCTTGCGGGAGTAGTGCTCGGCCTCGATGGAAACGACCCCCTCGCCTTCGACAAAACCCTGCAAGAAATCTCGTGTCATTTCGACCGGATTGAATGCGCGCACCTGAATAGAAACTTCGCAGCCGGAGCCGGCGAGCTTCACGGTGCCAGCGGCTGCGCCGGCGGGCGCCTTGCTCCAATCAACCTCGACCCACAGGCGTTGGTCCTTTTCAACGGTGCCCTTGCTCTGGCTCAGTTTAATCCAGGAATCGCTGACAGTGGCGGTGAACTCAAACGGCGTCCTTCCCTGGTTAAACACCTCGATGTAATGGCGCTGCCGGTTAAAGGCGTCGAACTTCGGCAGGACTGGCTCGCCCGGGGCGCCGGGCCAGGCGTTCTCACTGCCCTCCACGGCCAGGCCCATCGCCGCCGCGGCCGGCACCTGGATTTCGGTCAGGGCGATCGCCTCGAGGTTGTTGGTGGGAGGATCCCGCCAGCTGGTGTACCCGAGGACCGGCTGGTCCATGAAGTGATCCCATTTCCCGCCGGCGAACGTGTGGTTGAAATCATCAATCAGCCCCAGATAGGCCTGAAACAGCGCCCGGGTCTCCCGCGCCAGATCGTTGGTGCTGGCGCGATCCTGTCGGGCGTATAGCGCGTTCTTTCCCGCCGCGAGATAGAGTTCGTTCACCAGCGCGGAGGCCTTGGTGGGGAACAACACGAGTTGGTAAAAGGCGTCCCGCTTTTCCAGCGGGAGTGCGTGGTGAATCCCTTCCGCCTTCGCCGAAAGGGTCTTGAAGTCCGCCACCACGGTCTCCGCTTCATGATAATCAATCAAGCTGTAGGTGTCCGGTCTGAGCAGCTCGGGTTTGCGCCGGCCGTTCCATTTGGTGTATTTGGCGATGATGTCGGCGATATCGGCAGCCTGCCCGGGCCCAAAATTCCGCGCGGCCCAGAGTCGCGTGTAATCGGTGAGGTTGTCGTTGGTCCACCGGTCGGTGTCCCAGGCCAGGCTCAGAAGAAATTCGAGGGGAAACTCGTAGCCCTTGAAGTGGCCGACGTTCACGATCCAAATCCGGTCGGCGCCGTATTGTCTGGCGAGCACCATCTGGTCCCAGATCTTGGGAATCGGGCTGGTATTGACCCACTGGTAACTCCGCGGACCGCCGTGGTAGTCGAAATGGTAATAGACTCCCGCGCCTCCGCTGCGCCGGCGCTCCGCCGCGCTGGGCAGGCGGCGGACATTGCCCCAGTTATCCTCCGCCCACAGAAGCGTTACATCGTCGGGCACCCGCAAGCCAGCCTCGTAAAACTCCTGCACTTCCTTGTAGAGGCACCAGAGCTGGGGCACCCGGGTCACATCCGGATTGATCTCCTCCCGCAGAATATCGCGCTGCACGCCCACGATTTTTTCCAGCAGTTCCCGGTTCGACTCTGGACCGCCGGAGGCCATCGGCGTGTCATTTGCCCCCCGCAGGCCGATCGTGATGATGCTCTCAAACTCCTTGTTGCGCCGGATGCCGTCCCGCCAGAACTGCTCGAGCTGGTCTGGATTCGTTGCATAGTTCCAATGCCCGACCGTTTTCAGGTACCGCCGGTCCCATTCTTGTTGCGCGCGCAGCATCGGCTCCTGGTGCGAGGTGCCCATGACAATGCCGTATTCATCCGCCAGGCGCGGGTTGGCCGGATCGTCTTCGTTGAACGCGTTGTTCCACATCGCCGGCCAAAGGTAATTGCCTTTCAACCGCAGGATCACCTCAAAGATCTTCGCGTAGAACCGGCGGTTGTAATTGGAGATCCCCTCGGGCACCGGCGGATTGGAACCGGGCGGGACCGACCCGAATTTGGTCATGACCCAATTCGTCAGGTCGGGTGCCTCGTCATTTAGAAAAACGCCGCGGTACTTCACTGCGGGCGGCCCCTGCACGTACCGGCCCGGCTTGACGAACAGCGCATCGCGGTGCGTGGAGGGAACGTCCGCCCACCAATACCAGGGCGACACTCCGATCTGCTCGGACAGATCATAAATGCCAAAAATAGTCCCCCGCTTGTCGCTGCCCGCGATCACCAGGCCACTGGCCACGCCGGGCAGCGGGTCTGGCACGACCTGGATAATGAACGCCTCCCATTTTCCAGCGATGGGCGCGACATCGAGGCGGCCCTCCCGGATCAACCGGTCGATGACCCGGCTTTTCCCCAGCGTGCCGACAATGACGGCCTTCGCGCGGAGGTCGCCCTCTTGATGCACGACGGCTGGGGTGACGCCGGTCACGCGGGCCACGTCGGACGTCAAGTCATCCGCGGCGCGGAGGACCCCCGCAAAGTCCTGCGAATCCACATACAAGTCTGCCGCGTCGCCAGATTGCACCAGGTTGAATCCCCCGGCGGTCGGTCCAAATTCCACATAGCGATCCTGGCCGATGGCGCGGCCGTCCGGGGCGCATAGCAACAGGCAGCCGGTCCAGACGAGGAGCCGCTGCCAAGGCGTCCCAAGCCCATGTCGGCGCCCCGAATCAACTGGCTCCGGCGGATCAGGGCGGGTTGGTGGGAAAACGGCGGGGCGAGGCGGGTGCATGAGCCAAAGGGCGGAGCGTTGGGAGAATCCGCAGCGGCGTGAGGTTACCGCCACTTCCCGGGTTCTCGCAATGGCGGGTGAAACTCTAACTTTAGACCCAGGGCGGGCGCCGGCAGCGGGAAAGATTGCGGCGCCAACGCCGTGGTTTCAGGGCATTTCGATCTGCACTTTGACGCTGGTGGGGTTCATCTGGCAGGCGTAGTCAAACGCCGCGACCCCCTCGGTGAAGGCGAAACGATCCGTGATGAGCGGGCGCACATTGATTCTGCCGCTCGCCATCAAGGCGAGCGCACGGGGAAAGACATGGGCGTAGCGGAAGACCGTTTCGATGCGCGCCTCCTTCACCTGCGCAGCCACGATGTCGAACGACACCGGCGCGCCCGGCATGCCGATGAAGACTGCGCAGCCGCCGGGACAGAGCAGGTCGATCGCCTGGGCCGCGGCCGCCGCAGCTCCGGTGGCTTCGAAGACGACATCGGCGCCCCAGCCATCGGTGGCCGCGCGAATTAGCTCTCGGGGATTCTCCTCGCGGACATTGATCGGCGTGATCGGGCCCAGCGTTGCAGCGAGCGCAAGCTTGGCCGGCTGCACGTCGGTGATGAACACCCGGCTGCACCCGCCGGCCAGGGCCGCCAGCGCTGTGAGCGTGCCGATCGGCCCGGCCCCAAGCACGGCAGCCACATCACCCGGCCTGAGGCAGGCTTTGCTGGCGGCATGCATCCCCACGGCGAGCGGCTCGACCATTGCTCCCTCCGCGAAGCTCACATTGTCAGGCAGTTTGAACGTGAACGTGTCGGGATGGATCACCGTCGGGCGCAGGCAGCCGTGCACCGGCGGGGTCGCCCAAAACCGCACCGCTGGATCAAGGTTGTAACGGCCGAGCCGGGTGGCATGGCTGTTTGGATCGGGAATTCCCGGCTCCATGCAGACGCGGTCACCGGGGCGCAAAATGCCCACGGCGGAACCCGTCTCCACTACGATGCCGGCAGCTTCATGCCCGAGCACCATGGGTTCCCGCACGACAAATGGTCCGATGGAGCCATGCTGGTAGTAGTGCACGTCGCTGCCGCATATTCCGACGGTATGGATGCGGACGCGCACATCGTGGAGACCGAGAGTCTCGGCGATCGCGATGTCGCGAAGACGCAGCGAGCGGACTTTCTCCAAAACGAGCGCTTGCATCGCAGAGCCTG
Organism: Opitutia bacterium; assembly: GCA_003153035.1. GTDB lineage: Bacteria > Verrucomicrobiota > Verrucomicrobiia > Opitutales > Opitutaceae > Fen-1467. Next base: position 122,164 of record PMBT01000014.1, read on the forward strand.
GGGAGATCGCCGCCGGGTTTATGCAAGGATGATCTCGCCAGCGGCCGGCGTGGGAGCGCCCAGAGCGATCGCGCGCGGACCCGGCGAAGCCGGACCGACGACCAGGCCGTAGCGACCCGGCCACCAGACGCGCTCTCCCGCCGCGTTGACCTGGCGGAATGCATCGCTGGTGAGATGAAACTCGACCTTGATGGTGGAGTTGGCCGGCACCGGGGTTTTCCGGAAATCGACCAGGGTTGCCCGTGGCGCCTCCGGTTGGTCGCGCGGCGGAATCACGTAGCACTGCACCGTCTCATCCGTGGCGCGAGCGCTGGCGTTGGTGACGGTGGTCTGCACCGTCAGTTCTTGACCCTCGCACAGCCGGGCGGCGTTCAAGGACAGGGCCCCGTAGGAGATTTGTGCGTAGCTGAGTCCAAAACCAAAGGGGTAAAGCGGCTCGATATCCGCGAAGCGGTAGGTCCGTCCTCGCATCCGGTAGTCATTGAACGGCGGGAGATCGGCGGTGCGCCGCGGCACGGTCACCGGCAGCCGGCCCGAGGGCGACACGTCGCCAAAGATCACATCGGCGAGGGCGCGTCCGCCCTCGCAGCCGGGATACCACACCTGCAGCACCGCGTCGCAGAAGTCCTGCGCCTCCGGCACGGCAAGGGCGCTACCGCCGGTGAGGACGAGCACCAGCTTCCGGGCATGCTTGCGCAGCTCGATCAAGAACTCCCGCTGGCAGGCCGGCAGTTCGATTGTGACGCGGTCGCCACCGGTCGACGACGCCACCGCATCACCCTCCTCGCCCTCCAGGGTTGGATCGAGGCCCAGCACCGCGATGACGATCTCCGATTCCGCCGCGGTGGAAAAAGTGTAGTTGACGCCCGGAGCCGCGGGCTGGTCCAGCGGGCAGCCAGCCCGGTACTCGATGCGCGTGCCTTCGACGACGCGCTCCACGATTCCCTCGAACAGGGTGACGAGTTGCGGCGCCACGCCGTAGTAGTTTCCCAGCAGTGCGCCCACGTTGGCGGCGGTGGGTCCGACCACCAGGAGGCTCTCGGGGTTGCGCGGCAGCGGTAGCAGGCCGTTGTTCTTCAGGAGCACGATCGACTCGGTCGCGGCCTGACGGGCGAGCGCGCGGTGCGCCGTGCTGTCGACGATCTCCGGCTGGAGGTTCGACCACGGCACGCGGGCGGGCGGATCGAGCAGGCCGAGGCGAAACCGGGTTGAGAGCAGCCGCCGCAGCGAAGTGTCGATTTCGGCCACGGTGATGAGGCCTTCTTTCACGGCCAGCACGAGATCGTGATAGGTGCAGCCGCAGTTGAGGTCGCAGCCCATGCGCACTGCGAGCGCGGCCGAGGCTGCGGCGCTGGCCGTTACTTTGTGGTGCCGGTGAAAGTCGTCGACGGCCCCGCAGTCGCTCACGACATGCCCCTGGAAACCCCATTTTTCGCGCAGCTGTTTTACCAGCAGGAAGCGACTGCCGCAACAGGGCTCGCCGTAAACCCGGTTGTAGGCGCCCATCACGGCTTCCACGCCGTGGCGCACGAGTTTCTCGAAAGCGGGCAGGTAGGTTTCCGCTAGATCCTTGGGTGTGGGTTGGGCGTCGAAAACGTGCCGCTCTGCCTCGGGTCCGCTGTGCACGGCGAAGTGCTTGGCACACGCCGCGGTCTTGAGGTAATGGGAATCGTCGCCTTGGAGTCCCCGCACCATGGCGACACCCAGCTCACCGGTGAGGAAGGGGTCCTCCCCAAAGGTCTCCTGGCCGCGCCCCCAGCGCGGATCGCGGACGATGTTGATGTTGGGCGTCCAGAAAGTGAGGCCCTGGTACTGACCGCGCCGGCCGACGGCCACGGCGGCGTGATGCTTGGCGCGCGCCTCGTCGGCGATGGTGCTGGCGACGCGTTCGACCAGTGGACGGTTCCAAGTAGCGCCGAGCCCGATCACCTGGGGAAAAACCGTCGCCCGGCCATTGCGCCCGACGCCGTGGCAGGCTTCGCTCCACCAGTTGTATGCGGGTACGCCCAGCCGGTCGATCGCGCTGCTTTCATGCAACAGCTGGCTGATCTTTTCCAGCAAGGTGAGGCGGCCGACGAGATCGTCGATGCGCTCGGTGAGCGGAAGATCGGAATTGAGGAAGGGATATGCGAAGGCCATGGATGGAAATTCCAAATACCGGGTGTCGACGATGACCCGGAACGAAAGTGGGGCAAGTTTGCAGGGCCACCCAATCACAGGCATTTTCCAACCCGGACATCTTTGCGCAAAAGCGGCGGGAGTCTAACAATAGATCAGCGAGGGCATGAAAGGGGTTATTGTCCCTTCCGGTGCCGACAAAGCCGCGGGCGAACCGGGCGCAGGAATCGATCCGAAGCGGTCAGGTGTGACTTCCCAACCGAGCAGACTGACGGAACCGCGTCGCGGGCTCACTGCTGATCGGGCGTACGCGAGCGGCGAAACCATGGCAGCCGATTCCATCCCAGCCATAGATGGGCCCATGGAGTCGCCTTTCGGAAGATGCAGCATCCGTATGCGGTCCGCGCGATGGAGGTCGGCCTGCTCTCCGAGAAAGCCGGCTGTCCAGAGATGAATGGCGTTGGGGTCAATTCCTCGGTGCATCACGAAGCTGACCCGCCGATGGCCCGGCTGTCTTTGCGCGACATCAGGTGGGCGAGCCAATCACCCGCCCTCGCGCGGGATCACGACGGCAGCACAGTCCCCGGGGGACCGTTGGACGTAGCGAGGATGCTCGGGCTTGGCTCTACATGGCGGCACCCGGCTCACTGGTCGCAGTTGGCGCCCTGCTCGTCGGATGCGGCGGCCCCAGTATTTCCGTGAGCAGCGGTTTCAGTGCATCTGCCCAGATCTGGTAGCCCTTCGCCGATAGGTGGAGCTTGTCCATCGTAACCCCTTCGCGCAGCTGGCCGTCCTGGTCCGCAAGCTGGTCGTTGATGTTGAGAAAACGGACCGTCTTGGCATCCGCGAAGGTCGCGATCTTCGCATTGATCTGCCCAATCACCGGGTTCGCCTCGGTCGTGTCGTTGCGGGGAAAAATGGCGGTGAGGATGATCGTCGCCCCTGGTGCCTTGGCCCGGCAGCGGTCGATGAGGGCCAGGATTTTCTTCGGCACCTCTTCCGCCACGTCGGCGTGCGGAGTGCGACCCACGTCGTTTGTGCCGGCGAGCAGCACGATCACCTTGGGGTTCACGCCGTCGAGCTCACCGTTTTCGATGCGCCACAGCATGTTCTGCGTCGTATCGCCGCCTACCCCGAAAACGGCGGCGTTCCATCCGTGAAAATTCAGGTTCCAGTTGGCGAGGAACTCGGGATAGTCCGTCGCGCCCCATCGGCGCGTGATGGAATCGCCAAGAAAATAGAGATCGATTCGGCCCTGGTGCGTTTTTTCGACCAACTGCTGATGTGCGGCCCTTGCAGCCTCGTCGAGCCGAGGCACGCCTTGAACTGCCGGAGTTGCCGCAAACGCGACCGAGGGAATGCACGCGAGGATCACCCGGGCGCAGCGTGAGAGGATTGGGAGAAGTTCGAGCATAAACGGGCCCAACGCTTCGTTAGTAGCGATAAAGCTTCACCCGTTGGATGGAGAACCGACCCGGTTCGAGGCGGACATGCCTTCCCTGATGGGTCTGGTCGCCTCCCAACGAGAGGATGTTCTGCCATTCGCCATTTACAAACCGGCCCTCCTCGGCACTGAGGATGCCCGCATTCAACCCCGGCTCAACCGACGCGAACGTAATCACCAGCGCCGTACCCGCGACGATGAACTCACCGGGCCCCAGTTCAATGACCAGTCCCCCTGAGGGGTAAGCCGGCACTGTCCCGCTGTTCGCCGCAGGAACGATCACTCCGTCTGCCAGATTGGGCGGCGCTCCTCGCTCAAACGTGGCGCTCAGCACGTAGTTTCCGAGCCGCACCAACTGCGGCTGCCTTTGCTCGGGTCCTTCCGAAAGCAGCCCCGCCATGCTGCCGTTTCCCTGATGGGCGAGGATGAGGGGCTCAAGTTGCGCAATCAGGTCGAAACTCGCCGCCAGATACTTCCCCGCCGGATCGCCGATCGACTCGATGGCGAAAGGGGAAAAGCCTATGGCATCGTGAGCCCCGAAGGCGTATAGGCCGTTGACCGACGCGTTGGGACCCCGTACCGCCTCCGGAATGAAAAGCGGATTTCCCGGCCGCTTGTAGCGGCGGGCCCACTCGGTGAAATTCTGAAAATAGATGTCGGGCGCCAGAAGGTCGATCGCGGGGGCGCCCGCATGCCACACGTCCATCAAATGCGGCAGCGGTCCTCCGCTCGGGTACTGGCCGGGTTGATGTCCCGGCCGAATGAGCGCCGCATTGACGTACAAAGGCAGTGGATACTCCTTCTTGCCGGCAGCGGCGACCGCGTCGGTGTAGCGGGCGAAATACCAGGCCATGAAGATTTCCTCGCCAGCCGGATCTGCGCCGAAGACCTCCGCCCAGGTCCCGGCCCGTTTCCCACCTGCGGCCGACCACGTGGCTTTCAACTCCGTCGTGAGGTGTTCGGCGTGAGCGGTCAGGTAATCCATCAACTCGCCGGGAACTGGACCGGCAAACGCCCGATCGGCCTCGGGACAATGATCGCGCGCCGCGGGGATCATGCCGATTTCGTTTTCGACCTGGACCATGACCACGGTCTGCTGGGTGCCATCAGCGTCCCGCAGATGTCGCAACAGCGTTCCAAATGCCTTAGCGTCGGCCCGCAGGTTCTCGATCGAAAACGGCGAAAGTATTTCCAGGCGCGCGCCGCTCGGATCGCCGGCGCGTGGAAACCGCTTGGGATCGACCTTGATCCAGGCGGGCGCGTAGCAGGACATGCTGTTCTTCCAGGACCCAAACCAGAGCAGCACCAGATGCATCCGGTTGTCCCGCGCCTGCGCCAGCAGGCGGTCGACGGTCGAGAAGTCGAATTGCCCTTCCTGCGGTTCGATGAGGTCCCAATACACCGGCACGATGAGCGTGTTGAGGTTGAGCGCTTTGAACCTCTCCCATGACGGTTCCAGATACGCCGGATTTGTCGCGGAGGAATTATTGATCTCTCCGCCGCGAATGAGCAATGGCCGGCCATCGACGATCAGTTGCGTCGCCGTTCCCTGCACTCGCAGGTGCGGCGGTGCCGACTCGGCGTGAGCGCATGTTCCAACGCAGAAAATGAGAAGCAGAAACCTGAACGTAATTCTCATCTGACAGGGCGACGCACGAATTATGAGGGAGCCTTTTCGAATGGCAACCGGGCAAAGTGCGGGGCGCGGGCCTACCAAGGTGCAATATGGCACAGACCACCGCCGGCGGCGCCAAGGTCCAACGGCTCAGTGGAACGGTCAAAACTACTACCTGGATAATGACGATTGGGGAGTGTCGCCGGCCCCATGCCGGGCATGCCAATCAAAAGCGGCAGGTTTTGAAGCCTGCCGCTGCTATGCTCTGAAGACTGCAACCCAACCAACCGCCCAGCCCCACCGCCAACCGGCGAGGGGCCGAGTGGCTGGTCCTATGCTAGAACGAGAACGTGTTCGTCAGCGCCCATTCCTGGACCGGGGCGATTCTCACGCTCGCCCAGGTATGGCCGTCGGGTTGGACGGAGATCGGGATGAGCCCGTCTTTCTTTCCGACGTTGTAGACGTTGAGCTGGATTCGCCAGCCGATCCTATTCGTGATCTTCCGCTCGTAGCCGAGCCACAGATCGAGCGCGTTCTCCGCAGGGCCGTAGTAGGGTTGGGTCAGGTCGAAGCTCGCCAGGCCGTTGGCGCCGGGGATCACCGGATAACCGATAACGACCTTGTCTTGCCAGCGATAGGCTGCGCCGACGGCGAAGCCCTTGAGGGAGCCCCGGCTGAACGAGTAATTCGTCATGACGTTGTACCGCCACTTGCGGAGTTCGGGCGCGGCGGAGCCTTCGCCCAGCTTCAACAGCGTGTATTTGCCGCGCCAGCCAAGCCAGTCTTGGCGCAGCTCATTCCCCGCAGAATAGTCGGAGTTGAATCGGACCAAATCACCGGCGGGCCCGGCCATCAGGGTATCCATGTAGGTCACCAACTGATCCAGCACCGGGCCACCGATGTTGGTGCGGATCGCCGTGGTTTCCGCGGCGTTGAGCGCGATCCGCCAATTCGGAGTCGGATTGGCCGTGAACTCGTACTCATAGCCCTTCGATTGGGTGTCAGAGGTGATCGCAAAGCCCTGCATCAACGGGGCATTGCGATAGTCATACACGCTCGCCGGATCGGGCAGGATGGGGTTGGTTTCATATTGGCCGCGAGTCTCCAACGCCGCCTGCGTCGTCGGGCCCACGCCATAGTTCCACGCCGAGAAGTAGCCATTGCCCGCAAGCATCACCTGCATGGCGTTAAGGGCGGCGAGCGCAGCATCGCGGCGAGCATCGGCTTGAGCCTGCGTTTCCAAATGGGAATTGGCGGGCCCCGTAGCGAGGGCGCCTGAAGCGACCGGCCTCCCAGTCGTATTATCCACATAGGCCGCGTCCCACAGATACCGCTGTCCGGTGTAATGATTGAGGTTCGTCTGTCCGGCCGTGGCCCAGGTGTAGGCCGACATGTAGTAGGTCTTGATATTGCGCCAATTCAGGGCATCCCGAATCGTGGTGTAGATGCCGCTGTTGTCGAACCCCGCGAGGGTGGCGCCGACCAACTTGGTGTCATATTTCGTCACGCGCAGAGAATACTTTCCGTCCTTCGTGGCGAGCATGAGGCCGTATTCCTTGGTGGCGCCGGTCGGGTTGGCGATATTATGGCCGTAGATGTCGCGGCGTGCATCCGTGATCTGGAAGTTGCTCGACTTGTTATACGACAGGCTGATGTCGATCGGCAGGAAGTCGTGCCCTTCGAGCAACTGGTTGAGGTGCGCGACCACGCCGCCCGCGTTGGAATGGGCCTTGAAAACCGAGCGGGTCTGATTCGCGTTGAGCGGGTTGGTTTCGCCCGGAAGCGCATAAGGCTGGGAGGAGGCGGGACCGGTTGGGGACAAATTCAACGCGCCGCGCGCGGTGGCTCCCGGCAGGGTCTGAGCGGTCACGCCCTGGCCTTTGACCTCGTCGTAGCGCCAGCCGAGGGTGGGCACGATGGCGTCGTTCCATAGGTAGCCCTGCCAGGTACCGGCATAGGATTTCGTCTCGCGCAAGGTCAGGCTGGCCGCCTGCAGGAGACTCTGATCGGCGCCGTTATCATAGCGCAGCAGGGTATCCTGGAAGTTATTATTCCAGCCGACGTAGTTAGCGGGATTCGAAACCTGCGTCAGTTGGGGATAGGTGGCACCGGTCGTGGTGTTTATCACCGGGGCTCCATTGAAGATAGTCTGCAAATTAGCCGGCACGTTCCACGGGTCGGCAAAGTTGACGCCCGTCGGACTCCTCCAGGTTGAATCAAACTGATAGATATTGCCATTCTGCAGTGTCAGATTGTTTTTGATGCCCGGAATCTGAGCGTTGGCCGCCGAAGTCGCGTTGGCCAGCGACCCACCGAGGTAAGCGACCCCGATTGGCGGGAGATTGAGGATGCCATCGGGATTCCCCTGGAGCTTGTAGGTGGCGTAAGCCAGGGAGTTGGCATACATCTGCCAAGTCAGGTTTTGGGTGGAGTATTTCTCGTCGCTAAAGACACCGTTGAAACGGTGCTTGCCGAGCAGCTTCGCGAGGAAGCTGTCCTTCGCAAGATAGTCCGTGGCCCGAAGCTCAGCGAAGACCGATCCGCGGATATACTTGCGGTCGCTTTCGTAGGAATTTCCGCCGCCCGGCCCGATGGCGACGAAGGGCCGGCCGAAGTTGGGATTGGCAACGTTGCCATTGGTGGCGTTGGTGGGTCCGACCACGTAGTCCTGAAAGTTCTGCAGCAGATCGATGTTAATCGACGGGTTGTTGCTGTTCGGGCCGCCGATCAGGTTCTGCCCGCCCCGCTTGTATCTCTGGCGGTCGTAGGTGAATTGGACGCCTACGCGATCGTCCCAAAACGTCTGCTGGAGGTCAATGTTGAGGGCATTCCAGTTTTCGAACTGAGAGGCGGTCGGGCCGTCGATCAGATTGTGATAGAAATCGAAAACCGACGGGTCGGTCAGCGAGGCGTTTCGGTATTGGCCGTATTGGTAATTGGGCAGGTGCGCGTTGATGGCATACGTGCTTAAGCTGGCGAGATCGGAGAAGACGTCCGCATACCTCATGCCGACGAGATTGACGCCGGCGCCTTGGGGAACTCCGGCGGCATTGAGCGCACCCGTATTAACGTATCCGCCGTAGATCCGGTAGAGCTGGTTGCTTGTGCCGTCCATGAACCAGACGGGTTGCTGCTGGTTGGCGTAGCCGCCCAACCAGGGACTGAAGGTCGCTTGGGCTGAGCCGACTGTGTAGCCATTCGGCACCGCAAGCTTGCCCATGCCGCCGTTCAGGCTGGTCGTGTCAACCGCACGGAACCACGGTGTGATCCTGTCCTCCGGCGGGACAATGCGTGGCCGGTCGGCATTGATGTTGCCGTTCTCGAACTTCACTTTGATGCTGGTGTGAAAGTCCTTCCGGTTGAAGAGCTGCGGATCGAACCGGAGTGCACCAAAGACGCGCTTTTCGTTTTGGAAAGCCGGGTTTTGCTCGTAATGGTGGTCGTCCCACATGCCGTCCACCCGGATGGACAGCACGTTCTGAATCAGCTCCTGGTTTAGGTCGATGCTACTCCGGAACGTGCCGTAGGACCCGGTGCGCGCCTCGACCGAGCCAAAATCGTGAAACTCGGCATTGTGCGTGCCGGCGTTGACGATGCCGGCCGGGCTGCCCAAGCCGAACAGGATCTGGTTCGGGCCACGCTGGATGTCGATGCGGTCCACGTTGAACGAATCCCATGGAATGTCCGTGACGAAGAAGTCGCGGGTGTTGTCGGCCGGGGCCAGACCGCGGACACGTTGGGCGCTCTGGGGATTGCGGAGGTTGCCGGTATCTTCGACGCCGGTGCCGTTGCCTAAGCCCGCGTAGGTGCCGCGCGGGCCGGCGACCTCGGCGTTGGTCGTGTACTGGAGCAGCGTGCCGCTGTCGGTGGCGCCGATGTCCTCGAGAAATTCCTTTGTGATGACTTGGATGGAAGAGGCGACATCCTTCAGATCAGTGCGGATGCGGGTGCCGGCGAGGGTTTCCGTCGCTTGGTAGCCGACGTTGCGCGTCGTGCTCACCTCAAATGGCGAAAGTCTTATGATCTGCTCTTCGCCAGGGGCGCTAGAGACTGAAGCAACCGCGGGAGTCGCGGTTGGTGAAGTTGCCGGCGAAGCAGTCGGCGCGGCTTGTGCAAACAAGCTGCCGGCGAGGATGCCATTAAGAAACAGCATCCCGAGGACTGAGGCTTGGGTATTTCTTTTCATGGTTTTAGGTGTTGGAGTTCTGGTCAAAAACACGGTCGTTCCGCCGGTTGGATCGGGGAGGAACCGCCGGCGGCGATGCGGAGTTTCATGGGCACAAGCGCCACATTCTGTCTTGCTGATGGGTAGTCCGGGCTCAGCCCGTCGGGGTTGACCTGCAAAAAGAAAGAAGGCGAAAGCTGGGGGAGGGGCTTCGGCCGACGCTGGTTGGGTATAGGCCGGAGACGGGCGATCCCGTTTGCGGCCATGGTTAAAAATGGTCCCACCCAACCGGAATTAGCAAAGACGACTCTGCGCTAACTTTAGACTTGTCTTGATGATCCCGGCGGGCTTCTGCTGGACGTCCACCCCATGAACGAACGCCGCGTCACCCTGGCCGACCTTGCACGCGAAGCCGGCGTGCACGTCACCACCGTTTCACTTGCCCTGCGCAATCATCCACGGTTGCCGGAGAAAACCCGCTTGCGCCTCCAGAAACTCGCGCAGGAGCGCGGCTATGCGCCCGATCCCTGGCTGCGCGCCCTCGTCGCTTACCGCGGCCAGGTCGTTCCCCGCCGCAACCCCCCCACCCTGGCGTATGTGACCAACTGGAATACGCGGTGGGGCTGGAAGGAAGTGACCGCCCATCCTGACTTTTTCGCGGGCGCCCTCGCGAAGGCGCAAGAGCTTGGATATAACCTGGAACACTTCTGGCTGCGCGAGCCGGGTCTCACCCATGGCCGGCTGAACCGGATTCTCTACGCCCGGGGAATCAATGGAGTGATTATCGCCTCCCATATGCGCGAGATCGATGTGGAGCTGCAATTCGACTGGAAGCATCTCAGCGGAGTCAAAATCGACTATTTTCCCCACAAGCCGGAATTGCACAACGTCACGAACAACCAGTGCGATGTGATCCGCCTGGCGATGCAAAGACTCATCGCCGCCGGCTACCGGCGTATCGGGTTCGTCATGCACCGCGGCTGGGACCATTCCGTCGACCATTTGTGGACGGCCGGTTTTCTGTGCGAACAGCAGAATCTCACTCAGAAAGAACGGGTCCCGGCGCACATCTTCCCTGGTCCGGTCCCGGTTGAGCGCTGGTTCAAGGAGAGCAAGGCGGATGTGATCACCGATCCGGGACCGTTCGAGCGGTGGTACGAAAAACACCGGCCGGAGGTCATCATCAGCAAAGCGTCGTTTGTCCTGCCGGAATTCAAGCGGATGGGGCTGCGTATTCCCCGGGATGTGGCATTTGTGGATGTTTTCCTGGAGGAGTTCGGCGGGCAGATCGCTGGCGTGCGTCAGAATCACGCGACGGTCGGGGCGCTGGCCGTGGAGATTCTCGCCGGCCAGCTCCAGCACAACAAATTCGGCGTGCCAGAGATTCCCACGACCACGTTTGTCGAGGGCACGTGGTTCAACGGCGCCTCGTGCCCGATGCCCTTTCGCAAACGCCGGCCAGTATAGCCATCTGGATGCAAATGCCGGTTACCGATCCCCTGTCACGAAGACAGCCAGTTGGTCGTCGTCCCATGCGGTGTGACTAGAATCTCACCGTGGTTTGCGCATAGACGAAGTTGGCATCGCTGCCCGCACCAGTGGCCCGCAAATACGGGCCGGCAAAGAAACGCGCCCACCCGGTGTCCAGCGAGATCCATGGCCGCGGGGTCCAGGCAACCGTGAGGTCGATTTCCTCTCCGGCGCGCGGGGGCGCGTCCTGGGCAGTCGCGTTGAGGGGCCGGACCGTGGCGACCGCGTTGGCGCGGAACCAGGCATCCTGGGAGGAGTAGAGCGAGAACCAGTGGTAATCCAACCGCACACTGGTCTTCGGGAGTGGCACGAACCGTGCGGTGGCAACCGCCTCACGGAGGTTTTTCCAGGCAAAGACGTCCATGAATCCATAGAATTTGTGATTACTCGGGAACAGATTCATGAACGACCCGTTCTTTCCGTCGTTCCGGTTGGTGTCGCCCGAGGCGAGGTTGTATTCGAGGTCGAAGCGAAGTCTTCCCGCCGCCACTGTTGGCGTGTAGCCGACCAGCGTGTGCAGCGCCCAAGCCTGCTGGTCGAGGGTCGGATTGCTGCCGGCATAGGTTCCCGTCGCGGCGGTCGTCTGCCGGTTGACGTGGCCTATTTGCAGCGCGGCCTCCACCTCGGTATTGAAGGATCCTTCCTTCGGTGCCTGCACGTAGCGTGCCCCGAGCGTCACGATATCCTGCCCGATATCGTAAGCCGCGATGGTGCGCGATGCGGCCGGAATTGGAGCTGTGGGTGCGCTGTAGATCGGGTTGTTGTCCTTTTTGTCGCGCCAGAGCACGTAGCATTCGAGCAGGTCGGCCGCCGCGAGCTTTTGCGTTACATAGACCCCGCCAAACAAGTCGTTGGTGCTGGAGTGGTCGAACTTCCATCCAGTGCCGGTGGTGGTTCCCTCGACGTTGACCACGCTGCCGAGGAAAGCCGTCGCCGCAGTTTTCCCGGGGACCACCGACCAGGTGAGTCTTCCGGCATCAAACGTGCGGGCGAAGTTGTTCCACTCGCTGGACCCGACAAGCCGCTCTTCGCCGAATGCAAGGATCTGTCGCCCGAGCGTGAAAACGACTGCGGATTTCTTTAGGTCTCCCCACGTGACGGCGGCAAGGCGCAGATCGAGGGCATCGTTGCCTTCGGCCCCGAGAATGAACGGAACCTTGGGCCGGTCCGAATTCCATTCGCGGGCGTCCTGCAGCTGCACCTGGAACGCGAGTGCGGCGTCCGGTTTCCACGTGGTCCCAAGGCGGAAGCGCTGGACGAACCATGAGCCATCCGTCGGCGCCGCGGCCGCCGAATTGAAGTCAAAATTGTCTTGCCGGTCTTCGAAACGCAGCCGCTCGATGACTTCAATCGTTCCCCGTCCGTCGTCAAAGATGATTGCGGACGGCGCGGGCGGCGGGTCAGCGGCGGCGGCGGTAAGCACCGGCGACAGCAAGGTCAGGGTCATCAAAGTTGTCAGCGGCCGGTTCCAGCCAGTTAAGGTCGTGCGCGTCATCCCTAACGCTTCGCTTTGCCTAGACCAATGGGACGGCGGGTTCGGGATAACCCGCCCTACCCTTTCTGTTGGATGGCCTAATGGGTAATCGTGTCCGACTGCCTTTTCCATGCTGAGACCCGCGCTACGGCTTGAGCTTGGAGCGTTCCGGCGGCGTGAAACATCCGGACTGGTTGGGTGCGAGGTTTGTTTCATTGGTTCGATGGTGTGAAGAACAGCAGTGGGCCTTCCGTGCGGCTGACGATGAGCGCCGGCCTCTTAAAGCCGGGAAGAGTAATGGCCGCAGCGGCCCGGGCATCACCGACGACACTGATTCCAGACTGTGCCGGCGACAGCGGCGTGAAGCCGCCGTGCCCGTCTCCTTTCAACAGCAACCCGAGCCCACCATCGAATCGCCCTGTGGAAGGTTCCGGCCCGAAGTTGTTGCCCACACAAAACAGGTCGAGCAGGCCGTCGCCGTCGAGATCACGCGCGATGATGGCATTGATTGGGGCGCTCTGCGCCAGACGCGGTAGCGGCTGAAACCGGAAGGTCCCGTCCGCCTGCTGTAGGAACACGCCGCTCGCGAGCTCGTTGGCGGTCAGACAGTGCGCCGCGGCCAGGCGTTCCGGAACAAAGATATCTGCCACGGTGGCCTGCGCGAATGCCTTGTAGGTGGAGAATTTCTTCGGCAGCCACGGGAAGCAGTAGGCGAGCTTGCTGCGTCCACGCACGGGATAGAGCCGGCCATCTTCGTACTGGGCCTCGACTAGTTGGTCGCGGCCACTGCCGTCAAGATCGCCGGCGTAGAGGACTGTGGGCTCGGCCGGCGTGGCGTGATACTTCGTGTTCAGCCCAACATTCCCCGCGATGATGTCGAGCCGACCGTCGCCGTTGACATCTGCCACCGCGAGCGCGCTCCACCAGCCCGTGTGTGCGCCGAGGCCGGATTGCTCCGTCAGGTTCTCAAAGCCATGGCCGGTATTGTGAAAATAGCAGATGGGACCCCATTCGAGCGCCAGCAGCAGGTCGGGCCGGCCGTCATGATCAACATCTGCCCAGACCGCGGCGGTGACCATGCCGATATGTCGCAGGCCGGGCGCGAGCTCATCGGTCACATCCACGAGCTTTCCTCCAACATTGTGGTAAAGGAAACTGCGGGGTGTGTCTGGATATCGGCCAGGTACGACCCGGCCGCCGACGAAGACATCGATTTTGCCATCGCCGTCAAAATCCGCTGCCGCGATCGCCCCGGTGCTTTCGCCGTTGACCGGCAGCATGCCCTCGGGAGCAGCGGTGAAATGACCACGCCCATCATTGAGGTAAAGCCGGTTGTTGAGCAGCGGATCTCCCTGGGAATGAGCCACGCCGCCTGCGGCGATCAATAGGTCCGGATGGCCGTGGCCCGTCACGTCAAAGAACACCGCTCCGTTGTCGTCAGCTTCGACTGAGCCGGCCCAGGGCTGGTCGGGCGCGGGCATGAAGGTGCCGTCCGGCTGGCCAAGGAAGAGCTCGCCGGCCTGCCCGGCCGTGCCCGAGACAAAGACATCGTCGATGCCGTCGCCATTGACGTCGGCCACGGCGAGCGTCGGGTCCAGACCATTGAGGCGCCGCGGGAGGAGCCGCTGGCGGGTGAACTCGTCGACCGGCCGCAGCGTGTTGGCATGCTTGAGACCACGCACGGCTGCCGTTTCAGTGTAAAACGCGTCCGGAGCCGGCGGCGTGTGGAAGACCGCCGCCGACAGGACTGGCTTGGCGCCAGCGGCCAGCGGGGGCTCCGCGATGGTGAGCAACTGGTCAGCCGGCAGCTTCTCCAGCACCTGGACTTCACCGCGCGGCCAGCGGATTGTGAGCTTATTGATGACTGCGTCATTACCGAGGCCGAAGTGCACCAGCGGCGGTTCGCTCGACGCGATGCCGCGCTCGGTGTAAAGCTGCCGCACCTGAACGCCCGCTGCAGATTCGAGACGCAGCTCGGCCCCGATGCCGTCGAGATTGGGCGCCCGGCCGGCGAGCTTGATCATCGCGCGATGTCCCGTGGCGGTGCGATTGCGGATGATCGTCGGCGGGGCGTTGTAATTGGTGAAGATGATATCAAGGTTGCCATCGCCCGCGAGGTCGGCGAGGACGCAGCCGAAGCTGACTCCTTCGTGATCGAGACCCCACTCTTTGGATACATCGGCGAATTTCAGGTCGCCGAGGTTGCGGTATGCCAGGGTGGTTTCGCGCCGGGGCGGGGAGTTCTTCCAGACGTTGGCGCGGGCGGTGAGGTTCGGCGCAACATTCTGCCGGTCGACCAGGTCGGCATCGATGAAGTTGCGGATCATGCCGCAGGTGTAGAAGGCGTCGAGCCGGCCATCGTTGTCCAGATCCCCGAGGCGCGCTGACCAAGTCCAGCCGGTCGCATCCATTCCGGTGAGGTGGGCCACCTCCGCAAAATGGTCGGTGCCGGTATTGAGGTAGACGGCGTTCCACATGTATTGGGGAATGAGATCCGGGACGCGCTCGATCTCCCACAAGCCGCGGCCGATCTCTTCCATGCCGGCCATGAACTCCGCGTGGTGGCGGTCGCGCATGTCGGTGATGAGAAAATCGATGAGGCCGTCGTTGTTCAGGTCGCCCGCGTCGGCGCCCATCGAAAAATAGGTGGCGTGCGGCAGACGCTCATCGATGACATCGACGAACGTGCCGTCACCCTTGTTCAGGTAGAGCCGGTCGGGAGTCTCAAAGTCGTTGGCCACGTAGAGATCGGGCCAGCCGTCGTGGTTGACATCGACCCAGATCGCGGTGTGTCCCTGCGTCAGGCCCCAGATGCCGGCCTTGGTGGAAACGTCCGTGAAGGTGCCGTTCCCGTTGTTGTGCATCAGATAACCCCGGCGGCCCTGCGGACTCTTGGAGAAATCGAGGATGTTGGTGACGAGGTAGCAGTCGAGGTAGCCGTCGCGGTCATAATCGGCGAACACGGCGTGCACGCAGGCGTCCGTGATATCGAGGCCGTATTCGTGGGCGTGTTCGGTGAATGTGCCGTCGCCATTGTTTACGAAAAGAAGGTTCGGTGCGTTGTAGCGGCAGATGTAGAGATCGGGCCAGCCATCCTGGTTGATGTCCACGACCGTTACGCCGACATTGCTGGCGGGCCCGGCGTCGCAGGCCACGCCTGCGGCGTGCGCGATGTCCATGAACTTGAACGGCGCGACCTGACGATAAAGTGCGCAGGGGCCGTTCTTGGATACGACAAAGATATCGAGCCGGCCATCGCGGTCGAAATCGGCCACGGCGATGCCAGTCTCCACCGAGCCCAGGGTGAGTTCCCGGAAACGATCGCCCCACATCCGTGGGTCGCTGAAGATATTTGGCACGGTTACGCCGATCTCGGCGGGATCGAGGGTCTCGAACGGCTTCGCGCCGGCCGGCAGCGGCGGTCGGGGATGCAGCGGCGCAGCGGTGTAAACCGGGGTGGCGGCGGTGAGCACCGAAGCGGAGTAAAAAGCAACTGCTGCAAGCAAAGTCTTAAACATGAGATGTCCCGGGTGATTCAGGTTGAAAGAGGAGGGACCAGAGCTCCGGGCAAGCAGTGACAGGAGGGCAAGCCAGGCGTCGTTTGCGATCTCTACGACCCGCCGAATTCGGCCGGTCAGCGACCGAACGAGATTCCCGGAAATCGGTCCGGCTTTATTTCGGCAGGCCCAAGGCATTCTCGAAAACCCAATCAGCGATCTTCGTGCCGGCCTTCTGGCCTTCGAGGTTGTCAGACATCACATGGATGCCCGCGAAGAGGCGGCTCATGCCAATTTCATTGCGCGCCTCGGAGAGTTTCTTGTAGCTGCGGACTGCGCCAGGCAGGCCGTCAGACCGCACGGTGAATTCGATGTCATCGGTTCCGAAGAATCGCTCGAGGAGGCGCGCCGCAGCTGCGGAAAAGGTGCTGTGCCCAGAAATGTAGGAAGGAAACGCCGGCGAGATCATCAGGGGAATAAAATCGGGGTTGGGTTTGGCGTCGGGGTTAAACTTGGCATCGAGCTCCCGAATGGCCGTTTCCGGACGCCAGGTTCGGTAGAAGAATTTCGTGTCCCAGCACGAAATCGCCGCATCAGCCTCGGCGAAGTTAAGTAGGGCAAAAAGGCGGGCGGTTTCGGACACGGAGAGGTGGTTGCGTTGCGCGAGGTCTGCAGCGATGATGTTCCAATGTCCGGGCGGCGTGCAGGTTCCGAGATCGTCGGACCAAAATGCCGTGCTAAGCGTCTCGTATTCCGAGCGTTCGGCGCCGTCGCGCGCACCGATCTTGGCGATATAGGCGATTTCCTCGGCATATTCCTTCGAATTGACCGGCCGTGGCGGTGGTGCGCGGAACTGGTCGGGCGAGGTCATCACAAACGGGGTCACCCGACCCCAATGCGGCAGGACCGGCGGCCGGAATCCGGGAGGCGTCTCCCGCCAGCTTCCCGGCTCAGTGCTCGAATATTGGCCGGGGATAGGTTGGTCGAAACCGCTCTTGGCTCGGACGGCAAGAACCGCCTCTGCCACGTGTATTCCCCAAGCCAGACCACCGGCCTTGGCCGGACCGTCGGGAATTCCCGCGAGGGCCTTTTCATAAGCGACCTGAATGTTGTGTGGATTTGTCGCCTGGCCCCAAAGGGTGAGCAGGACGGCATGGGCCGCGCCGGCGATGGCGGCATCCATGTCGGCGCCGGCAGGAGCGGGTTCATTAACCAGCCAGCCGTGGTGGTTGCGGGTGAAACCATTGACTGCATCGAAGATTGCCGCGTGAAACGTCGCCATGTGGTGCGACGCGAGCGGCGGCGGGTTGCGCGCAAGCCGGGTCGCGTCGATCACCTGGTCGTTCCAATAAAGGACGGCGTTTTCGCCGAAAACCGCGGAAACTGCCTGCCAGCCGGCGAAGAGGCAGAATATGGTCAGAATGAGTTTTCTCATAGGGTGACTAAGGGCAGGTGCGAACCGCCAGAGGGGAAGAGCTCGAATACCAAAGCAATATTGCTAATAGTAACTATTAAAAATCCTTTGGGACGAAATGCCGTTCTCCTGTGGCAAACGGCAATTTCTCGGTGGCGAACGTCCGGGTTTATTGCGCCCCTCTTCTTACCCAACAGTGACTCCGCGCTCTCCTGGAGATGCTACCGGACGCCGGGACAGCACTGCGCCGTCAGGTCAGCCTTTGATCGCTCCGGCGGTGATTCCCTTGACGAGATGTTTCTGGAGGGCGATGTAGACGATCAGGATCGGAATTGTCACGAGCACGAGGCCGGCGAAAAGCATGCCGTAGTCGGTGTGGTATTGGGAGGTGATCGCCAGATTTGCGAGGCCGAGCGGCAGGGTGCGGGCGTGCCCGTCGCCTCCGTTGGTGATCAAGAATGCGAAAAAGTATTCCTTCCAGATCCCAATGAACTGGAAGATCGCCACGGTGACGAGTCCTGGTTTCGCTAGCGGGAGCAGGACGCGCCAGAAGGCCGAGAACTCATTGCAGCCGTCGACTACTGCGGCCTCATAGAGTGAGCGGGGCAGGGATTTGAAGAAGCCGGAGAGGATGAAGATTGCAAAGGGCAGGCCGTTGGCGGTGTAGACAAGGATGAGTCCGGGTCGCGAGTTGAGCAGGCCGAGCCCTCGTAGTTCGAAGAACAGCGGCACCATCGCCAGTTGGGCGGGAATAGTCAGCCCGGCCAGAAACAGCCAGAAGATCGCGCGTCCTGCCGGATGATAGAAGCGGCTGAGTGCGTATCCGGCCATGGCTCCGAGCAGCACGATGGCGGCGACGGAGACCGTGGTCACCAGCACGCTGTTGAAGAAGTATTCTCCGAAGTGCGCTTCGCGCCAGGCATGGCTGTAGTTGGCGAACTGCAGGTGGTCGGTCGCCGGCAGCGTGAAGGGCTCGTGGAAGATGGCCTCGTCGGGTTTGAGCGAGGAATACGCCATCCAGATCATCGGAAAGATGACCCAGAGGGCATAGCCGCACAGTCCCGCGAGGATCAGCGCGCGGCCGGGCGGGATCTGTCGATGACGGGCGGGGTTCATTCAAGACTCTCCCGTTTCAGTCCCCTCATGACCGCGGCACTGGCCGCCAGCACCAGCACGAGCATGACCACGGCGATCGCCGCCGCGCGGCCGATTTGAAATTCCTTGAACATCGAGGTAACCATGAGCGTGCCGAGTGTGTGGGTGGAACTGGCTGGATCCTGCGACGTGAGCAGCCAGATCATCTCGAAAGCGTTGAGCCCGCTGATCACCAGGAAGACCATCGAGATGATGATGACCTCCCAGATCATCGGCAGGGTGATGGTGAAGAACTGGCGCCAGACCGGCGCACCATCGAGTTCCGCGGCCTCGTAAAGCTGCGGATCGATGCCCTCCATCGCGGCCAGGTAAAGCACGAGGTTGAACCCGCACGCCATCCAGAGGTAGATCGGAATGAGCGCAAGGTAGAGATGGTTCTGCGCCAGCCACGGGAAGCCGTCCATTCCGCGCAACCAGCCGACATCGAGAATCCGCCCGAGAACGACCAGTCCGGCGTTGACCAGTCCGCCGTGTGGCTCGTAGGCGTTGAGCCAGAGCAGTGTGGCGGTGATCCCGCCGAGGAGGTTGGGAAAAAGCAACACCACGCGAAACAGGCCCGCGCCCCACACCCCGCGGTGGATCAGCGCGGCGAACAGCAGCGCCAGCGGCACCACCACGAGCGCCGGCACCAGCATCAGGTAGAGGTTGTTCCGCAGCGCGAACCAGAAGACATCGTCATTGAAGAGCAACCATTTGAAATTAAACCAGCCCGCCCACGTGCGTGCCCCGATGCCGTCCCAATGCAGAAACGCCCAGCCGAAGGCGGCCAGGCCGGGCAGCAGCACGAACACTGCGTACAGTCCCATCGCCGGCCCCACGAAGCCGAGCGCTACGGAGGCGCGCAACCGGGCAAAGGCGGCCGCGGCTTCCCCGCCGGACTGCGCCTGGAGGTGCGGCCGGAATACCACCGCCCGTAGTTTTCCAGTTGCCAGCCAGACTGCCGCGCCCCCCAGCAGTATGAGGAGCGCCAAGCCCGCGAGGACGTGGCGAAATTCCACGCGGTCAGGGTCGGTTGCGCGTGCCCGGTCGCGTTTCGCGGCCGCTTCAATTTTTTCCGCAAACTGCTGCGGGGTTATCCTGGCCGTCATCAACTCCATCCGGCCGTCGGTCAGCGCCTGGCGGACTGCCGGCGGCTCAAGCATGACCTGGGGCATGTTAAACGCTTCCTGCGCGTGCGTGATCAACACCGCCGTTGACTGCAAGCGCGCGGAAAACGCCGCCAGGGGAACGCCCCTCACCGCCACCGGCGCGTTCACTGTTCGTACAAATCTCTCCGCCTGGGCCCGCGACGTGAGAAACCGGAGGAAATCCACCGTTAACTTCTCGCGCTGTGGGTTTCCCGTTGTAAAAATGAAAAAGCTGTCGGCCCCAGTTTGGATCGTGGTCGGATCAGCCACGCCCTCCGGGAAGACCGGGAAATTCATCACCCCGAGTTCAAAGTCATCCGGAATCTTCCCCTCCATCTCCTGGATCATCCACGAGCCTGCCACGGTCATGGCTGCGCGGCCCTGCAGAAATGCCAACTGGGCGGCTGTGTGCGTCGCTCCCTCCCATCCGCGCAGCGTATAATCCCGGGTGATCCGCTGCAGCAACGCCGCGCTTCGGACGTATCGCGGATCCAGGCGTGCCCCCGGTGTCAGATTGTTGAGCGCCTTCCACCCCGCGGCTCCGGCAAGGTTGTAGTAGGCGGCGCGCAGAAAGGCGTCGGGATAGTTCCCGTAGACCCCGGTCAGGCTCAACGGTGCCCCGCCGGCTGCGCGAATCCGATCACCTAGGGTGAAGAACTCGTCCCAGGTTCGCGGCACCGTCCAACTGTGCTCGCGCCACATCTTCTGGTTGTAGAAAATAGTCCAGCAGGCGTACCCCAGCGGCACCCCGTAAACCCGGCCGCCAAGCCTCCATGAATCCAGCGCTCCGGGGAGAAATGTATCGCCCCAACGTGCGTCTTTCTCCCAGTTCGGTCCCGCCAGATCTTCTGTAAGGTCCTTCACTTTGCCCGCGCGGATCAGCGCAGGCCAGAGCAGGTAGGGTGCAAAGGCGGCATCGGGATAATCCCCCCCCATCAGGCGAACCCTCACCTTGTCCTCGATCCGCGGATCCCCGTAGAGGTTGATCTTCACCCCAGGGCGTAGTGCCTCGAACCGCCGGGCGCTCTCCTCATAGAACGCGGTGCCAAAGCCGCCCGCGCGCACGGGAATGTCGAGCTCGGCCGGCGCCGCCCCGGGGGCGGCAGGCGTGATCCCAGTCACCGCCACCAAGGAGCCCAGCAACCAGAGTTTTCCCGCGTACTTTCTCAAACCTCCCTGTTCATGAGGAGATTCTGCGTGGTGGCACGTTCTCTTTTCCCTCCCCGGGCCAGCCTCCTTGCCCGCGGTGCGCCGGTTACCGCCGCCGCTGAATCGTTCCTGTTTGCAGACAGACAAGCCGCAACGAAGGAACCTTGTCCTCCGGGGAGCGCGTGCGCGCGGGGCCGGCAGGCGCGGGCCTGCTTGATTTGTGGTCTTGCTGAGCAGGTGGAGAAACGGATATGTCTGTTCAACACTCGCCGCTGGCCGTGAACATCTCGGCTGCCGGTCGTGTCGCCTGAGACAATGTACCAAGTGACTTTTTCCGAGCAGAGCATGCGCGAGCTTAACCGTTTGGACAAGCTCGCTCAACTCGTCGTTATCGAGCCGATCAGCCGTCTTACCCCGGAAGATCTGGCCAATCCGCGCGAGCCGCTCGGCCGCTTCTCGCGGGGTGGAAAAACTCTCTACCGCCTCCGCTCGGGCGATTTTCGCTTCTATTTCGAGGTGTCTGCCGACACGATTCACACGCATTACATCCTGCACAAGGATTCCCTGGAGGATTTCCTTTTCCGGACGAGAATGCCAGTCTCCGAGCAGCAGTTGTTCGAACAGCACTCGAAGTTCTGGAAGTACCTGGAGACCCTGACCACGAGCAAGAAATGATTGTTTCCGCTGCCGCCCGATTCCTCTTTCTTTTCTCTTCACCCCATGCCTGACCTAGAGTCGCGGGAGAATCCCTACAACGTCACCCAGGCCAGCCGCATCTATTTTCTGCCGAATCTGATGACGGCGGGAAATTTGTTCTGCGGTTTTGTCGCTGTCATCAAGTGCATTCAGGCGCGCCTTGAGGCGATCGCTCCGGGCACCTATGCCCACACCCCGGCGGAATTATACACCCGCGCCGTCTGGTTCATTCTCGCGGCGGTGATTTTTGACTCACTTGATGGCCGGCTGGCGCGCTTGGGTGGCCGTGAGTCGCTGTTTGGCGCGGAATTCGATTCATTGGCGGATGTGATTTCGTTTGGGGTTGCGCCGGCCCTGATGGTGTTCTTTTTGATCCTCTCGCCGACCCAGGGTTATCCGCTGTTCCGGCAGATCGGCTGGTTCATTGGCTTCATCTATCTCCTCTGCGCGGCGGTGCGGCTGGCTCGGTTCAATGTTATCACCAACCCGTTGCTACACACCCCAAAGGACAGCAGCAAAGATTTCGTCGGGCTGCCGGTTCCCGCGGCGGCAGGAACCGTCGTATCGTTGGTGCTGCTCCTGTTGCATCTCTCGGACGACAACCTGGTTTTTCATCGGATGGCACTGGCGCTGCCGGTTTTGCTGCTGCTGATCGCCGGGCTGATGGTCAGCACGATTCGTTATCCAAGCTTCAAGAATGTCGACTGGCAGACGAAGACGCGTTTTCGGACGTTTGTGATCATTATCATCGCGGGGTGCCTTATCTTTTGGCAGCAGGAAGTGGCGTTTATCTCCCTTTTCCTTGCCTACATCTTTTACGGCATCATCCGCCAGTTCCGCCGCGCCCAGCTAATCTCCCGCTTGCGGCTCCAACGAAAACAACCGGTGAAGAAACCCGCCGGTTCCGTCTAATAACCCCTGCGAACTTCAGCGCCTGTGAATAACTCGTCTCTTTCCAACCCTTATTGGTGCCTTATGCACCGCGCCGCGGTTTTCCCGCGGTCGAGCCGAACCGCGTCGTTTGGGACTGGTTGTTAGGCAAATTCACCGGACATAATACGATGAATAGTTCCTTATTGAATCCATCTCTGATTATCCTTTGTTAGTTACCTAACGTTTCGATCCCCGCTCCCCTCATGAAGTTTAAAATCAACCGCGACCATTTCAGCAACGGTTTGCAGCAGGTTCTCAACGTCGTCGGATCCAAGGCGACCATGCCGATCCTCAGCAACGTCCTAATTGAGGCGGAGAAGGACAATATTTCCCTCACGACCACAAATCTCGACCTTGGTATTCGATGCAAGATCAAGGCGGAAGTGAAAGAGACTGGCTCGGTCACCCTGCCCGTGAAGCGCCTAGCCACCATCGTGCGGGAACTGCCCAACGTTGACGTGTCCCTCGATTCCTCACCGAACCATCAGGTGAAGCTTAACTCCGGCGGGTCACAGTTTCGGATCATGGGCATCGGCAAGGACGAGTTTCCACCACTTCCGGATTTTGGAGAAGACAAGTCGTTTTCCTTGGAGCAAGTCGAGCTCGTCAACATGCTCAAGAGTGTTGCGTATGCGCAGTCGGCCGATGAGACGCGGTACATCCTCAATGGCGTCTATTTGAATTTCCGCGACGGCAAGCTCTCCCTGGTGGCCACCGACGGGCGGCGATTAGCGCTGATCAGCAAGGAGCTGGAGTTTCCCGCCACAAATTCCGGCAGCATCATTCTTCCAGCCAAGACGGTCGGCGAGTTGCTGCGCCTGTTGGACAAGGGCGCAAAGATGAAGATCTCCTTCAACGAACGGCGGGCAGCCTTCCAGATTGCGACGGAGAAGGATACCAGTGGGCTGGTCGAGAACATCTACCTCTTCTCGAAGGTCGTTGAGGGCAACTATCCCAACTATCAACAGGTGATTCCGAAGGAAACCCATCAGCGCATCAAACTGGAGCGGGAACTTTTTCTTCAGTGTGTTCATCGTGCGGCGCTGGTGTGCAGCGAAAAGTCCAACTCGGTCAAGATCAAGCTCACCAGCAATCTGTTGGAGATTACTGCCGCGAGTCCTGATTTCGGCGAGTCGCATGAAGCCATGGCGATCTCCTATAGCGGGCCCGATCTGCAGGTGGCCTTCAACCCGCAGTTCATTCTTGATCCGCTGCGGGCGTTGACGAAGGACGAGGTCTTCTTCGAACTGAAGGATGAAGTGAGTCCCGGAGTGTTTAAGACATTGGAGAGCTTCATCTGCGTCATCATGCCGGTGCG
Source organism: Opitutia bacterium (assembly GCA_003153035.1). Lineage (GTDB taxonomy): Bacteria > Verrucomicrobiota > Verrucomicrobiia > Opitutales > Opitutaceae > Fen-1467. The sequence continues at coordinate 145,799 of PMBT01000014.1, forward strand.
CTTGAGTTAACGCACGGGACACCGCCGGCCCGGTCTTCGGACCAGGCGACGAGCGGAGACCGCAGCAATTCCGTGGAATTCGACCCCGTCTATCTTCTCCTGGCCGCAGCGATTCTGTCGCTGGTTTTGTTTTCACTCAACCAGCGGCTGGCGTCACCCATCATCGCGATTTTTATCCGCTGGTTGCGATGGCTGTTGTTCACCTTCGGGGGCGCTTTCCTGGTGATCGAGTGGGGCTGGAGCGAGCGGCCGTTCTGGGTGCTGGCCACGGCGCTCTTCCTGGTCTGGTTTCTCCTGGAAACGGCCTATAACTGGGCCGCCATCACCGCGCTCAGCGAAAGCCCGCTGCCGCTCTTTCCGCGGTATACCGCCAATGCCAGCGGGGAGGAATGGCCAACCCACCCGCGGCTTTTAAAGGTTCGGGAATGGCTGCGGGCCCACCGCTACAGCCAGGTGCAATCACTGAAAGCCGAAATCGGCGGGGGTATTTTTCTCCGGCTGTCCGTTTATCAAGACCGCGAGGCGAAGACCCGCATCCAGGTGACTTTTGTGCCGCAGGCCAACGGCGCGATTTCCGTCTGCTACACGCTTACCTCCTGCATGGAGGACGGACTGCGTTGCATCACCGACAATCTTTATCTGCCCTTTGGGGGATTTTATCCGGAGAACTGGCTGGTGGAGCGGAAACCCTGGCGGCGCAACCTGCCCTGGCTCGTGGCCCGCCACCAGCGGCGGCTGACCGCGTCCGGGGAGAAACTCCGGCCCTGGACCATGGAGCCGCTGGAGGATCTCAACCAGCAGCAATTCGAGCTCGAGCGGCTGAATACAGAGCTTGGTTTCCTCCTCCCCCACTTTCAGCGCGAGGAATACGGTAAAATGACCTACGAAGGACGCTTTCGCGTCTGGCTGGAGGTCTGGATGCTCGACTATTTTGGGCGGCCGACGCGCTATCAGTAAGCCCGGCGGCCGGATCAACCGCCGATATAACTCATCTCAACCTTCCAGCGGGTTTCATGGCGGGCGAGGAGCCCGGAACGTTCATCGGAGTAACGATCCAGCCGCCCCTGCCAGACGCGGCCAAGATAGGCAAAAAGTTCGTCATCACTGGCACCCGCCCGGACCGCGCCGAGCAGGTCCCATCCGGCGGAAGCAAACAGACAGGTGTATAATTTGCCGTCCGCCGAAAGACGGGCGCGATGACAGTCGCGGCAAAACGGCTCAGTAACGCTGCTGATCAGGCCGATTTCACCCCGGCCATCAAGATAGCGGTAGCGCGCAGCGACTTCACCGCGATAAGCGGGGCTGCAGGGCTCGAGCGGCCACAACGCTGAGACCTTCGACACAACCTCGCGAGCCGGCACCACCAAGTCGCGACACCAGCCATTGTGGTTCCCCACGTCCATGAATTCGATGAAGCGCAAGGGGAAACCGTGGTCGCGCGCCCACGCAGCCATCGCGGGAATCTGGTCATCATTCACGCCGCGCTGCACAACCATGTTGATCTTGACTAGAAGGCCGAGGGCGGCCGCGGTGGCGATTCCCTCCACCACCCGAGCGACCCCCAAACGCCGGCCGGTTCCGCTCAATCCCGCAAATGTCTTGGGATCAAGGCTGTCAAGGCTGACATTAACCCGGTCAAGGCCGGCGGCCCGCAGGGCGGGCCCGGCCCGCGACAGCAGCCAGCCATTGGTCGTCAGCGCAACCACAGGCACACGCAGATCCTGCTTGAGCAGGCGGACCAGCTCCGGGATGTCGGGCCGCAGCAACGGTTCACCGCCAGTTATCCGCACCTTTTCAACCCCGAGGCGCACAAACTGACCCAAGATCCGGCGGAGCTCGGCCAGCGACATAATCTGCGGATCCCTGAGAAAAGCGTAGTTGGGGCCAAACGCCTCCGCCGGCATGCAATAGGGACAGCGAAAGTTGCAGCGATCAGTCACCGAAATGCGCAGATCACGCAACGGCCGGGCATACTGGTCGCGAAGGTCGGACATGAGGAAAAGAGGTAAACGCAAATCCACGGAACCGCAAAGGAGCGAACAAAAAACGTCCCCAAACAACAAGAAACAGCGGCCAGCGACAGCCGGATGGAAGGGAGACAGAACATGATATTTCTGCCGTGCCCTTGGCTGCGGCCATGATAAAGTCAGGCCATGCTTTCCGTGGATGAAGCAGAAAAACAGGTGCTTGCTGCCGTGCTGATACTCCCAGCGGAAGATTGTCCGCTCATCAACGCACACGGCCGGGTGTTGCGGCAGACCTTGATGGCGGACCGGGATCTGCCTCCCTTCGACCGAGTGGCGATGGACGGCTACGCGCTGCGCTGCCGCGCCTGGCAAGCGGGCACGCGACGATTCCGCGTGGCGGGAGTCCAGGCCGCCGGCACCATTCCGCTTTCGCTTTCAGAGGAGGATGCTTGCATTGAAGTGATGACCGGCGCCGTGTTGCCGGTCGGCGCCGACGGCGTCGCACCTTATGAAGATGTCACCCGCGAAAATGGATTCATTCAAATCGCATCCACAGCGAAACTGACCGTGGGTCAGGCGATTCACCGGCAGGGATCGGACCATCCGGGCGGTGCGATGGTCGTCCCTCCGGGGGTGCGCCTCACCGGTCGGGAAATCGCGGTCGCCGCCGCGTGCGGTTACGCCCATCTGGCCGTGACGATGCAACCGAAGATCGCGGTGGTGACGACTGGCGACGAACTGGTGGAAGTCAGTTCCCCGGTGGCGCCGCATCAGATCCGGCGATCCAATGACTTTGCGCTGCGCGCCGCGTTGATCGCGGCCGGGCAACCGCGCGTCGAACGGTACCACCTGCACGACATGCGGCACGAGATCGAGCACCTCCTCTGGCATATTGTGGCGGAATACGACGTGGTGCTAATTTCTGGAGGGGTGTCCAAAGGGAAGTTTGATTTTCTTCCCCGGGTGCTTGATGAACTCAGGGTAAAGAAGCTCTTCCAGGGAGTGGCGCAACGGCCGGGAAAACCGTTCTGGTTCGGACTCAGCCCGCGACACACCCCGGTGTTCGCCCTGCCGGGCAACCCCGCCTCGGCCTATATTTGTCTGCACCGCTATGTACTGCCCGCCCTAACTAAAATGGAGGGGCGCTCCCCGGCGGAGTTGCGATTTGCGATACTCATGGACGCGGTCACCTTGCGGCACGACCTGACCGGCTTCGTGCCGGTCCGGATTACGCCGGGACCACGCGGCGAGCAACTGGCCCAGCCGACCCCGCTCAATACCTCCGGTGATTTCGCCGGGCTTACGGCCACCGACGGCTTCGTTGAACTGCCGGCCGGTCGGGATGAAGTTTCCGCTGGCACCGCGGTCGGGTTTTGGCCCTGGGTCTGAAAGGGCGAGGAGCAACCACCCACAAGGAGGTGAGATTCCCTTTGCGCCACACGGGCTTTAAGCGACATTAATGTCCATGTTCTCCCACCTGGATGCAAAGAGCCGGCCGGCCATGGTCGACGTTGGCGGAAAGACGGTGACGAAAAGGACCGCCGAGGCCATCGCGGTCGTAACACTGCCAGCGAAACTCGCCAGCCGGGTCAGGGCGGGTGAAATTGCCACAACCAAGGGACCGATCTTTCAGACCGCCATTCTTGCGGGAGTGCTGGGAGCCAAAAAGACCAGCGAACTCATCCCGCTCTGCCATCCGTTGCCGCTGGAAGACTGCCAGATCCGGATCGACCTCTCGGCGGGTGGGCGGGAAGCGACGATCCGCTGCCAGGCGCGGGCTCATGCGAAAACCGGCGTGGAGATGGAGGCGCTCACCGGGGTCAGCGTAGCGGCGCTCACGCTTTACGACATGGCAAAAGCGGTCTCACCGGGCATGGTCATCAGGGAGATCAAACTACTCAAGAAGACGGGAGGAAAGACGGACTTCCCGGCCAGGTCGAAGCGAGCTCCGAGGTATCGATCCCAACGCGGATGAAAACCATACAGGTGCAGTATTTCGCCATGCTGCGCGAGCAGGCTGGATGCGGGGAGGAGACAATCACGACGGCGGCAGACACACCGGCGGCGCTCTACGAAGAGCTGAGGAGCCGGCGGGGGTTCCCTCTGGCGCGGGAACGGCTGAGGGTCGCACTCAACGGGGAGTTCAGTTCGTGGGAGACGCCATTGATAGACGGCGCCCGGGTGGTATTCATGCCCCCTTTTGCCGGAGGCTAGGTTCTTCCCATGTTCGGCCTTTCACGAAAACCAATTGATCCGAACGCGTTGCGGCGCGAGCTGCCCGCGACGGATACGGGCGCCGTCGTCTCGTTTGAGGGCCGGGTGCGACGCCGCAACCATGGACGGGACGTACGTTCACTCGAATACGAGGCCTTCGACGAACTGGCAGAAAAGGAGGGCGCGCGGATCATGGCCGAAAGCTGCGAAAGATTCGCCCTGCTTTCAGCCGTGTGCGTGCATCGGGTTGGGCACCTGAAGGTCGGCGAGCTGGCGGTGTGGGCCGCAGTGACCGCAGAGCATCGGACGGAGGCATTTGCCGCCTGCCACTACATCATCGATGAAGTGAAGACGCGCGTGCCCATCTGGAAGAAAGAGCACTATGGCAGCGGCCGGCCGGAATGGATCACTCCGGCGGATGGCAGCAAAGGGCGGGCCCCCCGGACGGCAGAAAATCTGTAAATATTAACCGAGGCCAAAATCAACTCGTATCCAGGCGCGGCATGGTTAGATTCCGCGGGCATGCTGTTTTTCGCAGTCAGTGTTCTGGAGAAAATTCGGCATCTGCCCAGAAAAAACCTAATCAACCTCGGATTGGGCATTCTGGTTCTGCTGGTTGTGATCCTGCTAATCAAGCAGGCGCGGAAAATGAACAGGTACGTCTTGATGGCGATCATTGTGGTGACCGTCGTGGTGCTGGGTTTTAACTGGGTTTATCAGCGGAACGAACCGAGGTTTCTTACACCGGTGATCGACGTGATTGCCCCGTTCTTCCCGAGCGCGCCGAGCCGGAAGGATCATTGGTAAGGCAGAGCGAACGGTAGGGATGGTGGCAGCGAGGATTTTGGTTGGTTTTGGGCGGGAATCCGGCCAAATGCCTGTCTGCTTATGCCAAAAACCCACTCAGACATTGGACTTATCGGTCTGGCCGTAATGGGGCAGAACCTCGCGCTCAATATTGCCGACCACGGATTTCAGATCTCGGTTTTTAATCGCACGACCGAAAAAATGGTCAAGTTCGTGGCGGAGAACCCGCAGACGCCCGGCGGACTCATTGGAGCGGCGACGCTGCCGGAGTTCGTCCAGTCGCTCTCCCGCCCGCGCAAAGTCATCATGATGGTGCAGGCAGGTTCATCAACCGATGCGGTTATTGACAGCCTCGTGCCGCTGCTCGAGCCAGGAGATATTATCATCGATGGAGGCAATTCCAAATGGACGGACACAATCCGCCGCGAAAAGAGCCTCCGGGGAAAAGGCCTTAGATTCATCGGCTCCGGCGTCTCCGGGGGAGAGACCGGCGCCAGGTTCGGTCCCGCGCTGATGCCCGGAGGTGACCCGGCCGCCTACAAGGAACTCGAGCCGGTTTGGAATGCCATCGCCGCCAAGGTCGACGCAAAAACCGGTCGTCCGCTTCTCGGCGCGGCCGTGGGCAGACCGGTCAGTGGAGGCGTGCCCTGTGCCACCTATATTGGGCCCGACGGAGCCGGCCATTATGTGAAGATGGTCCATAACGGCATTGAGTACGGGGACATGCAGATGATCTGCGAGGCCTACGATCTTATGCGCGGACTCCTTGGCATGAAAGCCGGGGAGATTGGCGAGGTGTTTACTGAATGGAACCGGGGGGCGTTGGACTCCTACCTGATCGAGATCACCGCCGACATCCTTCAACAGAAGGATCCCGTCACGAAGACGAAGGCGTTGGTTGATGTCATTCTCGACACCGCTGGCCAGAAAGGGACGGGCAAGTGGACCAGTGTCAACGCACTCGACATGGGCGTGCCTGCTCCCACGGTTTCCGAAGCGGTGTTCGCCCGCTGTCTTTCCGCCATCAAGGAGGAGAGGGTCGCCGCATCCAAGATACTCAAGGGCCCACAGAAGAAAAGGTACACTGGGTCGAAGAAGGCGCTAATCCAGGCTATCCACGATGCCCTTTATTGCGCAAAGATCTGCTCATACGCGCAAGGATTCCAGCTCATGCGCGAAGCCCAAAAGGAGTATAAATGGACCCTCAACTTCGGATCGATCGCGCAAATCTGGCGAGGTGGATGCATCATCCGCGCGGTTTTCCTGCAGAAAATAACCGAGGCGTTTGGACGCAATCCGCAGCTGGCTAATCTATTGCTGGATCCATACTTCAATCATACAGTGAAAAAGGCGCAGGAGAACTGGCGAAAGGTCGTCGCACTCGCCGCCCAATACGGAGTCCCCGCACCGACGTTCAGCTCCGCCCTTTCGTACTATGACGGCTATCGTGCCGCACGCTTGCCGGCCAACCTGCTTCAGGGACAGCGCGACTATTTTGGTGCGCACACCTACGAGCGAGTCGACCAGCCCCGGGGTAAATTTTTCCACCTCGATTGGCCAGAGCCGACGCGGCCGCAAACGCAGGTCTGATTGGGCAGTAGGTCAATTTGCCTTGTCATCGCGAGGTCCGCGGCTGCGGACCGTGGCGATCCAGCTGGATTGCTTCGTCGTCCCGTCATGACGAGACTCCTCGCAATGACAAACAGACCCACCACCCATGATCAGCGGCGGCGATGGTCCCCGAGAACAAAGAAAAAGGGGCTAGAATCAGCGCATCAGTCCGGCAGAGCGAAACACCGCCCAAGGGCCCCTAATGGGAATAGGTCGTGGGTTTCTTGGTGATCGAGCCATGGATGGGGAGTGTCGTTCGTCGATACCCTTCCCCTATTCCCGTCTGAACGGACCCCGGAGACGAAATGACAACAAACTTGAGAATCCTGCTGGTCGGAGGCAGCGGAATGATCGGTCAGGCGGTACTTCGGGAATGCCTTCTTGACAGCGAGGTCGCCGGGGTGGTCGCTCTCGTGCGCACGCCCCTGCCGGTGAAACATCCCAAGTTGAGTGAGCTTGTGCACGCTAATATGCGGGACTTTTCAGCCATCGCGGGCGAACTGGCTGATTTTAGCGCTTGTTTCTTCTGCTTGGGAGCGTCAGCCGCCGGACTCGATGAGGTCGAATACGCGCGCATCAATTACGATATTCCTGTAGCATTGGCTGGGGCCCTCTTGGAGCAAGGAGGAGAAACGGTATTCGTCTATGTTTCTGGCGCGGGAACTGACAGCAGTGAACGCGGGCTCATCATGTGGGCGCGGGTCAAGGGCCGAACGGAGAACCGTCTCTTGAATATGCCCTTCCGGGCGGCCTACATGTTTCGGCCGGGTGTGATCATACCCCGTAACGGCGAACAATCCAAGACCAGGTGGTACCGCTGGTTCTACAGCTTAACAAAGCCGCTGCACTGCATTGTTCTCGGGATCTTCTCCAGGCACGTCCTCGGCAGTGATGAGCTCGGGCGTGCCATGCTGAACGCGGCGAAGCAAGGTCTCGGTCCCAAGATTCTGGAAGTTCATGACATCCGGACGCTGGCGACTGGAGCGGTCCACTAAGCCGGAACCATGCAGTAGGCCGCTGGCCAGAGTGGAAAATCTCGCGAAGCAGTGATCCAAAATCCGACTGCAATGCAGTAGAAATCCGCATGCTAATTAAATGAATATCAGTGATTTCAAGCTACTTTACTGCATGGTTCCGGCTAAGGAACCACGTTGATCAGCCTGAGCTGGCGTGGCCAATGAGGTCGATCGAGCGTCTTATTAGGAGATCATTGATGCAAATATCTCGATTATTAGGATTTGACCAAAATTGCTTAATCCTATTATCTGATTTTATTTGATATTAATTGAGCATCGTGACCAAACCACTATCATATCTTGATATTATTCCACAGCAATGGGCTGCGCTTATTGAAGCCTACGAGAAGCTAGTCCCACAGGACCCATACCTACACTGGGATGAGCTGGAGCAGAAGCCGGAACCGGATGGAATCAGCCGTGAAGCATGGTGGGCTGCGTTAAAATTGGCACGTTCATCGCACCTCCGCTCGATCTCTCTCAGAGATCGGAATGGTAAGAGCTTTGTGTTCTGCGTGCCGGCGGGCCTGTCAGAGCTGCTACACCGGCTTGATCACGACCGCGTGGAAGCAATCGTAGGCCCGGAACTGTCGGAGCGTGCAGTGGCGAACGCGCTTCGGGAGGAATCAATTGCCTCGGCGGCCCTCGCGGGAGTAACTGGGCCAGACGATAACGCGCGGGAAATGTTACGGACAGGAGGCAAGCCGCGAGATGGAGGCGAGCAGGCGATTGGCAACCTTTACCGGGCGTTGGAGGTGGTTGGGGTGAGACGTGATGAACCGCTCAGTCCCGGGGAAATCATTACGCTCAACAAGCTGATTATTAAGAATACGGTGAGCGCTCCGAGTGGAATTCGTCGCAGCGGCGAGGGTTCTGCCGTGGAAGGATTAGCGCATGCGGGCGGGTCTCAACCGATATCAGTGGAAGGAAGGGCGCAATGCTTGGAGGCGATGTGCGCCTTCGCAAACGGGCAGACCCCGGACTTTTTTGTGCATCCCTTGATCCGGGCGGTCATCCTCCATTTCTGGATGCTTCACGCGCGTCCTTTTCCCGCCGGCAACGGCCGCACCGCCCGGGCGCTTTTCAAAAGGGCAGTGCTGCACCAGGGTTATCCGCTATTCGCCTTTGTTGCCATCTCCCCGGTCTTGCTGCGGGCGCCGGCCCGCTATGCCCGCGCCGTTCAGCAGGTCGAAACCGACGACAACGACCTCACTTATTTCATTCTCCACCAAGCGGGGGCAATTTCTGAGGCGCTGGGAATCTCGCGTGGGCGAGTGGCGCGCCAGACCAGTGAGCTGCGGGAGGCGGGCGCCAGGTTCAGGGGATTTGCGGCGCTTAATCCCCGTCAGCAGGCTGTGATGGCGCATGCACTCCGCACGCCGGATGCGCGCTACCTGATCGCCGGCCACCAGCATAGCCACGGAGTGACCCATCAAACCGCGCGCGACGATCTCTTTGATCTGGCGCGGCGCGAGCTGCTCACGGTGGTTAAGGCGGGGCGCCGCTATGTTTTCAAGGTTCCCGCCGATCTTGCCCGGCGGCTGCAAGCGGCAGGCGGACGGCGGCGGGTGGAGGAAATTTCCCTCAGCGACGAATTACCGACCAACCTCCTGTAATCCTCAACAAACCGCGGCAGTCCGGCCCCCGACGGGCATTCAACCGGCCGGCGTCTCCATCGGTCGCAGTCGGTCAACCCGGCATTTTTCCGCCCGCCAGATGCCTTCAAGCCGGGCGTAATCATCGTCCTTTGAGCCGGTGACGATGCAATAATCAAACTGCGTCCACTGCTCGATTTCGTAGAGTGCCGTCGTCATGCGGCGGTCGATCTGCTCCTTCGAATCCTGTCCGCGGCTGAGCAACCGGTTATAAATGGTGGTCATGTCCGGGGGCATGACGAAGACCGTCACGAGCCGTCGGCGCAGGTCGGCGTTCTCTTCAAATGAGCGGCGATAGGCGCGCGCGCCCTGCACGTCGACATTCACCACGAGGTCGGTGTTGCGCTCAAGCCGGGAAAAGACGGCGCTTTTCTTCGTGCCGTAGCGCCATGAATGCACCTGCGCCCACTCAAGGAACTCACCATGAGCCTGCGCCGCGTCGAACTCCTCGTTGCTCAGGAAAAAATAGTCCACGCCATGCTTTTCGCGCCCCCGCGGGGGACGGGTCGTGCAGGTGATGATCGGCTCGACTCCCCGGTGGTTGACGACCAACCGGTCGCGCAAGGTCGTTTTGCCGGTGCCGGTGGGGCCGCAGATGATCAGCAACAAGCCGTGCACTTCCTTCGGCAGAGGGGTCATGGCGGGGCGGGGTTGGCTCAATAAGTGAACGCCAGCCCGGAGAGCACAAGTCCGTAAATGAGCAATCCGGCTCCGAATACCCGGGCCCTTCCCGGGGTGGCAAACAGCCACTGAAAGAAATCACGCAGCCGGTATGGCACCGCCGCCAGATAGATAGCGGCGACAATCGCGACGAAGACCAGCGTCACCATGAACAGGCGTTGAGGCTGGCCAAACTCCATGAAGGCGGCGCCCAGCAGCGGGGTGGCGGCGAGCAGGATGAGAATGCTGAGACCGCGCACGGCGAGAAAATCCGGCACGTATTTGAACGAAAGCACGCCGAGGGCGGCGAACCCGATCACCCAAGGGGTGTTGGAACTGCCGAGAATGCGGTCGGCCTCGCCCATCGTGGCCACGCGCGCGAGAAACCACAGCACCCCGCCTCCGAACAACCCGAGCGCAGCCGCCGGCGAACGCGGCAGCGCCTTGAGGGTTGAGATCACCACTGGGAGATTGAGCAGCAGCAGGACGCCAAGAACGACGAGAAAGAAACCGGGAAGGAGCGTGGCGAGAAAAAGGGACATGCAAAGCGGAGACCAACAACGGAACACACGAAAGCAGGGAAGGGAACAACAATTCGGAGCAGGAGCTGCCGGTCAAGGCTGCATCCCAGTGGAGATCAGCCCGCCGTAAAGCGCTGACGTCGTAGCGCGCTCAATCCGCACCGGCATCAGCCTGCCGACCAGGTGAGCGGCAGCCTCAAAATGCACCGTGCGATTGCCGCGCGTGCGACCCATCTGGCGCAAACCCTTCTTGTCAGGACCCTCGACCAGCACCTCCTGCACACTACCCACCAGCGCCTGGTTCCGGCGCCGGGAGTTCTTCTCCAGGAGGCCCAGCAGGCTCTGGTTGCGCGCCTCCTTCACCACCTCGGGCACCTGGCCGGGCATTTCAGACGCGGGCGTGCCGGTGCGAACGGAATATTTGAAGATGTAAGCCATGTCGTAGTTCACCGCCTCGAAGAGTTCCTGGGTCTGGGCAAAATCCTCCGCAGTCTCTCCCGGGAACCCCACGATGACATCCGTCGAGAAATACATGTCAGGCCGGACGCGCCGCAGGGCGGCGACAATCTCGCTGTAGCGCTCACGGTTGTAGGGGCGGTGCATCGCGCGCAGAATGCGGTTGCTGCCCGACTGCAGCGGCAGATGAACATACTCGCAGAGCTTGGGCAGCCGGCCGTAGGCCTCGACGAGGTCTTGCTTGAAGCCCAACGGGTGGGGCGCCGTGAAGCGGATGCGGGCGAGGCCGTCGATCTCATGCACGCGATCGAGGAGTTGCACGAATGGAGTCGGGCCACCGCGCAACGCCTGGTCCTGCCGGCCGTAACTGGTGACAATCTGCCCAAGCAGCGTGATTTCGCGCACCCCGTTTTCAACCAGCGAACGGCACTCGGCCACAATCTCGTCCATCGGCCGCGAACGTTCATCGCCGCGGGTCTTTGGCACGATGCAAAACGTGCAATCCATGTTGCAGCCCTGCTGGATGGAAACGAAGGCGGTGATAGGGAGCCCGTCGAGCACATGGTCGCGGATGGTATTCTGCGAACCGGCTTCCTCCGCGATGTCGACAATGGTCTCGCCCACCGGGACCCCGGCCTCGCGGGCGGCCCGCAGATTGTCGAGATACCCGGGAACCTGGTGGAATTTCTGCGTGCCCACGATCAGGTCGAGATCGGGCAGCTGGTCGAGCAATGTGGCGCCGCGGTTCTGCGCCATGCAGCCAAGGATGCCGAGAATGAGCCGCGGGTCGCGCCGCTTCCGCGCCGCCAGATGACCCGCCTTGCCGATGGCCTTTTGCTCGGCCAGATCGCGCACGCTGCAGGTATTGAGCAGCAAGATATCACACGCGTCCTCGTCGCCAACGATGCGGTAACCCCGGGNNTCGCGCTCGTTCATCTGGCACCCGTAGGTCTTGATGTAGACGCGGTTCACCGGTTGGGACCGGAGCTAAGTAGCTGCGCGCCCTCGCAGGTCAAACGGGAAAGTGTTGAAGGTCCCCGCGGGCCAGGCCACGGCAGTCTTCGCAATCAGGTGTCAAGGCAATGTAAATCTGCTGGCGGCCAGCCGGCCTCTCCACCCCCAGTTGCACCGCTACCGGTTGCTCGAGCCTTGCGGAGCGCCAACCCTGCATTGTTCCAGCGCGGTCAGTTCAGCAAAAGAGCCGCGCATTGCCAGGAACCCAGGGAACCGGCGGAGCTCCCCGCGGTCCGCCGGCGGTTCACCGGCGCTATCTGTCCGATGGACATTGGGAAACAACCAACCTAACTATGGTGCTGCCCGGGTGATGGCCAGGTGCCGCGGGCGCTCCACCGCTTATGCCTGAACCACACAAAGATCGCGGCGCTCCCGAGACGGACGTGCTTCGGTTGCGCCCTTCTTCCTGTGCGGTGTTGCTGGACATTGCGACGCCCCAGCTTTACCGGGAAAATCCTTTTCGGAAAGTCGGCCTGCCGGTTCTGGCGGGGCCCCGTGATGTGGCCAAGCGGATTGACCAGCTGAAGCTCTCGGCCGAACTGGACACGGGTGCGCTTTCCTGGTCGTTCGCGCCAGAAATCCCGCTAACGGTCGACCAGATCCGCGAGGTGGCTCAGGCGTTGAAGGAACCGGCCGGCCGGCTGGTGCATGAGCTGTTCTGGTTCTGGCCCGAGCACTACCCTGACGACACGTCCGCGGATGCCGCCATCAATCACCTGGCCCAGGGCGAGACAGCCCTGGCCGTCGAGTGCTGGGAAGCTGCCGCGATCAGCGGCCAGCCCGCAGCTGTGCACAATCTGGCGGTCTATTATCACCAGCAGGTGTTGGCGCTGGAGTCCCGGACGTCGGCGGATGAACAGGAATTGATTCAGTTGTGGTTCAAGGCGCTCCGGTATTGGGACCGGATTGCCGGCAGCGAGGGCATCTGGACGCGGGTGCAGGCGCGCGTGGATCGGATGGCTGATGCCCGGCTGACCGGCGAACTCGTCAGGCAGATCCGCGCGAACCTGCCGCAGGCGCTCGCGAAGATCTGCGCGGCGCTCGCGCTGAGTCACGGCGAGCAGGGGCGGGCCGATCGCGCGGCGCTGCACGCCGCGCTGGTCATCCATATCCACGGGGATACCGTGGGGCCGCAGCGGGTCCTCGAGGCGTGCGCGACTCCCATCGCCCGGCGGATCGATGACCGGGTGCGCGCGGCCACCAACCGCGTCCGGCCGCAGGCGGCCACCGGCCTGGCGGCGGCGATTGCGCTCATTCGCAACAACGACGAGGACCTGCGGCTGATTGAGATGCTCTGCGGGCGGACCGCGGAGTTCTACCACGAGGTGTCCCATAGCGTGGCGGGCGCGGGGCTGGGTTGTTTAGTGGCTTATCAGCGACAAACCGCCGACGATTGCGGCTGCCTGCCGGTGCTCCTGTACCTGCTTGGCATGGAGACGACGCCCGAGTTGAAGCGCCGCCTGGCCGATACGTTTGAAGTCGTTTATCGCAATGCCCTCTCCGGTAAACACCACTCCGTGGAGGAGGCGCCGCGGGTGGCGGTGACGGAGACCACCTCCGATTTTGACCGCTCCTACCGGTTGCTCGCGGCGGAAGTCATTCCGGGCATGGAGAAATTCGGCCTGGGAGGGGTGGCGCGGCAGGAGTACGCCTCCCGCATCGCGGGGATGCTGCAGCAACTGGCGATCACGGCGTGCAACGAAACCGGCAACATGGCGCTGGCGACGAACGCGTTTGCCACTGCGCTGGAGCTGCCCTGCAGCCCGGAGGTGCGCGCCGGCCTGGAAAAAGCTCGGGCGAAACTGCAGCGCGATTTTACCGCGCGGGAGGAAGAGGGGCTGCGGGCGGAGACCGAGGGCAGCCACCTGCTCGTCAACCAGCACGGCGTCTGCCTCAATGGAACGTGGACTTCCCCGGCCGAGATCGCCGCCTTGCGCCATGGTACGGAAACGCGGACCGAGGGCGGCGCCGTGGTGACCACTTACCTCATCGCGTGGCGCAACACCTCCGGAGAAGTCTTCGTGCTGAACCACACCAACCTGTTCCCGCCGAGCGACTCTGCCGCCGGGCACTTTGCCAGCATTCTCGACTCCTTTTATGCCTCCCTGGTGCCGGGTCTGGTCGACCGGCTGGTGAGAACCATCCGCGCCGGCGAGGAGGTTTTCCTCGGCGAGACTCCCCTGAAACCCGAGGGGATGCTGCTGGGTTCCCCGGCGGATTTCTGGAAAAGAGATGAGCTGGTGCCGTACGCGATGCTCGAAACCAAGATGGAGGGCGGGCAGTTGATCCTGTCCAGCAAGAACAATCCCTGGCGATCAGAAACCCATGACGTTGCCCAGACCTGGAATGCCGCGATCATCACGCGAGTCATCGAAGCGTTGCTTTGCGATTGATCATGACCCCCAGCCTCCTCGCCCAGCTACTGGCCCACGATCCACGAAAAACCGTGCGGTTTCCGGAGGTGCCGGTGGATGAAGCGCTGGACGCGTTGCGCCGGCTGCATGACACGCTGCACGATCCCCCGCCGGCGCTCGCAGCACCAGTGACGCCCGCGCCCGCGGCGGAAGATCCGGAGGCGTTGTCAGTCGCCCTCAGCGGCCTGGCCACGCAGGTCTGGCGGGCGAGAAGCCGGATCATCGATCCAGCCACGGGTGAGCCCCGGGAAGAGATGAAACGCATCCACCGGCACATTGAGGGAGCGCTCGACGTGCTGAAACAACTCGGGCTGACCATGAATGACTGGGTGCACCAGCCCTACGATGCCGGACTGCCGGTCAAGGTGCTGGCCTTCCAGCCCACGCCCGGCCTCGCGCGCGACACGATTCTCGAAGCGGTGCGGCCGACCGTAATCTGGAAAGAACGACTGCTACAACTCGGGGAGGTCGTGGTGGGCATCCCGGTCAACCCGGAGGACAGGCCGCAATGAGCCGGACAACCATCGACTATGGCATCGACCTGGGGACGACCAATAGCGCCATCGCGGTAGTGGCCGGGACCGCGACCGAGGTGGTCAAGAACAACGTCGATGCCGACATCACACCATCGGCGGTCTACATCAACCGCGGCGGCAACCTCTGGGTCGGCCAGAACGCGAAATCGAAACTGGCCGATGAGCGCGCCGAGGACGATGTGTTCCTTGAATTCAAACGGCGCATGGGCACCGGCTACGAGTATGGGTTTCGAGCGAGCGGGCGGCGCATGCGCCCCGAGGAGTTGTCGGCGGAGGTTCTGAAATCGCTGCGCGGCGATGTGGCGCAGAAGAAGGGCGAGGAGATTTCAGCGGCGGTGCTAACGGTGCCCGCGGCCTTCGAGCTGCACCAGTGCGACGCGACGAAACGGGCGGCGGAACTGGCCGGTTTCCGCACGTCGCTGCTGTTGCAGGAACCGGTGGCGGCCGCGCTGGCCTTTGGTTATCAACAGGTGGAGGCCCGGGCTTACTGGCTGGTCTTTGACTTTGGCGGAGGCACGTTTGACGCGGCGCTCATCCGCTCCGAGGACGGCAGCATGGTCGTCGCGAACCATGGCGGGGACAATTTCCTCGGGGGTTCCGACATCGACTGGGCGATTGTCGAGCAAGTGCTGATCCCCCGGGTGAAACAGGAGTTTGGCCCCAGCGATCTGGCGCGCGGCTCCGCCGCGTTTAAATACGACCTGCTGCGCCTCAAGGCGGCCGCGGAGGCGGCGAAGATCGAACTCTCCCGCAAGGAGTCAACCTTTCTTGAGGCCACGCTGCGCCGGGTGGCCAGTGAGACCGTGTCATTTGAGACGGAAATCACCCGCCACGACATCTCCCGGGCGGCCGAGTCCATTGTGATGAAGGCGATCAACATCGCCCAGCGGGTGCTGACCGAGAAGGGCCTCACCGCCGCCGCCGTGGAAAAACTGATCTTTGTCGGCGGCCCCACGCTGGCCCCGGATTTTCGCGAGCTGGTGAAAGAGGGCCTGCGCATCCCGTTTGAACTCGGGGTCGATCCCCTCACCGTCGTTGCGCGCGGGGCGGCAATCTTCGCCGGCAGTCAGCGGCTGGCGCCGAAATCACCGAACGCGCCGGCGCAACCCGGCGTAGTGCCCCTCGAATTAATCTACAAACCTGTCGGGGCGGATCCCGAGCCGCTCGTCGGCGGCAAGGTCGCGGCTCCGCCCGGCACCGCACTGGCGGGCTGGACAATCGAGATCGTCAACCTGCAGTCAAAATGGCGGAGCGGAAAGGTGACGCTCAAGGAAAACGGAGCCTTCCAGTTTACGGTCAGGGCCGAGAAGGAGGTGCAGAACACTTTTCGCATCGAACTCAAGGACGTCGCCGGCACGCCTTGTCCGACCGTGCCCGAACAGTTTGCCTACACCGTGGGGATGGTGGTCGAGGAGCAGCCAATCATCAACAACATGGGGGTGGCTATGTCGGATAACAAAGTCGGCATCCACTTCACCAAGGGACACGGGCTGCCGGCGAAATACACCAAATCCTACCGGACCGCCGTAGAGCTGCGCCGGGGGGAGTCGGGCAGCGTGATCAAGATCCCCGTCGTGGAGGGCAACCGCGAACTGGCAGACCGGAATGTGCTCATCGGCACGCTCGAAATCACGCCCGACAAGATCGGTCGCGACCTGCCGGCAGGGAGCGAAATCGAGGTGACCCTGCGCATGGACGCCTCGCGGCTCCTCACCGTGGTGGCCTACGTGCCCCTGCTGGACGAGGAGTTTCCCGCGAGAATCGAACTGGGTGGAAAGGTCCGGCAACCGGACGTCCGCCTGCTCCGGCAGGAGTGGAATCGTGAACAGGCGCGCCTGACCGACCTCAAGCGGAGCCTCGAACAAACCGGGGACCAGCGGGCAGTCGAGCGACTGCGCGGGCTGGAGGCCTCCAGTATGGCGCGAAGCCTGGAACGGCGGTTCTCAGGCGACGGGGCGGATTTCGATGCGCTGCTGCAGGCGGACCGGGAGCTGATCGAATTCAAAGTCGCCCTGGATGAAATCGCCGGCCAGGTCGCGTGGCCCGCCTCTGTCAAGGAGGCCGAAACCTGGCTCGCCGATCTCGACCGGCTGGTGGGCCAGCACGGCACGGACGAGGAACAGGCCCGCGCCCGGACCCTGCGCGAGCAGGTGCGGGCGATTGTGGCGGAAAAGAAGGCGGAGCGCCTGAGAAAGAAGCTGGACGAGATCTCCGATGTGTATTCATCGATTCTCTACCGCCAGGCGTCGTTCTGGGTGGACTATTTCGAGACGCTGGCCCGGAGCCAGGCAGAGATGCCCGACCCCGCAAAGGCCGGGCGATTACTGGAGGAGGGGCGCGGGCACGTGGCGGCCGACAACCTGCCCGAGCTGAAAAACGTTGTCTTCCAGCTCCAGGACCTGCTGCCGAAAAAAGTCGCTGAACAGGCGCGCCGCGGGTACGGTTCCGGCATCGTCACCTGAGTTATATGGACGACTCCGTCGAGGCACCTATCTCCGCGAGCCTCCGTCTCATCAAGGCGTTGCGACTCGCCCGCCACGGCAAGCTGCGGGCGGCGCAGACGATCCTCGCGGCGGCGGGGACGCTGCCGGAAAACCCGGTGGAGTTGCACGCGTTGGCGGCCCTGGTCACCAGCGAGGGCGATTACCCGCGAGCGTTGCGTCTCTGGCGACTGTTGCTGCAACGGGAACCCGGTCATACCGAGGCCAGAAGGATGATCGCCTCGATTGAATTGTGGCTGTCGCGCCCGGCCTGGATTCGCTTCATTCCGGCGGGGGTCTTCGTCCTGCTGATGGTGCTCTTGGTCTCGATTCTCGTCCTGGCCGGCAGCGGTCCGTCGCCGGCGGCGAAACCCGCCGCCGTGCCTGCGAGGGCCTCCGCCCTGCGACCCGCGGCCGGTCTGGCGCCCCTGACCCCGCCGAAGGTCACGATTCCGGAACCGAAAAAGGGCCGGCCTTGACGGCAAATGGCCGCGGGTAAAGTTTTGCGTCGCGTGCGGGCGACGGGTGCATTTCCTCCTCAATTCATGGGATTACTCGACCGGTTCCTTCCAAAGAGCACCGCCCGACCGCCTTCCACCGTCCACCCGGTTCCGGCGGAACCGGTGGCCGCGCCCGAAATCACGCCAACGTCCGCCGCTCCGGAGGAAGCCCCGGTTTCCCCGTCGCCCTCCACCCCGCCTGCCCCGGACCCGGCGCTTCAAATCGGTCCGGTCGCCGCCTCGGCGCCGGCCACTGGAGGCGGGGCAGTGCTCGCCCGGCTCAAACAGGCCCGGGAAGCCCTCGAATTCAAGGATCGTGCCGGTGCCATGGCGATCTACGAGGAGGTCCTCGCCGCTGCCGGGGACCGTGCGGACATTCTCGTGAGCATTTCCGGCGATCTCGGGGTAACCGGCCACACCCGGGAGATCATCGATCTTGTCGCGCCGCGGTACGACGCGAGGCGCCATGGGCCGGCGACCGGCATCAACCTGCTGCAGGCCTACCTGGCGGTGCGCGATGCGGAGTCCGCCCAGCATGTGCTCGATCTGCTGTTTGCGCTCGATCGGCCCGAACTGCAGGAGCGCCTGCTGGGATTCTCCAATGTAATCGCCGACATGATGTTGCTCGGGGATGAGAGCGCGGGCATCCCGGCACCACCAGCCGGCGCCCCCGAAGCCGATGCGGCCGAGGCTGAGGCCGCGCGGAGGATCGAACTGGCGAGCATCAGCAAACCTATCTGGTATTATGGACTCGAGAACCTGCCCGGTCTGCTGCCGCCCAAAGAGGGCAAACTGCGGCGCGTGGCGTTTGGGCAGCTGGCGGTGCTCGGACTGAAGGCCCCCGCGGCGATCATGAAGCAGCCCGAGGACGAACTGGGCCGCCTTTCCCGCGGAATCCCCCTGTGGCTTTCAGAAACACTTTTTTTCAGCGTCAATTACAGCTCGTCCGCCGCCGTCGCCACCAAACGGCGCGAGCATTATGGATTGTTCAACTTTGAATGGGCGCCGGAACACATCCGCCAGCTCGTCGAGTCAACCGAAGGGGGGATCGATTTCGTGTTTACCGGCGCGCTGCAGCAGAAACATGCCGACTATGAGCTGGTCCTGCGCCTCTGGGAGGTGAAGAAATTCCGTGAACGAAAGGCCTTCATGGTCCGCTGGACTCCGGCAACCGCCGACCAAGCGCTGGCGGAGTTTCACACCCAGCTGCGCACCTTCATGGAATTCATGCCCTACCCCGCGGGCCAGGGGATCGTCTACACCCCGCCGGCAAAGCTGCGCGATTATGTCGAGGCGCTGGGCGCCGGGCTCACAATGTTCCTTGTCGAAAAGCAGGTCCTGCCGCCGGCCCAGATGGTCGTGCCGGCGGAGCTGGCGGCCCGCGTGAATACGGCGGCAGCGGAGTCGGAAATAGCCTCGTTGCTGGCGCTCGGTCTTCATGCGCGCGGCTTGCGGCTCGGGACTGCCCCGACGACCCAGCTGCCCACCCTTGCGGCGACGCCGGTGGTGGAACAAGCCCGGCAGATCTGGTCGCTGTAAGATGGCTGTTGGACGGTTTTCACCCGATGCCTCGCCTCCCCACGGCCGACCTTCGGATTCTCGCCACGCGGCCCCTGCTGTCCCCGGCGGTCATGGCCGGGGACCTTCCGGTGGACGATGCTGGAGCCGACTTCGTGGCGCAGAGCCGTCGCGCTGTAGAGGAAATTATCCAGGGGCGTGACGACCGCCTGCTGGCCGTGGTCGGCCCCTGCTCGATCCACGACCCGGCGGCGGCGGGCGATTACGCCGGGCGCCTGCACGAACTGGCGGTGAAGCATGCCGCGGACTTGTTCGTCGTCATGCGGGTCTATTTTGAGAAGCCCCGCACCGTCATCGGCTGGAAGGGGCTGATCAACGATCCCGACCTCGACGGCAGCTTCCAGATCAACCGGGGGCTGGCCCTCGCGCGGAAGCTGATGATCGATCTCGCCCGCCGGCGGATGCCCGTCGCAACCGAGTTTCTCGACACGACCCTCGGCCAATATTACGCGGAGCTCGTCAGCTGGGGTGCAATCGGCGCGCGCACCGTCGAAAGCCAGGTCCACCGCGAGCTGGCCTCGGGCCTCTCGATGCCAGTCGGCTTCAAGAACCGCACCGACGGAGACGTGCAGGTGGCGATCGACGCCATTCGCACTGCGCGGCATCCGCACTGGTTTCCTTCGTTGACGAAGGACGGGGCGCCGGCGGTGCTGGGCACCTCGGGCAATGATTGCGGCCATCTCGTCCTTCGCGGCGGCACCCGCGGTCCGAATTACGCGCCGGAGAAAGTGCGCGCCGCGGCGGATCTGCTGCGGGCGGCGGACCTGCCGCCGGTTCTCCTGGTCGATTGCAGCCACGCCAACAGCGGCAAGGACGCCGAATGCCAGCCAGCCGTGGCCCGCGAAATTGCCGCGCAGGTGGCGGCGGGCGAACGCGCGATCGGCGGGGTCATGATCGAGAGCAACCTGCTGGGCGGGGCGCAGGATTACCGCACCCGGCCGCTGGTCTACGGGCGGAGCATCACGGATCCGTGCCTCTCGTTCGACCAGACCGCACCCGTGCTGGCGGAAATGGCCGGGGCCGTTCGGGCGCGGCGGGCGCGGACATGAACACGGCCGCGGAGATCATCGCCCAGCTGCGCACGCTGCGCAGTCCGCGAGACGCTGAGGGCCAGCGCCGCTTCGGCATCGCCCCCAGGGGCGAACATCTCGGCATCCGCGCGCCGGTCCTGCGGGAGATTGCCCGCCGGCACCGGCGCGACCATGCGCTGGCGCTCGAACTCTGGGCCGCTGGGCTCCATGAGGCGCGGGTGCTCGCCGCGCTGATCGACGACCCGGCCCGGGTCACCCGGGCGCAAATGGAACAATGGGCCCGCGAATGCGACAACTGGGGCGTCACCGATGCGTGCTGCTGCGTGCTGTTCGACCGCACAGAGTTTGCCATTGAAAAGGCGCACCAGTGGAGCCGACGCCGGGCGGAATTCGTGAAGCGCGGAGGCTTCGTCCTGATGGCGGGTCTGGCGGTCCACCGCAAGGAGCTCCCCGACGAGGTTTTTGTCGAGTTTCTTCCCGTCATCCGGCGCGAGGCCGCCGACGGGCGCAACTTCGTCAAGAAGGCGGTCAACTGGGCGCTCCGCCAGATCGGCAAGCGCAACCCCCGCCTGCGTCGTGCGGCCATTGCCGAGGCCCGCCGAATCCGCCGGATCGACTCCTCCTCCGCCCGCTGGATCGCGGCCGACGCGTTGCGCGAGTTGGCAGGCAGATCCTCGCGACGCCCGATCCTGGGAGCCCGCCGCGGCAGGCGCATCGGTAATATGTCAACTAATAGTTGACATGAGAAGATCCCGGGTCTGCAGGGGGGCTCAACAATCGTCATTGACGGCGCGGGCTGGCGAATAGGCTGGGATTTGGCGTCTGGCGCACGTCCGTGCGCCAATTTATTGAGATTTGAGGGTTGGACCTTGGACCCTACCGCGAGGCGGTTGCCAACTGCCCGCAGCCTGCCGCGATGTCGAGGCCGCGCCGCTGGCGCACAGTGCTGGGCAGGTCGTATTCCGCGAGGATTTCCTGAAAATGCCGCGCAGCGGCGCGGTCCGAGGGCACACCGTCGTATCCAGTGGTCGGATTCAATGGAATGAGGTTCACCTGGGCGGAGAGACCATGCAGCAGCCGGCCGACGGCGTGCGCCTGCTCCGGGGTGTCGTTCCGTCCGGCGATGAGCGCCCACTCGAAGAAGATCCGGCGCTGCTGTTTCTTGACGTAATAACAACAGGCCTCCAGCAGGGCGTCGAGCGGCCAGCGGGCCGCCACCGGCACCAGGGCGGCGCGCTCCGCCTGGGTGGCGGCGTGCAGGCTGACCGCGAGGTGGATGGGTCGGGCCTCATCGGCCAGGCGCACGATGCCGGGAATCACTCCCACGGTGCTCAACGTGATACGCCGTGCGCTGATGGCGGGGCCGTTCTGGTCGCGCAGGATATCCACGGCGCGCATGACGGCCTCGTAGTTGTGCAGCGGCTCGCCCATGCCCATCAGGACCACATTGCGCAGGCGCTCGCGGCGTGCGTGCGGCGAGGGATTCCGCGGGTCGCCAAGCGAGCGGTGGCCAGCGGCCGGCGGGCGCAGGACCCGATCGATATGAATGACCTGGGCGACAATCTCGCCAGGGGTAAGCTGGCGGGCAAAGCCCATCTGGCCCGTCGCGCAAAACACGCAGTCCATCGCGCAGCCCGCCTGGCTGCTGATGCAGGCAGTGACCCGCCCGGTGAAGCGCATGAGCACCGTTTCGATGCGGCGGTCGTCGCCGAGCGCCAGCAGGTATTTGCGCGTGAAGCCGTCGGCACTGTGCGTTTCCGCCGCGACCCGGGGCAGCACAAGCGAGATTTCTGTCTCCAGCCTGGCACGAAACCGCGCCGGCAGCTCCGGCATGTCCGCATACCGCGCCGCGCCGCTATTGTAAACATAAGCCCACAAACGCGCCGCATGCACCGAACGGAAGTCCCACGAAGCGACAAGGGCGGTGAGTTCGTCGCGCGGGATATCAAAAAAGCTTGGAAGCGGGCCGGTCATAGCGGATCCCGGCAAGCGTGCGGCGAAAGCCGTTCGCTTCAAGCATCGAGGCTCGCGGAGTTTCCCAGCGCGAATCGCGTGAGTCGCCCAACCGCCCTTTCCGCCCGGTCAGGGGGCGGGCTTGTCGGGAGAAGCGTCCGGTTTGGAACCTGGAGTCGGCGCCGGAGGGGGTTTGCTCGCCAGCTCGCCCTGTTTCAACCGCGCAAGCTCCAGCGGGTGGTCCTCGATCATCTCGCGCTCAGACACACGGCCGGTGAGCCAAGCCAGGCTCATCGGGTAGATGTCGGGATTGAAGATGACGAAGTAGAAATGCCAGACGAGAATCGCGAGGGTCGCGAGGACGGCCTCGTAGAAATGGACCGTACGGGAGATGTCAAAGCCGAGCTTGGTGAGAAGCCCCATTGAAGTGTTGTCGAACCAGAGAATCACGCCGGTCGCGCCCATCAGCACCGTGCCCCAGATGAGGGCCCAGTACTCGGCCTTCTCGATGTAGCTGAAGCGGTCGAATTTCGGCTTCTCCGGGGCAAAACCCAGGTTGTAACGCAACACCTTCCACGGGTCGGTGAGATCGCGCCAGACCGGCAGCAGGTCGAGAAACAGCCGCCGGCCCTTCAGGGTGAAGCCGAGGTATCCGAGGTGCCAAAGACCCGCGGTGATGAGCACCACGCCCGCCAGCCGGTGAAGAAGGCCGCGCGCGACAAACGCGCTGCTGCTCACGGAGCGGATGCCCACGACCCACCACGCCTCCGGATAGCGCAGCATGAACCCAGTCAGGACGAGCAGGATGAAGCTAAGCGCCAGCACGGCGTGCTGCAGGCGCTCATGCACCGTCAATCGCAGGTAAAGGCGGTGCGCCACCGGTTCCCCGGGAATTTCACCCTTCTCCATCGCGAGCTTACGGAGGAGCTTGCGGGTGAAGTCGAGCAGGTTGTGCAACGTCATCACGCCGATGACCACGAAGATCAGGATGACGTAGACGTTCGCGATCCAGTAGAGAATCGGGCTGGCGGCGCGCTGCTCGGGACTCACGTGCACCCGGCCGGTGGTGAAGCGCCGGTTGACCCCGGTGTGGCATTGGCCGCAGGTGACGACGAGGTTGTTCCGGTAAGTGGTCGAAGTCGGATCGAGGTGGGACTTGATCGCGTGGGAACTGTGGCAGCTGGCGCAGTTGACCACCACCGCCGCGCCGCCGCGCCCGGCCAGACCGTGATAGCTGTCGGAGAACGTCTGGAAGGAATCAGCGGCCAGACCGTATTTCCTGGTCAGGCGGGCTGAGGCATGGCACGAGGCACACACGTCCTGGGCGACGTTGCGCGCGTACACCGGTGCATCCGGGTTGGTGTGTGCCAGAATGTCGTGCTCACCATGGCAGTCAGTGCAGACCGGCGAGTCGAGGTTACCCTTGCGCAACGCCACCGCATGGACGCTGAAATTGTACTCGGCAGTCTGGGTTTTGTGACAGCGCGCACAGGTCACGGGCAGATTGGCCTTGTTCACCCGGGAACCGGCGACCATGGCCTGGTTCATTTCGTGGCTGCCGTGGCAGTCGACGCAGTTGGCGGCGTCCACAATGCCGCGCTGCAAGGCCGCGCCGTGCACACTCTGGTCAAACGAGGACACAAACTTCGAACCGAGCAGCGTCCGGTCGCCAACCGCGGATCGTTTGAGGTGGCAGGATTCACAGAGGGTGGTCTGGGCCAGCTTGAGTTCGATCCGCAGCTTGTCTTCCGGGCGGCGGGCTACGGGGAGACGGTGGCAGTCAAGACAGGCCGGCGCCTCGGTCATCCCGGCAACAACCGCATGGCCGTGGGCCGAGGCCAGAAACTGGTCGCGGGCCGGCCGATGGCAGCGGCCACAGGTTTCCGTCTGCTGGGCACGGGCGAAAGGGAAGTCGGCCGCCGTGAGGCCCGCCACGGCATGGGTGCCATGGCAGGCGGCGCAGGTCGTATCGTCGCCGGTTGGGACTGGCGAAAGGGCCAGGCGCGGGTGGAAGCTATGCTTGCGGGCCGTGTTTTCGTGGCAGGCCGCGCAGTCAACCGGTTTTTGCGGGGTTTGGTGCGGCAGCTTTTCGACGTCGAAACCCTCATGACAGTCGATGCATTCCAGCGAGCGATGGGCGGACTTGGCGAGGAGGGTCTGGTCGGCAAAGAGCGACACCAGGCGCCCGGCCTGTTTCGTCTTGAGCGTCGCGTCGCTGTGGCACTCAAGACAGGCGGCGGTGGAGTTGGCGGCGGACCCCTTGGTTTTTTCCACTGGCGCGTCTGCCGCCAGGGCCAGCCTCAGGCTGAAGCAGCCAAGCACGATGAACATCCGCGTGGTGACCCGCTGGCGAGGCAGCACCGGCTCCGCCCGAACCGGGGCCAGGTTCCCAGACTTGGAGCCGCTACTCGAGGGGTTCGTCCACAGCATCATCATCCCGGATGCTACGGACAGCCCGGACCCGCGGTAAAGCAAACCCGCTGCCGCTTGGGAGGAATGAACGGGCCTTAATCCTAACCATAACAAAAAATGCCCATGGTCTCAGCAAAATATGCCCATGATCGGTCAATGGATGCGGTGCCGGTTTCCGAGGTTGCCGGTAAGATGATGGCGGATTTACCCTCGTTAACATGGCGCCAGGCGTGATTGCACCGTTCCTGCCGCACCGGATTCGCATTCTCCGGTGGGGCGCAGTGTTATGGCTGGGCGCCGTCGGGCTGGCCGCGGGGTCCTTGCGGGCAGTCGAGGGGAAACCGGCTCCGGCGGCGGCCCCCGCGCCGAATTCCCGCGCCGCGTGCCTCGAGTGCCACCGCGATGAGAAGCTCCAGACGAAGAAGGCCGGCCGGATGGTGCCGCTCTTCGTCAATGAAGCTTCATTTGCGAAATCCGTGCACCGGACGCTCGATTGCACCGATTGCCACGAGGGTTTTGATGGAGAGAGCAGTCCCCATAAAAAGCCGCTGACCACCGTCGATTGCGGTTCATGCCACGAGAAGGAGGCGAAGCAATACGCGACGAGCATCCACGGCATGAGCCACGCCATGGGCGCCTCGGGCGCGGCCACCTGCACCAGCTGTCACGGGGCGCATGAGATTGTGCCGGTCAACCAGATCGATTCACCGGTCTTCAAGCTCAACCTTCCGCAGACCTGCGCCACCTGCCACAGCAACAAGAGCCTGACTGACGAGTACCGCATCACCAACTCCCACGCCGCCGCGCAATATGTCGACAGCATCCACGGCCGGGCCCTGCTGCAAATGGGGTTGATCGTCGCGCCCTCCTGCAACAACTGCCACGGCGTGCACGACATCAAGCGCAACGTCGACAAGGACTCGCGCACCAACCACGCCAATATTGCCAAGACCTGCGGGCAGTGCCACGTCGGCATCGAGGAGATTTACAACCAGAGCGTCCACGGGCAGTTGCTGGCGAAACACGACCCGCGGGGTCCGGTCTGCTCGGACTGCCACACGGCGCACCAGATCGAGAAGCCCACCAGCGCGCACTTCAAGGCCCTCAGCGACCAGCGCTGCGGCCGCTGCCACGAGGACCGGCTCACGCATTACCGGGAGACCTATCACGGCAAGGCCATGGCCCTCGGTCGGCCGAACGTGGCCTCCGATGTCGCCGGGTGCTACGACTGTCACGGACACCACGATGTGTTCCCGGTAAGCGACCCCCGTTCGCGGCTGTCCAAGGAGCACATCCTTGGCACCTGCCAGCAGTGCCACCCCGGCGTCAGCGCCAAGTTCACCACCTACCAGCCGCACGCCAACCCGCTCGACAAGGTCCACTACCCGCTGCTCAACAAGGTGTTCCTGTTCATGACGGCCCTGCTGGTCGGCACGTTCGGGTTCTTCGGCGTGCACACGCTTTTCTGGCTGTTCCGCTCCATCTATCTCTACCTGCACGACTCGAAGGCGTTCCGCGAGGCCAAGACTCAGGTGCACTCGGACGACGAGCAGTTCACCCGCTTCACGCCGTTTGAGCGATTCCTGCACCTCATGGTCGTCACGAGCTTCCTGCTGCTGGTCATCACCGGCATGCCGCTGAAATTCTACTACACCGACTGGGCCCGGACCATCTTCGACCTGCTCGGTGGCGCGGAGGTGGCGCGCTCGCTGCACCATTTCGGCGCGCTCGTCACGTTCGCCTACTTCGCGCTCCACCTCGGCGAACTCGTGACCACGTTGTGGCGCCGGCGCGCGGCACTGCGCAATCCCGCCTCTGGCCGCCTCGAGGTGCGTCGCGCATGGTCGGTGCTGTTCGGACCGGACTCGATGGTTCCGTCCCTCCAGGATGGGCGTGACTTCATCGCGCACCAGAAATGGTTCTTCGGCAAGGGTCCGCGCCCACAGTTCGACCGCTGGACCTACTGGGAGCGCTTCGATTACTTCGCGGTTTTCTGGGGCATCTTCGCGATCGGCGTCTCCGGCCTGATCATGTGGTTCCCGNNCATTTCTTCAACACGCATTTCCGCATTGAGAAGTTCCCGATGGACACGGTGATCTTCTCCGGCCGCATCTCGAAGACGGAGATGCTGCACGAGCGGAAGCGCTGGTACGACCGACTGGTGGCGACCGGCCGGCTCGAGCACTTCCGCGTAAGAGACGACTGGGAGGGCCGGAAGAAGATCGCCAAGAGCTTCGGATTCCTCTTTTTCGGCACCGGGCTCGCCCTGCTCGCGCTCATTGTCTACGCGATGCTCTCGCGGCTGGGGCACTGAGCGGAGGATCAACTGGCGGCGGGCACCAGATCCGCGGCGGCGGCGTTGTCGCGCACCTGCTCCGGTGATTTACAGCCGGGAATCACGGCGGTCACCGCTGGGTGGCGCAGGCACCACGCCAGCGCCCAGCGGGCCATCGGCACGCCTGGCGGCACCTCGGCGGCCAGGCGTTCGACTTCCGCCAGCTTCGCGTCGCGATCCTTTTTCATCCACGCCTCGCGAACATCGGTGGACGGGAAAGTCGCCCCGGGCTGGTATTTTCCCGAGAGTAAGCCACTGGCCAGCGGCACGCGCGCCAGCACGCCGAGGTTCTGCCGGGGGCACATTGGGAACACTCTTTCATCGGGCTCGCGCTGCAGGCGGTTGTAGACGACCTGGATAGATTCGGCGCCGACGAGCGAAGCGCGGTCTGTCTGGTAGACGTTCGTGTTCGGGCTGATGGAAATGCCGAGGTGGCGCACCCTGCCCCGGGCCTTTTCCCTGAGGAGCGTCTCCCAGAGGTCGTCGGTGCGGAACTGTTCATCCTTGGCCGAATGGCACTGCAGGAGGTCGACATGATCCGTGCGCAGGGCGCGTAGGGAGTCGTCGAGTTGTCTCACCACGGCCGCGGGCTCGAACAAGTCCGCACGTTTGAAAGGTTCGTGAAAATGGTGCCCGAACTTCGTCGCGATGATCCAGCGGTCACGTTGGCCGGCGAGCGCGGCGCCAATCAGGCGCTCCGACAGGTGGTCGCCGTAACACTCAGCTGTGTCGAGAAAGTTGATGCCGGCGTCGCCGGCCGCCCCGAAAATCGCGTCGACCTCCGCCTGGGTGAAATCCTTGCCCCATTCCCCGCCAAACTGCCAGGTGCCGACGCCGATGACGGAAATTTTGAGGCCGGTGCGGCCGAAAATGCGGTAGTGCATGCGACAGGCTACCCACGTGAGGTCCCGCAAAGGGGGAGGCAAGCCGGTCCGCGGCGGAAGGCAAGTCAGTCTCGACCCTGGGGCCGCTTCAATCTACAAACGAGCCCATGCCCGAAAACCTGACCAGATTCCTGCAGGCGTTCATTCCGCTGTTTGTGGCGATCGATCCCGTGGGCCTCGCCGCGGTGTTTCTTGCCCTCGGGCACAATGCGACGCCGGCGGTCCGCCACCGCATTGCCTGGCAGGCCACGGTGACCGGCGGGGTCGTCGCGCTCGGCTTCCTGTTTCTCGGCAAAAGCGTCTTTACCGCGGTCGGCGTCTCGGTGAGCGACTTCCAAGTCGCGGGCGGGTTGATTCTTTTCATCTTGGCGGCGCGCGAACTGACCCAGTCAGATGGCGCCCCGGCCAAGCTGCCGGAGGATTTCGGGATCGTGCCGCTGGGCATGCCGTTGATCGCCGGACCGGCGCTGATCACAACGCTGCTGCTGCTCGTGGAGACGCAGGGCATGCCGGTGACGGTGGTGGCACTGGCGGTCAACCTGGGAATCGTGGTGCTGGCGTTTGTCGGCAGCGAATGGCTGGGCCGGAAGATCGGGGAGATGGGCCTGCGCGCGATCTCGAAGATCATCGCGATGTTGCTCGCGGCCATTGCCGTGGCGATGATCCGCCGCGGTTGGGCGCGGTGAATTCTGGAACCGGCCGCGGATGAGCCCGTCCGGGCCGGTCCGTGGCGCCAATGGTCAGGATTCCCCCGCGAACGTCGTCAGCAGGTCGGCGTAGATCTTCGCGGTGGTGACGAGATCGGCCACGCGGACGCGCTCGTCGACGGCATGGGGGTGGAAACCAACCGGCCCGTAGCCGAGGGTGGGCACCCGGCGGTGCTCGGCAAAGAAATGCATGTCATTGAATCCGGTGGAAACATAGAAGACCGGATGCCCGCCGCGCACCCGCCGCACGCTCGCGGCCATCGAGGTGAAGAAGGGATGTCCGGGATCGCGGAAACATGGATAGTTCTCCGACACCTTCTCGATCGTGATCGAACATTGCGGGATGCGCCGGGCCGCCGCCGCCAGAAACGCCCGCAGTTCCTCCTCCGCATCAGCGACCGTCTCCGTCGCGATCACCCGGCGGTCGATGCTGAAGCTGGCCTCGGCGGGCACCGTGTTAATCTTGCCGCCCACACCAGCCGCAAACACGCCACCAACGTTAATGGTGGGATGCATCACCCGGCCGTCGGGGGTGCGAAATCGCCGCCGCCGGATGAGCCGCTTGTAGTCCTCAAGCGCCAGTACCAGCGCCGACATCTTTTCCAAGGCATTGATGCCGTGCTCCGGCGTCGAACCGTGCGCCGGCCGGCCGTGCACGATGACATTCAACCAGACCACGCCATTGTGGCCGCAGCCGATCAGGCGGCCTTCCCCACCCTCCATCACCACGACATAGTCAGCCTTGAGCGGCACATGGTCGACCACCCAACCTGCGCCAAGAAGACTGTCGGTTTCCTCGTCGGCGGTGAACGACACCTCGACATTGCATCGTGGTTGCACGCCGGTGACGCGCAGGGCCCGCAGCGCCAGCAGCAGGCAGGCAATCGAACCTTTCATGTCCGCAGTGCCGCGGCCATAGACCCAGCCGTCCTCGACGGCGGGGGCGAACGGACTCTCGTGCCGCCAGCGGCCCCCGGCAGGCACCACGTCGTAGTGCGCGTTAAAATGAAGTGTCTTGGGAGCGCCGGCGTCATGGAACCCAAGCACGTTGTAACGGGGATGGGAGCGGAGTCCCGACGCCAGGCACCGCGCCGCGGCCCGCGGAATCGCTAGGCGGCGCGCCGAAAGGCCGGCCGCGGACAGCTCGCGCGTCAACAACGCGGTGATGGCCCCGTAATTCTCGCCGGGCGGGTTGACCGTGGGGATCCGGACGAGCTTCTGCAGGAGCGCAACCAGATCCGCGGAGTGGCGGTCGAGATACCGGAAAGGCGTCATGGACCGCAGAAAATCAATTTGGCGCGCCCGGCACAAGCCCGGCGCGTCAGGGCCGGCCGGCGAGATTCACCCAGAGGAGCCGCACGATGGTAAGGGCGGCCATGACCAGAAAGGCCGGCCGCACAAATCGCGATCCCCGACGCACGACTAGCCCGGCGCCAAGCCGGGCACCAAGCACCTGGCCGGCCGCCATCGCCAAGCCTGCGCCCAGATGCACCAGTCCGGCCGCGGCAAAAAGAGCAAGTGATGCCAGATTGCTCGTGGCATTCATCACCTTGGTGTGGGCGGTCGCCCGGGTGAGATTATACCCGCAGAGCAGAACGAACGCGATGGCCCAGAACGAACCCGTACCCGGACCGAAAAAGCCGTCATAGAACCCAAGTCCGAGGCCGAAAATGGTGTAGAAAAAATTGGTTGCGAGGCGGGCGGGCCGGTCTTCCAGACCTATTTGTGGTTGAAAGACCAGATAGATGACGGTGGCCGCGAGCAGCACAGGGATGATTTTTTCCAGGACATGGGAGGACACGTGCTGCACGGCATAGGCGCCGAGCAGAGCCCCCGCCAGAGTGAGCAGGATGCCAAGCCGGCAGGCGCGCAGCCCGACCAGACCGCGGCGCACATAGTGCCAGGACGCCGCCACGCTACCGAAGGACGATTGGAATTTATTGGTGCCGAGAGCGAGCTGCGGCGGAATGCCGAGATTGAGAAGCACCGGCAGCGAAATAATGCCGCCGCCGCCGGCGATGGAATCAACGAGCCCGGCGCCGAAACCAGCGGCGAACAGGAGTGGATAAGCCCACAGGGGAAGATTGGTAGTTGAATTCAAGCGGGCGGCGGGTGGTCGCGAGCATTCGCCAGCCGATGCCAATGACAACCCGGAATCCTCCCTGGCTAGTTGACTTTTGACTTGTGGCACCGGTTCCGCAGAGTCGTCGGCGACGCATGGCGAACGTGGCCGACCTTTGGAAAGACGGCAACCTGGCGGATCTGGCGGAACAAGACCTGGCGCGCGATCCACCCGGTGGATGGCTCATTGAACGGCCGTCTCCCTGAGGGCCATTTTTTCTGATGAAATCCAGCCATCAGGCCCCGCGTGCCACCCCGCGGACTCGAAGCCTCCTCCGGCCCGACGAAAAACCAACCCAGGAGGAACTGGCCGCCGCTCTGCTCAGCCTCGGTGACGGCGTCATCATCACCGGCAGCTGCTGGGAACGCGGCGGGTTGAAGGTTCTTTTCGCAAACCCGGCGTTCTGCACCATGACCGGCTACGCGCCCGGGGATCTGATCGGCCAGAACAGCCGCCGGCTCAATGGCCCCAAGTCCGACCCCGCCCGCCTCCAACGCTGGCTTCGCGCCGTCCGCCATGGCCGCGTACACCATGGCGAAGGTTATCTCTACCGCAAGGAAGGCACGTTGTTTTATGCGGTCTGGAGCTACAGCCCTGTCGGCGAAGGGGCCGGCCGACCGGAGCGCCTGGTCGCCGTCTACCGCGACATGACGGAGATGCGGCGCCTGCAGGACACGCTGGTGCACTCGCAGCGCCTGGACGCCGTCGGTCAGCTTGCGGGCGGCGTGGCGCACGATTTCAACAACCTGCTCTCCGTCATCAACGGCTACTGCGATATCCTGAACGAACGATTTGCCGTCGATCCAATCGCGCGGCGAAATCTCGAGGAAATCCACACGGCCGGCCGCAAGGCGGTCGCGCTCACGCGCCAGCTGCTGGCGTTCAGCCGCCGCCAGGAAATGGCCCCGAAGGTCATCAACCTGAACCATGTCCTCAACGAACTCCGCGAGTTCCTGCGCCGGCTCGCGGGACCAGCCAATACCCTCACGCTCGATCTTGCCCCCGACCTCGGGAATACGCACGCCGACCCCGCCCAGCTTCAACAAGTCATCCTCAACCTCGTCATCAACGCCCGCGACGCCCTGCCTGTCACCGGTGGAGTCATTACGATCCGCACCGCCGGAGCCACCTTGCCAGCTGAAGCACCCGCCAACTCCGGCCTCGATCTTTCTGCCGGCCGCTACGTGAAACTAAGCGTACAGGATAACGGCGCGGGCATGGACGCTGACACTCTGAGCCACCTATTCGAGCCGTTCTTCACCACCAAAGACCTCGGCAAAGGAACTGGACTCGGCCTTTCCACCGTCTACGGCATCGTCAAACAGAGCCGTGGTTCCGTCACCGCCCAGAGCGACCTCCGGGCCGGCTCGACTTTCTCGGTGTATCTTCCGGAGGTGAGCAAACCCGTGCATCCACGCGAGTCCAGCCTGCCACTGCCTCTCGACACGCGGGGACGCGAGACCATCCTGCTCATGGAGGAGGACCGGCTCGTCGGGAAAATGGTTGCCGGTATTCTCACGGCCGACGGGTATGAGGTGCTGGCTGCCAGCCAGCCCGCGGATGTCCTCGCGCTTGCCAAGGGACATGCCCGCGGCGTCGATCTGCTGATCGCCGATCTGACCAATGCGCGCGGTCGCGATCTCGCCCATGAACTGCAGGCGCTCAAACCCGGATTCCGAATTCTTTGCACTTCCACCACGGAGGACGCGCAGCCGGTGCGATGGCTGCCGGCCGCCTACCAGGGACACATCGTCAAGCCCTTTACCTTGAATGAACTGCTGCGCAAGACACGTGGATTGCTCGATGCTAAGGCCCCCGTCTGAGAACCCGGCGGCATGAGAATCTTCCTTGTCCGTCACGGCGAGGCGCTCGCCGACCAGGAGGATCCACGGCGCCCCCTGAGTGTGCCCGGACGCGAAATCACCCGAAAAGTGGCGGGTTTCCTCCAGGTCAGTGGCGCCTTGGCGACGATCCACGCGATCTGGCACAGTCCGCTGGCGCGGTCGCGGGAAACCGCGGAATTGCTGGTGAAGGAACTCGGCCTCGACGTGCTGCTGATTGAAGCCCCGGGATTGTTGCCGGAGGACAATCCAGCGCCGATCGCCGACCGGCTGGACCGGGCGGACGAGCCGGTGATGATCGTGGGGCACGAGCCCCAGCTGGGGTCCCTGGCGACTTTGCTGGTGCGCGGAAAAGTGAAACCAGTCGGGTTTGAATTCAGAAAAAGCGCGGTGCTGGCGCTCGAGAAGAGCGGCGGATGCCACAAGAAATCCGGTCGGGCCCGTTGGCGGGTGCGCTGGCATTTCTCGCCGGAACTGCTCGCGGCCGGCGGCACGGCATGATCCAGCTCGGCGCTCCGACGTTGGCAAACTCGCCTCCGCCCCCTAGGTTCTGGTTATGGAATTCCACGTCCTGCCCACGCGCACCGGCGGCGCTGCTGAGAACATGGCGCTCGATTTCCTGCTGTTGCAGCGCTACCCCGACCCGGCGGCGCTCCGCTGCCGCCACTACGAATGGCGCAGTCCGGCGTTTACATTCGGCTTTGGACAAAAGGCGGCGTGGGTGCGCGGGCAACTGCCACCGGAAGGGCCGTTCGACCTCTGCCGCCGGCCCACCGGCGGCGGAATAGTGGACCACCAAAATGACTGGACCTATGCACTGGTGATTCCCCGGGAGCACCGTTTATGGGAGACCCGGGCAACGGAATCTTATCGCGTCGTTCACGAGTGCCTCGCGCAGGCGTTACGGGAACTCGGCCAGCCGGCGGCCGTCAAAACCAAGGGCGATCAACTGGAGTCGGGCGAGATCAACAGGCCTGGGCCGACTCCGCCGGCTTCGCCTGGTCCGGGCATCTGTTTCCAGCGCGCCGAGCTTTACGATGTGATCCACGAACGGTCGGGAGAGAAAATCTCCGGAGCCGCTCAGAAACGCAATAAGCACGGATTGCTCTTTCAGGGCTCCATCTGGAAGCCATCCGTCGGGGCGGTGGATTGGGAGGAGTTTGGCAGCCGGTTCGTCGCAGCGCTGGCGGTCGCCGCCGGCGTCCCCGCAGCCTCCACTCCCTGGCCGAACTTCAACGAAGACGAAGTAACGGGCTTGATTGAGCAATACTCGCTGCCTGAGTGGCTCGATTATCGGTAAAGCCGCGGCGTGGCACGTGAAGGGGCTGGTTCTGACGTTACGAATCACGAAGGCGTTGACACGGCTGACCCAAAGGATCCGTTTGCACCAGCGCTGGTTCTGGCGCTGGTCGGTACCCCGGACGATTTTTCAACTCCATCCTCCATGCCCTCCACCCCCTATTCATTCGCGCGAGAAAGCTATGCAGCCGCAGGAATCGACACCGAAGCGGTGCTAACAACGCTCGAATGCACGCCAATCTCCCTCCATTGCTGGCAGGGTGATGACGTGGGCGGCTTTGAGAAGCCCAACGCGGTGCTCTCTGGCGGCGGCATCCAGGCCACCGGCAATTACCCCGGCAAGGCCCGCACTATCCCGGAGCTGCGCGCCGACTTCGAAAAAGCCCTGTCGCTGATCCCCGGGAAGCACCGGATCAATCTGCACGCCTGCTATGCCGACCTGGGCGGGAAGAAGGTCGAGCGCAACGCCTACACCGTGGAGCATTTCCAGAGCTGGATCGACTGGGCGAAGAGCCTTGGGCTCGGCATGGACTTCAACCCCACTTGTTTCGCCCACCCGCTGGCGGATGGCGGCTTCACGCTTTCCCATCCCGATGCCGCGGTGCGGAAATTCTGGATCGAGCATTGCGCGGCGAGCCGCCGCATCGGCGCTGCGATCGGCAAACAGCTCGGCAAAACCTGCGTGACGAACGTCTGGATCCCGGATGGCTACAAGGACCTTCCGGCCGACCGCAAGGCCCCCCGCGAACGCCTCGAAAAGGCGCTCGACGAGGTCTTCGTCGAAAAGCTCAGCCCGAAGCACAATCTCGACGCGGTCGAGAGCAAGCTCTNNATCGGCGTCGAGTCCTACACCGTCGGCTCGCACGAGTTTTACCTCGGGTATGCGGTTAAGCACCAGAAGCTCTACTGTCTCGACGCCGGCCATTACCACCCCACCGAATCGCTCGCGGACAAAATCTCCTCGGTGCTGCAGTTTGTGCCGGAGATCCTACTCCACGTGAGCCGCGGCGTGCGCTGGGACAGCGACCACGTCGTGCTGTTCGACGATCCAACGCGCGCCATCATGGAGGAAGTGGTGCGCGGCGGCTTTCTGGGTCGCACGCACATCGGGCTTGATTACTTCGACGCCAGCATCAATCGCGTCGCCGCCTGGACGATCGGCACGCGCAACGCACTCAAATGCCTGCTCGTCGCACTGCTCGAGCCGACCAAGACCCTGCGGGCGGCGGAAGCGGCCGGCGACCACACGCGTCGCCTCGCCCTGATGGAAGAAGCGAAGACGCTTCCGTTTGCCGCGGTGTGGGACGAATACTGCTGCCGCCAGAACGTGCCGATCGGTGCCGGCTGGCTGGCGGAAGTCCAGACCTACGAGCGCAAGGTTCTGAACAAACGCGCCTGAGTGAAAGCGGCTCGCCAGCCCGTTCCGCGTTCAACATAAGCTTCGAAACCTCCGGCGGCGCGACGCCGTCTGATTGCCTGCGAACCCACTACCCCCCGCCGACATGTCGAACACGAACCTCCGCTCTGCTGGCAACGAAGTGGCCGGTGGCGCCCCTGCCGAAGGCACCGGGTCCGTCACCCGCCAGCAATGGAAATGGGCCGCGCTTGCCGGCATGGCGTCCTACCTGGACGCCGGCTCGATCGTCGCGCTCGGCGCAGGACTGGCCTTATTCAAGGCAAAGTTTGGTCTCAACGACGGGGCGGTGGGCGTGCTCGCCGCGATCGGACCGAATGCCCTCGGTTGTGCCCTTGGCGCGCTCGCCGGCGGATGGCTCGGTGATAAACTCGGTCGCAAGCGAATCTACCAGTACGACCTTCTCGTCTATGCGGCGGGCATTTTGTGCAGTGGACTGGCGGTGAACCGGGAAATGCTGTTCCTCGGGACGTTCGTGGTTGGCCTCGCGGTCGGCGCGGACGTGCCCACCTCCCTCGCGCTCGTGGGAGAGTTCGCACCCTCGAAGGCGCGCGGCAAGCTGCTCGGCTTCACGCAGGTTGCTTGGTGTCTCGGACCGGTGATCGTATTATGGATGGCCATGGCGCTGGCGCCGCTCGGGCTGCTGGGCATCCGGATTGTCTTCCTGCACCTGTTTGTGGTCAGCCTCGTCACTTGGGCGCTGCGGCGGGGCCTGGCCGAGTCGGCCCGCTGGACGGAAGCGGCGAAATCAGCCACGGCGGCCCGCCATCAGGTGCGCGAGCTCTTCTCCGGGGCGAATCTCAAGGCGCTGGTGTGGACCGCCACGATCTACCTCTTCTGGAACCTGGCCGCCGGTACTGCTGGAATCTTCAATCCCTACATCATCAGCACGCTCAACGCCGGCAGCCAGGCAGTCAGCGTCGGCCTATCCAGCGCAAATTTTCTCATCACCATGATCGTTACCATCACGGTGTTCATGAAGTTTTCCGACCGCAATTATCGGACACGCAAGCTCCTGTGGGGAATTGGTGCCGTCATGCAGGTTGCCGCCTACGGAATCTACCTCGTGCTGCCTTTCACCATTCCCGTGATCATCGCGAGCATCGTGCTCTTCGCGATCAGCGCCGCCCTCTCCGGCGAGGCTTTCTACAAGGTCTTCAGCCAGGAGCTCTTCCCCACCATGCTGCGCGGGACCGCGCAGGGCTTCACCTTCGGAATCGCCCGGACCATCCTCGGCATCTGGAGCTTCTTTGTGCCAGTGCTCGCCCACGCCGGGATCGGCCCGGTCGCCGGCCTCCTGACCCTGTTCCTCGCCATCAGTGGCGTGGTCGGGTTCTTCTTCATGCCCGATACCTCCGGCAAGTCTCTGGAGCAAATCGAGAATGAGCGCGCCCAGGGATGAGTTTCTCCGGTCACCCGGGGCGTACCGGATGGATTCCCCGCTCGCCGCTGGGCGCCCTAGAGCGTTTTCTAGTTAGGTAGTC